>NZ_KV830972.1:0-380561 GCF_001836945.1 Staphylococcus sp. HMSC062H10
CTTTGTAGAGCATTGAACATTGATTTATGTCTCAAGCTCATCATATATAAAGAAAAAGCTACTAACAATGTGTGGTGAGTTTAATTAAAACTTCACTTCAAAGTTAGTAGCTTTTTGATTATTTATTGTTTGATTCTTTTTGTTCATTTACCTTCATAATGACTGGTAAAATCATTGGTTTTCTAGCTGTTTTTTCAAATAAATAAGGTTGTAATGTTTCAATGATAGAAGATTTAATCTGATGCCATTGAATATCTTTATTTTGATTTAACTTACTAATAACATCAGTTTTGATTTTGCGTTGTGCATCATAAATTAATTGTCCTGATTCTCTCATATATACAAATCCTCGAGAAATAATGTCTGGACCAGAAAGTAATTTATTTGTATTAAAATCAATACTAACAACAACGATAACTAAACCTTCTTCAGATAATAGCTTACGGTCTCTTATTACAACATTACCAATATCACCGATACCACTACCATCAACAAGTACATTACCAGATGGAATGCGACCAGCTTTACGTGCTGAATCGTGTGTTAAAGCTAAGACATCTCCGATATCAAAGATGAAGACATTATCTTCTTCAACGCCGCATTCAACACCAGTCTCACCATGTGCTTTTAACATACGGTATTCACCATGAATTGGTAAGAAATATTTCGGCTTGATTAATCGAAGCATTAATTGTTGATCACCTTGAGAACCATGCCCTGAAGTATGGATGTTAGAAATCTTGCTGTGGATAACATCTGCACCAGCTTTATACAAGGAATTAATCGTTCTGTTAATACTTTTTGTATTACCTGGGATAGGTGATGAACTAAATACAACGGTATCTTCAGGTATAATTTTAATTTGCTTATGCGTACCATTAGCAATTCTAGATAATGCTGCCATTGGTTCACCTTGAGAACCAGTACATAGTATCAATAACTCATGCTTCGGTACGGTATTAATTTTATTAGGTTCAATAAATGTTTCAGGTGGTGCTTTAATATAACCAAGTTCCATACCGATTTTAATATTGTTTTCCATCGAACGACCGAACGTAACAATTTTACGGTTATTTTTGATAGCAGCTTCAACTGCTTGTTGAACTCGGTAAATATTAGAAGCGAAGGTAGCGAATATAATACGACCTTTACAATTACGGAAGATCTTATCTACGTTTTGACCAACTTCACGTTCGCTTAAAGTAAAATCAGGCACAAGTGAATTTGTTGAGTCTGAAAGTAAACATAGAACGCCTTCTTCGCCTAATTGAGCCATTTTAGCAATGTTTGCTGGTTTGCCTACAGGTGTAAAATCAAATTTAAAGTCACCGGTATGAACTACTTTTCCTTCAGGTGTATCTACGATGACGCCATAAGTTTCAGGAATACTATGCGTAGTTAAGTAGAAAGAAATCGTAAAGTGCTTAGATTTAATCACACTGTCCTCATTGATTTCATTTAGTTTAGCAGTACGTAATAAATGATGTTCTTCAAGTTTATTACGGATTAAACCTAATGCTAAAGGACCACCATAAATAGGTATATTAAGTTGTTTTAATAGGAAGGGCACACCGCCTATATGGTCTTCGTGACCATGTGTTATAAATAGGCCAACAATTTTATCTTGGTTTTGAACTAGATATGTGTAGTCAGGTATAACATAATCAATCCCTAATAAGTTATCATCAGGGAATTTGATACCTGCATCGATAATGACAATTTCGTCTTTATACTCAACTGCATAAGTATTTTTACCGATTTCACCTAGACCTCCAAGTGCATATACACCTACTTCATTTGGATGTAATTGTTTCATTATTTAGCAATCTCCACATTAAAGTGTTCTGAGTTTTCTTTTTCGTAATCTAAATGTGCGCCCTCTAATTTAGTGATAAATTCAATATTAAAATTACGATCTTTCAAGTAACGACGTACTTGTTCTTCTGTTTGAGCTTCAACATAAAGTGATTGTGTATTTTCACGCACAATTACCTCGTCTCTGTTATGTTGATAAAAAACTTTAAATACTGCCATGTTAAAAATTCCTCCTAAGAATGTTTGTTTAATTTATTGTTAACCCTAGTAAAATCGTATTGGAGTATATATCGATAAATTCATTCCAATCATCTCTATAATGTAACTTAATAACGATTCGGTTAATAACTAGGTTCATCATGTCGTTCATTTTAAAAAATTAGTGAAATAACACTAAAATTTCAGTTAAATCTTATTTTACATGATGAATGATAATAAATAAAGCAGTTTATCTCACTAGAAATCTAAGTATTTCGAATAAATGTGTAGTTCTGTTTATTAAAATAAATGTAGAGATTATAAATTAATGTTAAGAAAGAATTAAAGGATTTTATATGAAACGATAAAGTTTAAATGAGGGGATAAAAAGTTTGGTAGAAAGGTGAATATATTTAACTGTTGTCTATTTGAAAAAGTTGTACAAGAAAAAGCTTAGGACATCATATTTATCCTAAGCTTTGATAGTTAGTAAAAATGTGTTTTAAACTTCTACAGCATCTGTATGTGGTTGTAATGGGTGATCTTTGTCAATGTGATCATAGAACATTACACCATTTAAATGGTCAATTTCATGTTGGAAAACAATTGCTGGATATCCTTTTAGACGTAATTGTATATCATTACCTTCGATGTCTTTGGCTTTAATTGTAATTCTATTATGGCGATGAACTAGACCAGCAACATTATCATCGACACTAAGGCAACCTTCACCAGTTGGTAAATAGGCTTCTTGAACGCTATGACTTACAATTTTGGGGTTCACAAGCATATAGTCATAAGATTTGCCACTGCCATCATCTGGTATTAAAACAGCAATCATACGTTTAGAAATATTGATTTGAGGAGCAGCCAAACCAACACCTGAACGTAAACCGTATCGTTTCGCGATTTCCTCATCTTGACTATTTACTAAAAACTCTCTCATGGCGATTAATGTTTCTTTTTCTTCTTTAGTTAATGGTAATTCTAGCTCAGCTGCTTTTTGACGCAAAGTTGGATGACCATCTCTAATGATGTCTTTCATTGTTAACATATATTGCACCTTCCTTATTTTAATTTGTTTTAGTTGAATGACAGTAAAAAGGTTGTTAAGATACTCATACATTTTTATGTGTAAATATGTACAAAGTTAACCAACTACTGCCAATGTTTATTTTAGATAGTATATGTAAATTTTCAGATATGCTAATTGCTTAAAAAAATGATTAAAGTGTTGATTTCAAGCAATGATACTTTAGAAATTTATTTATCATCTTGACTTTAAAAATTATATTATAAATGACGTAACTGTCAACAGATATACTTAGTAATGAAGATGTATAAAGTAATTGTTTAAAATTGATTTCCAAGCAGATTTTATTTATCATTTAATTTAAATAGCAAGTGGAGGTACAAGTAATGAAATTTGGAAAAACAATCGCAGTAGTATTAGCATCTAGTGTCTTGCTTGCAGGATGTACTACGGATAAAAAAGAAATTAAGGCATATTTAAAGCAAGTGGATAAAATTAAAGACGATGAAGAACCAATTAAAACTGTTGGTAAGAAAATTGCTGAATTAGATGAGAAAAAGAAAAAATTAACTGAAGATGTCAATAGTAAAGATACAGCAGTTCGCGGTAAAGCAGTAAAAGACTTAATTAAAAATGCCGATGATCGTCTAAAGGAATTTGAAAAAGAAGAAGACGCAATTAAGAAGTCTGAACAAGACTTTAAGAAAGCAAAAAGTCACGTTGATAATATTGATAATGATGTTAAACGTAAAGAAGTAAAACAATTAGATGATGTATTAAAAGAAAAATATAAGTTGCACAGTGATTACGCGAAAGCATATAAAAAGGCTGTAAACTCAGAAAAAACATTATTTAAATATTTAAATCAAAATGATGCGACACAACAAGGTGTTAATGAAAAATCAAAAGCAATAGAACAGAACTATAAAAAGTTAAAAGAAGTATCAGATAAGTATACGAAAGTACTAAATAAGGTTGGTAAAGAAAAGCAAGACGTTGATCAATTTAAATAATTAATATGATACAGATGGTAGGAAACAACTAATACAGTTCCTGTTATCTGTATCTTTTTTTATTAAAACAGAACTTTTTCAAATGGTTTAACAGTCCCATTTATTTGTGGTACAATTAGTAAGGATAAAATGAATTTCTATACAATTATGGGAAAGGTATGGTGAATTGAATGGCTCCTAAGTTACAAGCCCAATTCGATGCAGTAAAAGTTTTAAATGATACTCAATCGAAATTTGAAATGGTTCAAATTTTGGATGAGAATGGTAACGTCGTAAATGAAGACTTAGTACCTGATCTTACGGATGAACAATTAGTAGAATTAATGGAAAGAATGGTATGGACTCGTATCCTTGATCAACGTTCTATCTCATTAAACAGACAAGGACGTTTAGGTTTCTATGCACCAACTGCTGGTCAAGAAGCATCACAATTAGCGTCACAATACGCTTTAGAAAAAGAAGATTACATTTTACCAGGATACAGAGATGTTCCTCAAATTATTTGGCATGGTTTACCATTAACTGAAGCTTTCTTATTCTCAAGAGGTCACTTCAAAGGGAATCAATTCCCTGAAGGTGTTAATGCATTAAGCCCACAAATTATTATCGGTGCACAATACATTCAAACTGCTGGCGTTGCATTTGCACTTAAAAAACGTGGTAAAAATGCAGTTGCAATCACTTACACTGGTGACGGTGGTTCTTCACAAGGTGATTTCTACGAAGGTATTAACTTTGCAGCAGCTTATAAAGCACCTGCAATTTTCGTTATTCAAAACAATAACTATGCAATTTCAACACCAAGAAGCAAGCAAACTGCTGCTGAAACATTAGCTCAAAAAGCAATTGCTGTAGGTATTCCTGGTATCCAAGTTGATGGTATGGATGCGTTAGCTGTATATCAAGCAACTAAAGAAGCACGTGACCGCGCTGTTGCAGGTGAAGGTCCAACATTAATTGAAACTATGACATATCGTTACGGTCCTCATACAATGGCTGGTGACGATCCAACTCGTTACAGAACTTCAGACGAAGATGCTGAATGGGAGAAAAAAGACCCATTAGTGCGTTTCCGTAAATTCCTTGAAAACAAAGGTTTATGGAATGAAAACAAAGAAAATGAAGTTATTGAACGTGCAAAAGCTGATATTAAAGCAGCAATTAAAGAGGCTGATAACACTGAAAAACAAACTGTTACTTCTCTAATGGAAATTATGTATGAAGATATGCCTCAAAACTTAGCAGAACAATATGAAATTTACAAAGAGAAGGAGTCGAAGTAAGCCATGGCACAAATGACAATGGTTCAAGCGATTAATGATGCGCTTAAAACTGAACTTAAAAATGACCAAGATGTTTTAATTTTTGGTGAAGACGTTGGTGTTAACGGCGGTGTTTTCCGTGTTACTGAAGGACTACAAAAAGAATTTGGTGAAGATAGAGTATTCGATACACCTTTAGCTGAATCAGGTATTGGTGGTTTAGCAATGGGTCTTGCAGTTGAAGGATTCCGTCCGGTTATGGAAGTACAATTCTTAGGTTTCGTATTTGAAGTATTTGATGCGATTGCTGGACAAATTGCACGTACTCGTTTCCGTTCAGGCGGTACTAAAACTGCACCTGTAACAATTCGTAGCCCATTTGGTGGTGGCGTACACACACCTGAATTGCACGCAGACAACTTAGAAGGTATTTTAGCTCAATCTCCAGGTCTAAAGGTTGTTATTCCTTCAGGCCCATACGATGCGAAAGGTTTATTAATTTCTTCTATTAGAAGTAATGACCCAGTCGTATACTTAGAGCATATGAA
The DNA here is from genome assembly GCF_001836945.1 of Staphylococcus sp. HMSC062H10. Taxonomy (NCBI): domain Bacteria; kingdom Bacillati; phylum Bacillota; class Bacilli; order Caryophanales; family Staphylococcaceae; genus Staphylococcus; species Staphylococcus sp. HMSC062H10. The sequence goes on from NZ_KV830972.1 coordinate 5,870, forward strand.
ATTGTATCGTTCATTCCGTGAAGAAGTACCTGAAGAAGAATATACAATTGACATTGGTAAGGCTAATGTGAAAAAAGAAGGTAATGACATTTCAATCATCACATACGGTGCAATGGTTCAAGAATCAATGAAAGCTGCAGAAGAACTTGAAAAAGATGGTTATTCTGTTGAAGTAATTGACTTACGTACTGTTCAACCAATCGATGTTGACACAATTGTAGCTTCAGTTGAAAAAACTGGTCGTGCAGTTGTAGTTCAAGAAGCTCAACGTCAAGCTGGTGTTGGTGCAGCAGTTGTAGCTGAATTAAGTGAACGTGCAATCCTTTCATTAGAAGCACCTATTGGAAGAGTTGCAGCAGCAGATACAATTTATCCATTCACTCAAGCTGAAAATGTTTGGTTACCAAACAAAAATGACATCATCGAAAAAGCAAAAGAAACTTTAGAATTTTAATACATTTTAAAAGTTAACGAAGTTAGCGTATTTTAGTCTCATTGATTAAAATGAAATGTTTAATTTACGAAATCTTAGGAGGGCAAAAACGTGGCATTTGAATTTAGATTACCCGATATCGGGGAAGGTATCCACGAAGGTGAAATTGTAAAATGGTTTGTTAAAGCTGGAGATACTATTGAAGAAGACGATGTTTTAGCTGAGGTACAAAACGATAAATCAGTAGTAGAAATCCCATCACCAGTATCTGGTACTGTTGAAGAAGTTATGGTAGAAGAAGGTACAGTAGCTGTAGTTGGTGACGTTATTGTTAAAATCGATGCACCTGATGCAGAAGATATGCAATTTAAAGGTCATGATGATGATTCATCATCTAAAGAAGAACCTGCGAAAGAGGAAGCGCCAGCAGAGCAAACACCTGTAGCTACTCAAACTGAAGAAGTAGATGAAAACAGAACTGTTAAAGCAATGCCTTCAGTACGTAAATACGCACGTGAAAAAGGTGTTAACATTAAAGCAGTTTCAGGATCTGGTAAAAATGGTCGTATTACAAAAGAAGATGTAGATGCATACTTAAATGGTGGTGCACCAACAGCTTCAAATGAATCAGCTGCTTCAGCTTCAAATGAAGAAGTTGCTGAAACTCCTGCAGCACCTGCAGCAGTATCATTAGAAGGCGACTTCCCAGAAACAACTGAAAAAATCCCTGCTATGCGTAGAGCAATTGCGAAAGCAATGGTTAACTCTAAGCATACTGCACCTCATGTAACATTAATGGATGAAATTGATGTTCAAGCATTATGGGATCACCGTAAGAAATTTAAAGAAATCGCAGCTGAACAAGGTACTAAGTTAACGTTCTTACCATATGTTGTTAAAGCACTTGTTTCTGCATTGAAAAAATACCCAGCACTTAATACTTCATTCAATGAAGAAGCTGGTGAAATTGTGCATAAACATTACTGGAATATCGGTATTGCGGCGGACACTGATAGAGGTTTATTAGTACCTGTAGTGAAACATGCTGACCGTAAATCTATTTTCCAAATTTCTGATGAAATTAACGAATTAGCTGTTAAAGCACGTGATGGTAAATTAACAGCCGATGAAATGAAAGGTGCAACATGCACAATCAGTAATATCGGTTCAGCTGGTGGACAATGGTTCACTCCAGTTATCAATCACCCAGAAGTAGCAATCTTAGGAATTGGCCGTATTGCTCAAAAACCTATCGTTAAAGATGGAGAAATTGTTGCAGCACCAGTATTAGCATTATCATTAAGCTTTGACCACAGACAAATTGATGGTGCAACTGGCCAAAATGCAATGAATCACATTAAACGTTTATTAAATAATCCAGAATTATTATTAATGGAGGGGTAAAACATGGTAGTTGGAGATTTTCCAATTGAAACAGATACTATAGTAATCGGAGCAGGTCCTGGTGGATACGTTGCTGCAATCCGTGCAGCTCAATTAGGACAAAAAGTAACAATCGTTGAGAAAGGTAATCTTGGTGGTGTTTGCTTAAACGTAGGATGTATTCCTTCAAAAGCATTACTACATGCTTCTCACCGTTTTGTTGAAGCACAACATTCTGAAAACTTAGGTGTTATTGCTGAAAGTGTTTCTTTAAACTTCCAAAAAGTTCAAGAATTCAAATCATCAGTTGTTAATAAATTAACTGGTGGTGTTGAAGGCTTACTTAAAGGTAACAAAGTAAACATCGTTAAAGGTGAAGCATATTTCGTAGATAACAATAGCTTACGTGTTATGGACGAAAAGAGCGCACAAACATACAACTTTAAAAATGCAATCATTGCAACAGGTTCAAGACCAATTGAAATTCCTAATTTCAAATTCGGTAAACGTGTTATCGACTCAACAGGTGCTTTAAACTTACAAGAAGTACCAGGTAAATTAGTTGTAGTTGGTGGAGGATATATTGGATCAGAATTAGGTACAGCATTTGCTAACTTTGGTTCAGAAGTAACAATCCTTGAAGGTGCTAAAGATATCTTAGGTGGCTTCGAAAAACAAATGACACAACCTGTTAAAAAAGGTATGAAAGAAAAAGGTGTTGAAATCGTTACTGAAGCTATGGCTAAATCAGCTGAAGAAACAGATAACGGAGTTAAAGTCACTTATGAAGCTAAAGGCGAAGAGAAAACAATCGAAGCTGATTATGTATTAGTAACTGTAGGTCGTCGTCCAAACACAGACGAATTAGGCCTAGAAGAATTAGGTGTTAAATTCGCTGACCGTGGATTATTAGAAGTTGATAAACAAAGCCGTACGTCTATCAGCAATATCTATGCAATTGGTGATATCGTTCCAGGTTTACCACTTGCTCACAAAGCTAGCTATGAAGCTAAAGTTGCTGCTGAAGCAATTGATGGTCAAGCTGCTGAAGTTGATTACATTGGTATGCCAGCAGTATGCTTTACTGAACCTGAATTAGCTACAGTTGGTTATTCAGAAGCGCAAGCTAAAGAAGAAGGTTTAGCAATTAAAGCTTCTAAATTCCCATATGCAGCAAATGGTCGTGCATTATCATTAGACGATACTAACGGATTTGTTAAACTTATTACACTTAAAGAAGATGATACTTTAATCGGTGCTCAAGTAGTTGGTACTGGTGCATCAGATATTATCTCTGAATTAGGTTTAGCAATTGAAGCTGGTATGAATGCTGAAGATATCGCATTAACAATCCATGCACATCCAACATTAGGTGAGATGACTATGGAAGCAGCTGAAAAAGCTATCGGATACCCAATCCATACAATGTAATAACTGATTATCTATAAAGATTCAGTCATTAAAAAGCTGTAGCATATGCTACGGCTTTTTTGTTTTAGGTAAAGTAGTGTAAGGAAATTGATTTGAGATATCGTTAACATGTGACATGCATGTTATACTAGCGATGCTAACAAAAGAATTGAAATGGAGGGTTCAACAATGGAATATGAGTATCCAATTGATTTAGACTGGAGTAATGAAGAGATGATTTCAGTGATAAATTTCTTTAATCATGTAGAGAAGTATTATGAATCCGGCGTGACGGCAGGAGACTTTATGGATGCATATAAAAGATTTAAAGAAATTGTGCCTGCTAAAGCAGAGGAAAAACAAATTTTTAATACTTTCGAAAAAAGTAGTGGCTATAATAGTTACAAAGCAGTTCAAGATGTAAAAACTCACTCTGAAGAACAAAGAGTAACAGCTAAAAAATAATTCGTTCGAAATTAACACAATTTAATAGGATTTTTTCTTTAAAAATATTGCTAATAAAGCTATATTTTGATACCTTTATCAAGTGTTAAACAAAATGTTTGATAAAAGTAAACTTAATATAGCTTTTTTAGGTGGAAAAATAAATGAACATAGGTAATAAAATTAAAAATCTTAGAAGAATTAAAAATTTAACGCAAGAAGAACTTGCTGAACGTACAGACTTATCGAAAGGCTACATTTCACAAATAGAAAGTGAACATGCGTCGCCAAGTATGGAAACTTTCTTAAATATTATAGAGGTGTTAGGAACGACGCCAAGTGAATTTTTTAAAGACAGTGAAAATGAAAAAGTATTATACAAGAAGGAAGAACAAGTTATTTATGATGAGTATGATGAAGGTTATATATTAAATTGGTTAGTATCAAAGTCTAATGAATATGATATGGAACCATTAATACTAACATTAAAGCCTGGCGCATCATATAAAAACTTTAATCCATCAGAGTCTGATACGTTTATTTATTGTATGTCAGGTCAGATAACACTTAATTTAGGCAAAGAGATATATCAAGCACAAGAAGAAGACGTTTTGTATTTTAAAGCACGAGATAATCATCGTTTGTCAAATGAATCAAACAATGAAACACGAATACTTATTGTAGCGACAGCTTCATATTTATAGGGGGGATCTTATTTGGAACCGTTATTATCATTAAAATCAGTTAGTAAAAGCTATGATGATCTTAATATCTTAGATGACATAGATATTGATATTGAATCAGGATACTTTTATACATTATTAGGTCCTTCAGGTTGTGGTAAAACAACAATTTTAAAATTAATTGCAGGGTTTGAATATCCTGATAGTGGTGAAGTGATTTATCAAAACAAACCAATTGGTAATTTACCACCAAATAAACGTAAAGTGAATACAGTCTTTCAAGATTATGCATTATTTCCACACTTAAACGTCTATGATAATATCGCTTTCGGTTTGAAATTAAAAAAATTATCAAAAACCGAAATTGATCAAAAAGTAACTGAGGCATTAAAATTAGTTAAGCTTTCAGGTTATGAAAAAAGAAATATTAATGAAATGAGTGGCGGACAAAAGCAACGTGTTGCAATTGCACGTGCTATCGTAAATGAACCAGAAATATTATTGTTAGATGAATCTTTATCCGCATTAGATTTGAAATTGCGTACTGATATGCAATATGAATTAAGGGAATTGCAATCTAGATTAGGTATTACATTTATATTTGTAACACATGATCAAGAAGAAGCGTTAGCACTAAGTGACTTTCTTTTTGTATTAAAAGATGGGAAAATTCAACAATTTGGTACACCAACAGATATATATGACGAACCAGTGAATCGATTTGTAGCTGATTTTATTGGAGAATCTAATATTGTTGAAGGGCGCATGGTTAGAGATTATGTCGTGAATATTTATGGGCAAGATTTCGAATGTGTCGATATGGGTATTCCTGAAAATAAAAAAGTAGAAGTCGTTATTCGACCAGAAGATATATCATTAATCAAAGCAGAAGAAGGATTATTTAAAGCAACTGTTGATTCTATGTTATTTAGAGGGGTCCACTATGAAATATGTTGTATAGACAATAAAGGTTATGAATGGGTAATACAAACGACTAAAAAAGCTGAAGTAGGCAGTGAAGTTGGTCTTTATTTTGATCCTGAAGCCATTCATATTATGGTTCCTGGAGAAACAGAAGAAGAGTTTGATAAACGTATTGAAAGCTATGAGGAAGTAGACAATGCGTAATACTAATAAATTTCTCTTAATCCCGTATTTATTATGGATGGTTATATTTATTATTGTACCAGTTGTATTACTCATTTATTTTTCATTTTTAGATATCAATGGACATTTTAGTTTCACGAATTATCAACAAATTTTTACTACAAAATATTTAAAAATGTTTGCATATTCAATTTTATATGCCGCTTTAATAACAATTATTACGTTGGCTATCAGTTATCCAGCTGCCTATTATATTACTCGCTCGAAATTTCAAAATATCTTATTAATGATAATGATTATTCCAACATGGATAAATTTATTGTTAAAGACATATGCTTTTATAGGTTTATTAAGTCACGATGGCGTGATTAATCAATTTTTCCACTTATTTAATTTACCATCATTCAATTTATTATTTACAACTGGTGCGTTTTTAGTAGTGGCAAGTTATATTTATATACCATTTATGATTTTACCTATATTTAATAGCATGAAAGCAATTCCTAATAATTTATTGCAGGCCTCAAGTGATTTAGGTGCTAGTCCTTTCTATACTTTTAGAAAAGTAATCATGCCGTTAACAAAAGAAGGTGTTATGACTGGGATTCAAGTAACCTTTATTCCATCACTTTCATTATTTATGATTACAAGATTAATTGCAGGTAATAAAGTCATAAATATAGGTACGGCAATAGAGGAGCAATTTTTAACAATTCAAAATTATGGTATGGGATCAACTATAGCTTTATTCTTAATTGTATTTATGGCATTCATTTTAATCATTACAAAATCATCTAATGGGAGAGGGTGAGTCATATGAAATGGTATGGAAAACTGTATATCGGGATACTTTTAGCGATTTTATACATCCCAATATTCTTTTTAATGTTTTATTCATTCAATTCGGCTGGTAATATGATTCACTTTGAACATTTTACATTAGAGCATTATCAATCATTATTTCAAAATGATCATTTAATGTCGGTCATTTTTAATACGATAGCTGTAGCACTTTTAGCAGCCTCAATTTCTACAGTTATTGGTACATTTGGTGCCATTGCTATTTATTATTTAAGAAATAAAAAGTTTAAAGTAACTTTACTAACATTGAATAATGTCTTGATGGTATCATCCGACGTTGTCATAGGCGCATCATTCTTAATTATGTTTACAACGATTGGCCATTTTACTGGTCTTGGTTTAGGATTTTGGACAGTTCTAATATCTCATATTGCATTTTGCATACCTATAGTTGTGATTATCGTCTTACCACAACTGTATGAAATGAATAATAATATGTTAAATGCTGCAAGAGATTTAGGAGCGACTGAACCACAATTATTAAGCAACATTATTATTCCTAATATTTTACCTTCTATTATAGGAGGGTTCTTTATGGCTTTAACTTATTCACTAGACGATTTCACAGTAAGTTTCTTCGTTACTGGTAATGGCTTTAGTGTGTTATCAGTTGAAGTTTATGCTATGGCGAGAAAAGGAATTAGTATGGAAATTAATGCGATTTCAACATTATTGTTTGCTGTTATTGTATTAGGAATACTAGGATATTATTTGATTCAATACGTGATAAATAAGAAAAAACTAATCAAGCGAGGTGTAAAATAATGAAACGTTTTTTACAACTCATTATAGGTGCATTAGTTGTGGGTATGCTTTGTCTTACTTTAAGTCATTGGTTTAAATCTAAAGAACAAGTGCATACAAATCAAAAAATTTACGTATACAATTGGGGCGAATATATTGATCCAGAGTTAATTAAGAAATTTGAAAAAGAAACGGGCATACAGGTCGTTTATGAAACTTTCGATTCAAACGAAGCGATGGAAGCCAAAATTCGCAATGGCGGTACACATTATGATGTTGCTTTTCCTAGTGAATATACAGTTCAAAAATTGAAAAGAGATCATTTATTGTTACCAATAGATCATAATAAAGTACCTAATATTAAAAATTTAGATTCAGATTATATGAATATGTCATTTGATAAAGGCAATAAATATTCTTTACCTTATTTCTTTGGAACTGTAGGTATTTTATATAATAAAGAAAAGTATCCAAATGAATCATTTGATAGTTGGAAGTCATTGTATAATCCTAAATTTAAAAACCAAATTTTACTAGTTGACGGTGCTAGAGAGATTATAGGCATGAGTTTGAATAAACTTGGGTATAATCTTAATGACCGTAATTCGCACCATTTAAAAGAAGCAGAGCGAGATTTAACTAAATTAGCACCACAAGTAAGAGGTGTCGTAGGTGATGAAATTACCATGATGCTTGAACAAAATGAAGGTAACATTGCGGTTGTTTGGAGTGGTGTTGCAGCACCTCTAGTGCAAGAAGGGGATAAATATAACTATGTTATTCCTAAAGAAGGATCGAATTTATGGTTCGACAATATGGTAATTCCGAAAACGGCACAAAATAAAGAGGGTGCATATAAATTTATGAATTTTTTATTAGATGCTAAAAATAACAAGCAAAATACTGAATTCGTAGGCTATGCAACGCCAAACAAGGCTGCTCGACAATTGTTGCCTAAAGAGATTAAAGACGACCATCGTTTCTATCCTACAAAGGAAGAACAAAAACGACTTGAAGTGTATAAAGATTTAGGACAAGAAGTTTTAAGCGAATATAACGAAAACTTTTTGAATTTCAAAATGTCACTAAAATAAAAACATAAATAGTAGTTATTTACTGTATATTTAGTTATAATAACTGGATAAGTACTATAAGGAGTTGTAACGAATGACTGGAGAACAATTTACTCAAATTAAACGTCCAGTAAGTAGATTAACTGAAAAAGTTCTAGGTTGGCTTTGTTGGGTTATGTTATTAGTGCTTACCGTCATTACGATGTTTATAGCGCTTGTTTCGTTTAGTAATAACACATCGATTGCTAATCTTGAAAATACATTAAACAATAATGCATTTATCCAGCAATTATTAGCTGGTAATGGTTATAATACAACCCAATTTGTTATTTGGTTACAAAATGGTATTTGGGCTATTATTGTATACTTTATTGTGTGTTTATTGATTTCGTTTTTAGCTCTCATTTCTATGAATATAAGAATCTTATCAGGCTTTTTATTCTTAATATCAGCTTTTGTAACGATTCCGTTAGTACTACTTATCGTTACATTAATTATTCCGATTTTATTCTTTATTATCGCGATGATGATGTTTATTAGGAAAGATAAAGTTGAATTGGTTGGACCTCAATATTATGAAGGTTACAACGAACCGGTATATGATTATCGTGAACCTGTGTACGAGCGTCAACAACCGAAAGATGATTATTATGATGTGCCTAAATATGAAAAAGAATTGGATAAATCAAACACTGTATATGATCAAGAACAGGAAAGAGATAAATATGATCAATTTCCTAAACGTGCAGTTGAAAGTGAATATAATCATGATGAACGTATTGAGGAAGAACCATCAGTATTATCCAGACAGGCTAAATACAAACAAAAAAGTACTGAAGAACTAGGTATTGAAGATGATGGTTATTATGCAGAACCTGAAGTTGATCCAAAAGAATTGAAAGCACAACAAAAGAGAGAAAAAGCTGAAATTAAAGCTAAGAAAAAAGAAAAACGTAAAGCTTATAACCAACGAATGAAAGAACGTAGGAAAAATCAACCTAGCGCAGTTAGTCAACGTCGAATGAATTTTGAAGAGCGACGTCAAATTTACAACAATGATATTTCTGAAGAACGCAATTCAAGTGAAGTTAAGGACAAAAAAGAGCAAGAATAAATATTGATGGTACCCAGATTAGTAAGTAGAGGTCTTTTGCTTATTAATCTGGGTTTTTATATGAGGTTAATTATCGATAACGTTTAATTAAAGTGTTTAGGTGTCATAATTTTAAATGACGATTTCTCTTTACCATACAGCTAAATTACCATCAATCTGAATTCAGATGTTTATTATAAAAATTAGATAAAAAATATGTTAATATACAAGTAAATTAATGTGCGTATATCTATTGGCTCGTAGTATACTTATTAAAATATTAAACAAAGAAAGGATTTTAAGATGAATAGAAAACCTGAATTAATCATGGCTTGGATTGCAAATAGTATTAGTATTATTTATTTATTAGTTATGGGGCTATCCTATTTTTCTTTAAAAACTGGTAATGCATCACAACGTGAAGAATTAGCGAAGCAATTATCTCAGAACGGTGGCAAAGTTTCTTTAGATATGCTTCAGACAACAATAGGTGCATTAGCAATTATTTTATTAATTTCAACACTTTATGGTATATTTGCGACAATTTGTATTAAAGGGCGTAGAAAATTATCGGTTATACTTTTTGTTATCACGATAATTGTAAGTTTGATGGCTTTTAATTTAATTGCAATTGTCTTATGGATTATCGTGATGATTATGTTGATTTCTAAAAAAGAATCAAAAGAAACTACACATAAGGACGATGAGTATATTTATCATTAATATGTTCATAGCAAAAGAAAAACCATTAATATGTTAAGTTGTTAATTATTAGATACAACTAACATTTTAATGGTTTTATTTTTAACCTTGTAGTTCTTGGAATGTTTGAACGATTAAATAGATATTTAAAATACTTAGAATAATAATAAGTGTCCATGAAATGATATTAACCCATGTTTTATTATAGAAAGGTCCCATCAAGTCTTTATTACTAGTAGCTAATTGTAATGGAATTAAACAGAACGGCAGAGCAATACTTAAGAATACTTGAGAGAATACAAGTAGCTGCTCAATTTTAGCTGCATTACCCTTAAAAATGATTAAACATACGATAACAGGAATGACAGCAAGGGAACGTGTAATTAAACGTCTTAACCAATTTGGTATGTGTAATCTTAAAAATCCTTCCATTACAATTTGTCCTGCTAAAGTACCAGTAATCGTTGAATTTTGACCTGACGCTAATAATGCAACTGCAAATAATGTACTCATGATTGCACCCATTGTTGCACCCAGTACAGGTTCAGTTTTTAAGGCATGATATAAATCATAGAAACCACCTAAATCGTCAGCGTTTGAGTTGAAAAATAGTGATGCTCCTAACACTAATAATAAGCAATTGACTACAAATGCGATTGATAGCTGAATGTTCGAATCTATCGTAGCAAATTTAATCGCTTGCGCCTTTTCTTCATTATTATGTCTTGAGTATGTTCTAGATTGTACAATTGATGAATGTAAGTACAAATTATGAGGCATAATTGTTGCACCAATAATACCTAATGCAATATAGAGAATGCCGTTATTTGTAATGATTTCACTATGTGGTATAAATCCATATAACACAGCGTTCAACTGTGGTGATGAAATATAGACTTCAAATATAAAGATGAATAACACTGTGAAAATTAATGTACCAACAATAGCTTCAATTTTTCTAAAACCATATTTCATTATAAATAGTAGTAAAAATACATCAAGTACAGTTATTAGTGCACCGACGATTAAAGGTATGTTAAATAGGAGATTGAGAGCAATAGCACTACCAATAACTTCAGCAATATCTGTGGCGATAATTGCTAGTTCTGCAATAATCCAAAAGATAATAGCAATAGGTCTTGATAAATAATGTCGTGTCATTTGAGCTAAGTCCATACCTGTTGCTATTCCTAATCTCACTGTCATGCTTTGAAGTAACATTGCTGATAAACTTGAAATAAGAATTACGAATAGCAAAGTATAGCCATATTGCGCGCCACCTTGCATTGATGTTATCCAGTTTCCGGGATCCATGTAACCAACAGCGACTAATAACCCAGGACCAAGAAATGATAAAAATTTCTGTTTATTTGAACTGCGATGATCGAATTTAATTGTATTGTTTATTTCGTCTAAACTTAATTGTTCATTTGTTGAATGTCGTTTATTATTCATTTTGACTCACCTCTACTTCTTATGGACAATATAATAACCTAATAAAATGTTTAGGTCAACCTAAATTTATTTTATTTTTTTAAAAGTATGAATTATTATTTTGAATGTTCGATTTAATGGTAAGAAAAAAGAGCACGAAATCATGGCTGTGATTACGTGCTCTATTATTTAAACAAAGTTATTTATGCAGAATAAAATGGTAAGAACTGATCGAAGGTTTCTTCTAAAAATGCAATAAATGCTTTGTCACTTTTTAATCTTTTATCTTGTGGTGTGATTGCACGCGCTATAAAGAATTCACCTTTTTTCACATTGATGGCTCTTTGTATCGCTTCTTTTAAATCATCATCCGTTAAATCTTTAATAAATGGTTTATCAGGTTTCATATGATCTAAGCAAACACGATAATCATCAGGTAATTGTTGAATAGCTTTGAATTTTCTTTCAAAAACTTTTGCACGTGTTGCTTTATCTTTTGCTTCATGCATGATTCCAAACATAACAAACAGTTGATCTTCAAACATACCAATTTGGAAATGAGGTAACATTTTATAACCTCGTTTGCTTGTAGCAAAAGCAACCCATGTATCTTTAGGAGGATTCACACTTCTTCTAGCATGTTTTGCTACGTGAGGATAAAATGTTTCACCGGTTTGACTTGTAAAGAAGTCACTAAAATATCCTCCTAATTCATGGAGTTGTGGTCGTATGTATTCGTTTAAAGCTTCCATTCGTGCGTCTAAGCCTTCTACGTTGAACGCTTTGAAATCTTTAGGTTTAAATGTATATTTTGTCATAGAGTACCTCCTGTATAGTGTTTAAAAATATTGTAGCATATGTTTTATCAATTGCGGATTAAGACGCTCTCATTAAAATTAGTATTTTCATTTTTATCATAAGAAGTTATTTTTATAAAATGTTGATGTATAATAAAGATGTTAGGAGATGATGTTATGGCACTTTATGGATTTGCCCAAGGACTTATTCAAGAAGCAGGAATTAGAATTAAACAATTGATGGAGCAAAATTTAACAATTGAAACAAAGTCAAATCCGAATGACCTTGTTACAAATGTAGATAAAGCAACAGAAGATTTTATTTTTGATACAATTTTAGAAACATATCCCAATCATCAAGTATTAGGTGAAGAAGGGCATGGTCATGACATCGATACTTCCAAAGGTACGGTATGGGTTGTTGACCCAATAGACGGTACATTGAATTTTGTTCATCAACAAGAAAATTTCGCGATTTCAATTGGTATTTATATCGATGGTAAACCTTATGCAGGATTTGTATATGATGTGATGGCTGATGTCTTATATCATGCAAAAGTCGGTGAAGGTGCATTTCGAGGCAACCAGCGATTAGAACCATTACGCAGTTCAAATCTAAGACAAAGCATTATTGGGATCAATCCGAATTGGTTGACGAAACCTGTGCTAGGAGAGATTTTTAAAGAAATTGTTAATGATTCTAGAAGTGCAAGGGCATATGGTAGTGCAGCGCTTGAAATTGTTTCAGTTGCTACAGGTAATTTAGAAGCATATATGACGCCAAGACTTCAACCATGGGATTTTGCTGGCGGACTAGTCATTTTAAATGAGGTGGACGGTCAAGCTTCTAATTTATTAGGTGAACCGCTAACAATTGGTGGCCCAAACTCAGTTTTAGTTGGTAATCGTGGTGTTCATAGAGAGATCCTCGATGTATATTTAGAGCCACATCGCGATGCGTTAATACAATTACATGAACAACGATTTAAAAGAAAATCAAAATAATTACCAAAAGCGTAATATGTAGTCCTAACAATTAGGTGACATATTACGTTTTTATATCTTAAATAATAAAAACACGCGCCAATATAAAACCATTTAAATGTTCATCATGAACATGTGTGGTCTTTAATCAACGCGTGTTATTGTCGATATAACTTATAGCCAATCGTTTTCTCGATATTTTTTCTTCGTAGTAAATCCAATTCCAAAGGTTGCAACGAGTAATATAAATGTTAAAATCATCATTGGTACATTTGATGCACCAACAGCAAAACTAAATAATACTAAGAAAATAACAGCTAATATAGAAAATACCCAAAAGATATTTTTAGATTTTTTTTGTTTCATCCTATCCCCACCTTTTGCTTATCTTTTCTCAATTATATGATATAATAAAAAAGTTGTAATTAAAAGTGGGATTTTACTTAAGAAAGAAGGAAACTATTTATATGACTAATAAAAGAGAAGATGTCCGCAATATAGCAATTATTGCTCACGTTGACCATGGTAAAACAACTTTAGTAGATGAGTTGTTAAAACAATCTGGTATATTCAGAGAAAATGAACATGTCGATGAACGTGCAATGGACTCTAACGATATCGAAAGAGAGCGTGGAATTACGATTCTAGCCAAAAATACGGCTGTTGATTATAAAGGTACACGTATTAATATTTTGGATACACCAGGACATGCAGACTTTGGTGGAGAAGTAGAACGTATTATGAAAATGGTTGATGGGGTTGTCTTAGTAGTAGATGCGTATGAAGGTACAATGCCTCAAACACGTTTTGTACTTAAAAAAGCGCTAGAACAAAATCTGAAACCTGTTGTTGTTGTTAATAAAATTGATAAACCATCAGCACGTCCAGAGGGTGTTGTAGATGAAGTTTTAGATTTATTTATTGAATTAGAAGCAAACGATGAACAATTAGAATTCCCTGTTGTTTATGCTTCAGCAGTAAATGGTACAGCTAGCTTAGATCCTGAAAAACAAGATGATAATTTACAATCATTATATGAAACAATTATTGATTATGTACCAGCTCCAATTGATAACAGTGATGAGCCATTACAATTCCAAGTAGCATTGTTGGACTACAATGATTATGTTGGACGTATTGGTATTGGTCGTGTATTCAGAGGTAAAATGCGTGTCGGAGATAATGTATCACTAATTAAATTAGACGGTACAGTGAAAAACTTCCGAGTAACTAAAATCTTTGGTTACTTTGGATTAAAACGTTTAGAAATTGAAGAAGCACAAGCTGGAGATTTAATTGCTGTTTCAGGTATGGAAGACATTAATGTTGGTGAAACTGTAACACCACATGACCATCAAGAAGCATTGCCAGTTCTACGTATTGATGAGCCTACTCTTGAAATGACATTTAAAGTTAACAATTCACCATTTGCTGGCCGTGAAGGTGACTTTGTAACAGCGCGTCAAATTCAAGAACGTTTAAATCAACAATTAGAAACAGATGTATCTTTGAAAGTATCTAACACAGATTCTCCAGATACATGGGTAGTTGCTGGTCGAGGTGAATTGCATTTATCAATCCTTATTGAAAATATGCGTCGTGAAGGTTATGAATTACAAGTTTCAAAACCACAAGTAATTATTAAAGAAATTGATGGTGTAATGTGTGAACCATTTGAACGTGTGCAATGTGAAGTGCCACAAGAAAATGCAGGTGCGGTTATTGAATCATTAGGTGCACGTAAAGGTGAAATGGTTGATATGACTACAACTGATAATGGACTTACACGTTTAATCTTTAATGTACCGGCTCGTGGTATGATTGGTTATACGACTGAATTTATGTCAATGACAAGAGGTTACGGTATTATTAACCATACATTTGAAGAATTTAGACCACGTATTAAAGCACAAATTGGCGGTCGTCGTAATGGTGCGTTAATTTCAATGGATCAAGGTTCTGCAAGTACTTATGCCATTTTAGGACTTGAAGATAGAGGTGTAAACTTCATGGAACCTGGTACTGAAGTTTATGAAGGTATGATTGTTGGTGAACATAATCGTGAAAATGATTTAACTGTTAACATCACTAAAACAAAACATCAAACTAACGTACGTTCTGCAACGAAAGACCAAACACAAACAATGAATAGACCACGTATTCTAACATTGGAAGAAGCATTACAATTCATTAATGATGATGAACTTGTTGAGGTTACACCAGAAAGCATACGTTTAAGAAAGAAAATTTTAAACAAAAATGTTCGTGAAAAAGAAGCAAAGCGTATTAAACAAATGATGCAAGAAAACGAATAATTTAACATATTAAAAGAGAAGCTGAGCGATGAAAGTTGCTTAGCTTCTCTTTTGGCATATAATATTTGAAAAAGTGTTTAAATGCTATCAGTTCCTGTTGCTTTCACATTTTCAAATTTCTAACTTGTTTATTCAGATATTAATCGAGCGGATAGTGTTGTGCACGTTGTTTAGGGGTGTCTAGTCGACTTTTACAATCATCGCACATAAATGTTCGAATAGGATTGTTTTTAAGTCGTTTAGACTCAGTTGTGCGCTCATCTATAAATACTTTTGCATCACAGATAATGCATTGCACTTGTCTCAAATTAAATCACCTCAATATGAGTTACATGGTTGATTCGATATGAATAACCATCTTCTTGATTGTAAATAAAACTATCTACACCATTATCGCTGTAAAGTCGTTTACCGTCTTTTGCAAATTGGAAAAATAAATAGGGTAATAGATCTATCGGTATATCTAAATGATCATGCTCATTTGATAATCGAATAGTAGTTGCAGAGTCATGTGGTTCGGAATGTTTGAAAAATGGTGTCATATTAATGACAAATGAACCTTCTAACATGGCACGTTTTTTGTATTTTATTTCTGAATTTAAAGTAGGCGGATTAGTTTGTCCTTCTAGGATAGCACGATTCCATTCATGATTATCTTCAAAGTCGATTGGTTTTGAACCATCAAATACACCTTTTTCTAAATCTTCGATGCTAACTTTTCTATCATCGAAAATCCAAGTCGTACTATCTAATGTTATAGGAAACTTTACGGCTCCTTTAATTTGTATCATTTTCCCACTCCCTATCAATGTATATAGCATTATTTTAACACAAATTGCTAACGACACATTTTAAATCTACTTGCTTTTTAATATTTAGTAAGATAAACTTTTATTAAGACTTGAGAATTTATATAGAGGGGGAGCGTGTCATGGCGAAACAAACAACAATGAAAAATGCAGCTTTGAAACAATTGACTAAAGATGCTGATGAAATCTTGCACCTGATTAAAGTTCAACTAGATAATTTAACATTACCTTCATGCCCATTATATGAAGAAGTACTAGATACACAAATGTTTGGACTTCAAAAAGAAGTTGATTTTGCTGTTAAATTAGGTTTAGTTGACCGCGAAGATGGCAAACAAATTATGTTACGTCTTGAGAAAGAACTTTCAAAATTACATGAAGCTTTTACACTTGTTTAAGGTTTAATATATAAGCATATTAAAACGGCGTGAGATATCGACAATTGAGCTGCGCCGATTTTATATTTATAGTTTAATTACTGATTAAAGTGGCTGTTATGTTGTCTTCTTGATGACATGTCAGTCACTTTTATTGGGTTTTAGCAATTCACGATATTAAGTAAACAAATATTCTATAAATTACCTCAAGATACCTGTTAATATTTGTGATTATGACGATGTCATGTATATAATAAGTAACATGGATTTTTAAAATTAAAGTATAAAACGAAATCATTTGAAGTATAAATTGTAGAATTGGATGACTGAATATATGAAGAATTTTAGAAGTATTTTACGGTATATTGGTAAAACCTCAAAGTTTATTGATTACCCGTTATTAGTTACATATATTGTATTGAGTTTAATTGGATTAGTGATGGTATATAGTGCCAGTATGGTTCCAGCAACTAAAGGCACATTGACTGGTGGTATCGATGTTCCAGGAACGTATTTTTACAACCGACAATTAGCATATGTCATAATGAGTTTTATAATTGTATTTTTTATTGCATTTTTAATGAATGTTAAATTACTGAGTAATATTAAAGTGCAAAAAGGTATGATTATAACTATCGTCTCGCTATTATTACTGACGTTAGTAATCGGTAAAGATATTAATGGTTCTAAAAGTTGGATAAACTTAGGATTTATGAACTTACAGGCATCTGAGTTATTAAAAATTGCAATCATATTGTATATCCCATTTATGATAAGTAAAAAAATGCCTAGAGTATTAAGTAAACCAAAATTAATTTTAAGTCCTATTGTATTAGCATTAGGTTGTACGTTTTTAGTTTTCTTACAAAAAGACGTAGGGCAAACATTACTAATATTAATTATTTTAGTTGCGATTATTTTTTATTCAGGAATTGGGGTAAACAAAGTCCTAAGATTTGGTATACCAGCAGTACTAGGATTCTTAGTAGTGTTTGTCATTGCATTAATGGCTGGTTGGTTACCAAGTTATTTAACTGCCAGATTTAGTACGCTAACAGATCCATTCCAATTCGAATCAGGAACTGGATACCATATTTCCAATTCTTTGCTTGCGATAGGTAACGGTGGCCTATTTGGAAAAGGATTAGGAAATAGTGCAATGAAATTGGGCTATTTACCAGAACCACATACAGATTTTATTTTTGCAATTATTTGCGAAGAATTAGGTTTAATCGGAGGATTGCTAGTTATTACTTTAGAGTTCTTTATTGTATATCGTGCCTTCCAGTTTGCAAATAAAACATCATCATATTTTTATAAACTTGTGTGTGTTGGTATTGCCACATACTTTGGAAGCCAAACGTTTGTAAACATTGGCGGGATTTCGGCAACAATTCCATTAACTGGTGTACCATTGCCATTTATCAGCTTTGGTGGATCATCAATGATTAGTTTAAGTATTGCTATGGGATTACTTCTGATTGTAGGTAAACAAATCAAAGTAGACCAGCAACGAAAGAAACAACAACAAAAAGTTGATATAAGAAGACAATTTAATTAAAAATTACTAGCCAATATTTAGTACGAGATGACTTCTGTCATTAAGCAATGCTAAACATTGGCTATTTTTATACTCTTTGTCAAATTGGACTGAAGAGTTCAATAACGGAAGTTAGGCAAGCAAACAACGCTTAACTTCCTTTTTGTTTTTATATTACGAGATTACTCATGATTATCAAATTTTATAAACAAAACAACGTATAATTATAACTAAATTTTATGACTAAAAATCACTAAATGTGGTGGCGAAATTAGAATCATGATGATAAGATAAAGTTATCGCTATTGATAATAAATGTTGATGTTTTACAATTTTATTTTTAAATTTTTAGAGTTGTAGAAATCGAAAATGTTTCACAACAAAAACGTGAACTACCTGTTGTTGCATAATCATTTTTGAAATTATTATTTTTGAAACGGAGGTTTTAATTGTCTCAAGAATGTTAAATTTTGAAAATTTGAAACATAACTATAGCAAAACAGAGCGCTTTAAGATAAAATTTTATTATCTAATTAGTTAGAAAATTCTAATAGTTTGAGGAGTGTATCGCTATTGAAACAAATAAAAAAGTTACTTGTTGCTAACCGTGGAGAAATTGCAATTCGTATATTCAGAGCGGCAGCAGAATTAGACATCAGCACAGTTGCAATTTATTCGAATGAAGACAAAAGTTCATTACATAGATATAAAGCAGATGAATCCTATTTAGTTGGAAGTGATTTAGGTCCTGCTGAAAGTTATTTAAATATTGAGCGTATCATTGATGTAGCAAAACAAGCGAATGTGGATGCGATTCATCCTGGCTATGGATTTTTAAGTGAAAATGAACAATTTGCGCGTCGTTGTGCAGAAGAAGGGATTAAATTTATTGGTCCTCATTTAGAACATTTAGATATGTTTGGAGATAAAGTTAAAGCTCGTACAACGGCTATCAAGGCAGATTTACCAGTTATTCCTGGTACAGACGGTCCAATTAAATCATATGAATTAGCAAAAGAATTTGCAGAAGAAGCTGGTTTCCCGCTAATGATTAAAGCCACAAGTGGTGGCGGCGGTAAAGGTATGAGAATTGTTCGTGAAGAAAGTGAATTAGAAGATGCTTTCCATAGAGCAAAATCAGAAGCAGAAAAGTCATTTGGTAATAGTGAAGTTTACATAGAAAGATACATTGATAATCCAAAGCATATTGAAGTACAAGTTATAGGTGACGAACATGGAAATATCGTACACCTATTTGAACGTGATTGTTCAGTACAACGTCGTCATCAAAAAGTTGTAGAAGTTGCACCATCAGTTGGATTATCACCAACATTACGTCAACGTATTTGTGATGCTGCAATTCAATTGATGGAAAATATTAAATATGTCAATGCAGGTACTGTTGAGTTTCTAGTATCTGGTGACGAATTCTTCTTTATAGAAGTTAACCCTCGTGTACAAGTAGAGCATACAATTACAGAGATGGTAACAGGAATTGATATTGTTAAGACACAAATTTTAGTTGCAGCAGGTGCCGATTTATTTGGTGAAGAGATTAATATGCCGCAACAAAAAGATATTACAACATTGGGCTATGCCATCCAATGTCGTATTACAACAGAAGATCCGTTAAATGATTTCATGCCGGATACTGGAACAATCATTGCTTATCGTTCAAGCGGTGGCTTTGGTGTACGTCTTGATGCTGGAGATGGTTTCCAAGGTGCTGAGATATCACCTTATTATGATTCATTACTCGTAAAATTATCTACACATGCGATATCATTTAAACAAGCAGAAGAAAAAATGGTACGTTCATTACGAGAAATGCGTATTCGTGGTGTTAAAACTAATATTCCATTCTTAATTAATGTAATGAAGAATAAAAAGTTCACAAGTGGTGATTACACAACTAAATTTATTGAAGAAACACCAGAACTTTTCGACATTCAGCCGTCTCTAGATAGAGGTACTAAAACATTAGAATATATAGGTAATGTAACAATTAATGGTTTCCCAAATGTTGAGAAACGTCCGAAACCAGACTATGAATTAGCATCAATTCCAACTGTATCTTCAAGTAAAATTGCTTCATTTAGTGGTACAAAACAATTGCTTGATGAAGTAGGTCCAAAAGGTGTAGCTGAATGGGTTAAAAAGCAGGATGATGTCTTACTAACAGATACAACTTTTAGAGATGCACATCAATCATTATTAGCTACACGAGTTAGAACTAAGGATATGATTAATATCGCATCCAAAACAGCGGATGTATTTAAAGATGGTTTCTCACTAGAAATGTGGGGCGGTGCTACATTTGATGTGGCATATAATTTCTTGAAGGAAAACCCATGGGAACGACTTGAACGTCTACGTAAAGCTATTCCAAATGTATTATTCCAAATGTTGTTACGTGCTTCAAACGCAGTTGGTTATAAAAACTATCCTGATAATGTTATTCATAAATTCGTACAAGAAAGTGCTAAAGCAGGCATAGATGTCTTTAGAATTTTCGATTCATTAAACTGGGTAGATCAAATGAAAGTTGCCAATGAGGCAGTACAAGAAGCGGGCAAAATCTCAGAAGGTACTATTTGTTATACAGGTGACATTTTAAATCCTGAGCGGTCAAACATTTATACTTTAGAGTATTATGTCAAACTAGCTAAAGAGTTAGAACGTGAAGGTTTCCATATTTTAGCGATTAAAGATATGGCAGGCTTATTAAAACCTAAAGCCGCTTACGAATTGATTGGTGAGTTAAAAGCAGCTGTAGATTTACCAATCCATCTTCACACTCATGATACAAGTGGTAATGGTTTATTAACGTACAAACAAGCAATAGATGCTGGTGTCGATATCATTGATACTGCTGTTGCTTCAATGAGTGGTTTAACAAGTCAGCCAAGCGCTAATTCGTTATATTATGCATTAAATGGCTTCCCACGTCACCTTAGAACTGATATTGAAGGTATGGAGTCACTTAGTCATTATTGGTCAACTGTACGTACTTATTATTCAGACTTTGAAAGTGATATCAAATCACCGAATACTGAAATTTATCAACATGAAATGCCTGGTGGACAGTATTCGAATTTAAGTCAACAAGCTAAAAGTTTAGGTTTAGGCGAAAGATTTGATGAAGTCAAAGATATGTATCGCAGAGTGAACTTCTTATTTGGTGATATCGTAAAAGTAACGCCATCGTCTAAAGTAGTTGGTGATATGGCACTTTATATGGTTCAAAATGATCTTGATGAACAATCCGTGATTACAGATGGTTATAAATTAGATTTCCCAGAATCAGTAGTGTCGTTCTTCAAAGGTGAAATAGGACAACCTGTAAATGGTTTTAATAAAGATTTACAAGCGGTTATTTTAAAAGGCCAAGAAGCATTAACAGCTCGTCCAGGTGAATATCTAGAGCCAGTTGATTTTGAAAAAGTCCGTGAGTTGCTTGAAGAAGAGCAACAAGGTCCTGTTACGGAGCAAGATATTATTAGTTATGTATTATATCCAAAAGTATATGAACAATATATTCAAACTAGAAATCAATACGGAAACTTATCGTTACTTGATACGCCTACATTCTTCTTTGGAATGCGTAATGGTGAAACAGTAGAAATCGAAATCGATAAAGGTAAACGATTAATTATTAAACTAGAAACGATTAGTGAACCTGATGAAAATGGTAATAGAACGATTTACTATGCGATGAATGGTCAAGCGAGACGTATTTACATTAAAGACGAAAATGTGCATACAAATGCGAACGTTAAGCCAAAAGCAGATAAGAGTAATCCAAGTCATATCGGTGCGCAAATGCCAGGTTCAGTAACTGAAGTCAAGGTTAGTGTAGGTGAAACTGTGAAAGCTAACCAGCCGTTGCTAATTACTGAAGCTATGAAAATGGAAACAACAATTCAAGCACCATTTGACGGTGTGATTAAACAAGTAACTGTGAATAATGGTGATACAATTGCCACAGGCGACTTATTAATTGAAATTGAGAAAGCAACAGATTAAAATGATTAAAATAAAACGAGATTACACAACGATTGACGTGTAATCTCGTTTTTACTTGTCTTAGATTTGATTTTAAATATTGATATAAAAAAACCGAAATTTTAATGGGCGTGCCATTAAAATTTCGGTTTGCTTTTTTGTTATTGCTTGTCACTTCTTACTGATCGTAACATTAGCATGATAAAGTATGTTGTCATACCAAATAAATAAGTGATAAATAATGCATGGAATAGTGCGATTATCAAGTTAACATTTGTCATAATAGACAATGCACCTGTGATAACTTGTAATATAACAAGTATAAATGCAGCTGTATAACCATAATGAACAGTACGGTTATTTGGATAATTTTTAACAGCGTGAATATAAGTAATCATAATAATCGTAAACACTATAAAAGCCATGATACGATGCGTGAGTTGGACCCAATCTTGTTCTGAATGTGGTACAAGATCGTGGAATGGCAATGGCCAACCACCATATGCTAAACTTGCATCCGCATGTCTCACTAGTGCACCAGTGTAAACACCACAATAAATGATAATTGCCATTAACCATGTTAAACGTCTTAATGGCTTTTTGATATATAATTCGTCAGCTTCATATTTTTGATCTATAGAGAAAATAATCAATGTTATTAAAAATACAGATGAGAAACTGATTAATGATATACCAAAGTGTAATGCTAAAACGTAATCGTTTTGTTGCCAAATAACAGCAGCAGCTCCGATTAATGCTTGCAATAATAAGAATCCAACACTAATGATTGATAAAGGTTTAATTTCTTTAATATAGCCTATATGTTTCCATGCAGTGATAACTAACCATAAGACCATTAATAAAGATAAAGCTGAAACGGCTCTATGACTTAACTCAATAATCGTATCAATAGGAAAGAATTCTGGAATCAACGCACCATGACATAGTGGCCAAGAAGAACCACAACCATCAGCTGATCCGGTTTTGGTAACTAAGGCACCACCAAGTTGTACAAATGTCATCATTAACGTTGCTACGACACCTAACCATTTTAAATTCTTTTTGCCAAACAATTTATACACCCCATCATAAAAAAACGCATCACTGAGAATTAGAATTAATAGCCGGGTTTGAGATGATACTATAAATTGACCTGAGTGTAGGATATGAAAAGATGGGATCCAACGCAGGAAATATGATTTAATTTTACAAGTATTGTAAGTGGACGACATAAAAAGACCTTAATCGTAATGATTTTTTTATTGGGATAATTGTGTAATCCACGCTTACTCAAATTTGAAGCTTAAATATTAATCTCTTTTAGATGCATGATTCTACTTATTAAAATTTTCTAACATATACATTATAGCAATAAATTAAATGCTATTTGTGTCACAAAATTGACATTTTCTCTTGTCGTTAATTTGTCACAATTTAATTTTATTAAACCTAGTCTTTTTATGCAATCTAAGATATCATAATCTTATATGAACAAATTTAAGGAGGGGGATTATGAGCAAAGAGCATACTTTGTCACAAAATATTAGCAGAGTTAACTTCAAAGAATTGCAACAGATAATTAAAATGGGACTTGTTCAAGGTAACTTAATTCCAGCTTTTGCGGGCGCATGGCTAGCAGTTGTAATGACAAATCATTCCTTCTTATCATCAATACCTCAAATTTTATTAATGCTATTAGGATCTACTTTAATTATGGGTGGCGCATGTGCGTTAAATAATTATTACGACCAAGATATTGATCGTATTATGCCTAGTAAACAAAATAGACCAACTGTAAATAATAGAATTACAGATCAAAATTTATTACTTTTAAGTTTTGGTATGATGTTAGTTGGAGAAATTTGTTTGTTTTTATTGAATATACCATCAGGCGTACTTGGTCTTATGGGGATTGTAGGTTATGTGTCTTATTACTCAATATGGTCTAAAAGACATACAACATGGAACACAGTGATTGGGAGTTTTCCTGGAGCAGTACCACCACTAATTGGATGGGTTGCAATTGAAGGACAAATTAGTTTAACAGCGATTGCGCTGTTTTTAGTTGTATTTTGTTGGCAACCAATTCATTTTTATGCCTTAGCTATTAAACGTAAAGATGAATATGCACTTGCAAATATTCCAATGTTACCATCAGTTAAGGGCTTTAAACGTACACGTGTCAGTATGTTTATCTGGTTGATTATTTTATTGCCAGTACCTTTATTACTAATAAATTTAGGTGTCGTATTCGTAGTGTTAGCTACATTATTAAATTTAGGATGGATTGCATTAGGTTTAACAACATTTAAGAAAAATTCAGATCAAACAAAATGGGCAACACAAATGTTTATATATTCACTAAATTATTTAGTGATCTTTTTCGTGTTAGCTGTGATTGTTTCATTACTTACTTTGATCTAGATTAATTAAGTTAGGATGAAAAATATGGGCGTTCCAATTTTACCAACGATTAGTACGACATGTATTGTCATTAGTGCAATTTTAATTGCCATTGGTTGGAGACTTATTTGGAAAAGGGAAATAAATAAACACAAAAATGTTATGTTAGCTGCAGCAGTTTTTGCTTTAACTTTTTTCTTAATCTATGCAAGTAGAACGATATTTATCGGTAATACAGCATTTGGCGGACCAGCATCAATTAAGAAATATTATACGATTTTCTTATTTTTCCACATTAATTTAGCAACAATTGGTGGTATTCTGGGTCTAGTTCAAATTATTACAGCATTTAAAGATAAATATAATGTACACCGCAAATTCGGGCCATTCGCTTCAGTTATATGGTTCTGTACTGCAATTACAGGTGTAGCAGTTTACTTATTATTATACGTATTATATCCAGGTGGAGAAACGACATCACTGATTAAAGCAACATTTGGTCATTAATACGCTTATACAAATGATACTAATCTGATAAGGCAATTTGTTTTATCAGGTTTTTTGATGAAGAATAGTCGGACAGTTGATGGTATTCATTTGATACCTTAACTGTCCATTTTTTACATATTTTAATCCTAATAATGAATTTCAACCTGAAAACATAAAGATAGGTTATGATATAGAGTGTAGGGAAAATCTTTATGATGTTAACGTTATGCCTGAAGATGATTTTGTTTCATCGAAACGACACAGTTATGTCAGTGTTGAAAATTTGCTAATTAATGTGTTGTTTTTTACAATAGTATTAATACTTTTTAGGTGGTTGATTGATGAAAAAGTTAATTATAAGAGTCGTCGGTGTATTATTTTTAGTTGGATTTTTAATATATCTTTTTTATTCACCGAGATTAAAATTTGATGTATTAGAGAACCCGAATAAAGGTAATAAAGTAAATAGATCTGAACAGGTGAATAAATCAAATAACCATGCTGAAAATCCAAAGCCTAAAGAAGGTGTTGGTACATGGGTAGGTAAAGATATTAAAGTGCTTACTTCTAAATTTGGACAAGCAGATCGTGTCTACCCTTTTAGAGATGGTTACAAAAATTATGTATTTAAAGACAAAAACAGTTATTACATTGTTTCAACTAAACGTGAAGAAATCGTTTCAGTGTATGCTACAGGTGAAAAAGTAAATGTTAGTCCGTTAAAAATAGGACAACATTCTGCAGAAATTTTTAATCATACAAGTATTAATCCAGAACCGTCCTTTACAGTTGATGGTAAAAAATATGAATTTGAACTTTCAGATGAAGATTTAAAAACACAAACACTGATTAAATATGGCAACATATATGCACAAGTGTATTCTGATCAACAATCGAAAAAGGTGCTAAGTGTACGATTTTTAACAAAAGGAATGTTAGCAGATATTGAACCTTATCAATTAAATTCTAATTCTACGTCAGAAGAGCATAATAAGCGTCCAGTTGAGCAAAATCCAAATCAATTAATTTCTCTTTATGAAGTAACGAATGAAATGAGAAAATTAAAAGGATTAAAACCATTGAAAATCAATAGCGATTTAGCACATATTGCATCTAATAACTTATATGAAGCGACATCTAATGGTTCTGATAGTGTTGAATTTACAGAGGACGCATTAAGAGGGCAATTAGATAAAAATCACGTTACTTATAAAACAACTGCTCAAAATGTTGGTTATGCATTTAATGATGTACCAACATTAATCCATAGTTGGATGAATTCAGATATACATCGGTCTCGTCTATTAAATTCAAAATACGATGAGATGGGTGGAGATGTAATGAGAGATTATTATTCACTAATTTTCTTAGAAAAATAACAATGAGGGGTATTTATGATTAATGAAGCTTCACTAGCGATATTAGATGATATTGATGAACTAGCTGATATGATAGTTGCATCAGATATTTATGCATCATTTGAGCAAGCTAAACAGGCGCTCGAAAACAATGACGAAGCACATTTACTTTATCAATCATTTTTAAAATCAAAAGAGAAATATGATGAAGTAATGCGTTTCGGGAAATATCATCCTGATTATAAGAAAGTCATGTTAGAGACAAGACAACGCAAAAGAGCATATGAGATGCTTGACGTTGTGATGCATTACAAAGCTAGAGAAATGGCACTTCAACATTTAATTGATGAAGTTGTTACGAAAATTGCGTACGCTGTTTCAGAACATGTCAAAATAGAAACAGGTAATCCATTCTTTCAAACATCACATAGTGGTTGTGCGACGGGCGGATCCTGTAATTGTTCATTATAAAAAACATCGAGTCAGAAAAAGATGGTTATTGAAACCATTTACTAGCATCTGACTCGATGTTTTTGTTTATTGTTTGTTGTTTATTGTTTGTTTGAATTGTTGTGCTAAATCTGGTCGATCAGTCACTATAGTATGTGCACCTTTTTGGTATAAATCATTCATCAGATCTATACTATTTACGCCATAATAGCCTGGAATGATATTCATATCATTTAACCATTTGATAAAACGAGATGAAGTCAAATTAATACCTTTAAAATGAGTAGGCAGTTGGAACGTTTGTGCTAATGGTTGGTAGTACCTACCACCTAATAAATGATATTTTAAAAATGCCTCTGTAACTTCCTGTTGGCTAGCACCAATTGCAACAGATCCTTGTGCAATTTTATTAAAACGTACGATTTGTTCTTTATAAAAACTTGTCACAAGAACACGGTCAAATGCTTGATTCTCTGCAATTGTATCAAACATAATTTGTGGTGCGATAGAACCTTCATAGGATTCAGGAGCATCTTTTAAGTCTACGTTTATATACATATCAGGATATTGCTTCAGCAACTCATCGAAGGTTAGTATAGCTGTGTGTGCATGACCACGATATGGTGTTAGTCCATTGATATCTTTGAAGTGATAACCTGCGTCTAATTTCTTTAATTCTGCTAATGTATGGGCACTAACTTTTCCAGAGCCGTTCGTCGTTCTATCAACAGTTGCGTCATGAAAAACGATAAGCTGTTGATCTTTTGTGAGTCTCACATCTGTTTCAAAGCCATCAACGCCTAATTGTTTAGCATAGTCAAATGCAAGTTGCGTTTGCTCTGGTCTTAAAGCCATACCACCGCGATGCGCAAATATATATGGTGCATTGCCTTTGAAAAAAGCAGGGATGGTTTGCTTTGTAGTAATCACTTTATTTTTATTTATCATTAACAGACTACTTACAAATCCAGCACCGACTAGTACCGCATTTAAAATGTTTCTGTTTACTTTTTTCATAAAAAATTCCTCCTCGTTTACTTTTATAGCTTAACAAATTCATAGTTCTGACTACAGCGAAATGTGTGGTTAATCATAATAGTGATACTCTTGAGAATTGAATTAATATAATCTAAATACATTTATCATGCAATTACATAAGACATAATTAAGGTAGCTTAATATTTTAAAATTAATAAAGACATGATATGATTAATGCTGAAAATAAATGGAGTGAGGTTTAAATGAATTTAATCCCAAGAACTAGTATTGTAGTTTATTTAAAACATATGAAACATGAACGACAAATCCGAAAATATGGACATATCGTTCATTCAAATAGAGATCGTAAATTTGTAATTATGTATGTGAATGAGCAAGATGTTGATCAAATTGTACATAAATTAATGCAACTTAAATACGTTAGACACATTGATGGCTCACCATATAAATACTTAAAGAAAACTTACGAAAAAGAGAAACACGAAATATATAATTAATATTATTGAAGTTCTGGTATCCATTTTTGGAGCCTTAACACACTAATTAAATAATTATAATATAACGATAAATCATGAAATGCTTGAGGGGGCTGTACATCGATACCTAAAATAGGTATGTCGAATTTTTCAGCACAATCATTAATCATTTGAAACTTTTTATTTGAATCTGGATATGGATATTTAATAGCGTTAATCATGATATAAAATGCTTGGAAATGATTGCCAGTTGTAGGGTTCATAATGATTGCTACAGATGACTTTTTATTTTCAGATTGTGGTGAATGAAAATAGATAATTTTATCAATACGTTGATGGTTATATTCAATCATCGTCATGAATTCGAACAAATCTGTTAGACCTTCACCAAGTGTAATAAATGTTTGTTTCATTGGTTTATCATTCTCCTTTTTCTCAATAAATTATATTAAATAACTAAATGAATTGGAAGTGTGAACAACATGCGCGTCATTGCAGGTAAACATAAAAGTAAAGCTTTAGAAAGTATGGAAGGCCGTAATACGAGACCAACTATGGACAAAGTTAAAGAAGGTATCTTTAATAGTTTATATGATGTGTCAGGTATAGGTTTAGATTTATTTGCAGGAAGCGGGGCGCTTGGAATAGAAGCACTCTCTCGAGGTATGGATAAGGTTATCTTTGTTGATCAAAATTTTAAAGCTGTAAAAGTTATTAAATCAAATCTTGCGAATTTGGATTTAGAGGCACAATCTGAAGTTTATAAAAATAATGCAGATAGAGCTTTAAAAGCATTGTCAAAACGTGATATTCAATTTGATGTCATTTTCTTAGATCCGCCATATAATAAAGGTCTTATTGATAAAGCACTAAAACAAATTTCAGAGTTTAATTTATTGAAAGAAAATGGTATCATCGTTTGTGAATTTAGCAATCATGAAGAAATAGACTATCAACCGTTTAATATGATTAAACGTTACCATTATGGGTTGACAGACACATTGTTATTAGAAAAGGGAGAATAGCATGGAACATACAATAGCGGTCATTCCGGGTAGTTTTGACCCCATTACTTATGGTCATTTAGACATTATTGAGAGAAGTACAGATAGATTTGATGAAATTCATGTCTGTGTTCTTAAAAATAGTAAAAAAGAAGGTACGTTTAGTTTAGAAGAGCGTATGGATTTAATTGAACAATCTGTTAAACATTTACCTAATGTCAAGGTTCATCAATTTAGTGGTTTACTAGTCGATTATTGTGAACAAGTAGGAGCTAAAACAATCATACGTGGTTTAAGAGCGGTCAGTGATTTTGAATATGAATTACGCTTAACTTCAATGAATAAAAAGTTGAACAATGAAATTGAAACGTTATATATGATGTCTAGTACTAATTATTCATTTATAAGTTCAAGTATTGTTAAAGAAGTTGCAGCTTATCGAGCAGATATTTCTGAATTCGTTCCACCTTATGTTGAAAAGGCATTGAAGAAGAAATTTAAGTAATAAAAATAACAGTATTTTAGGTTTATCATGGTTTACAATCCTAAAATACTGTTTTCATTTGTTAACGATATTGCTGTATGACAGGCGTGTTGAAATCTGTTTGTTGTTGCCCGCTTATTGCATTGTATATATGTGTTGCTTTGATTTCATTTGTGAAGTAATGTGCATTGCTTTTGTTAATATTGGTTATATATTGTCTTTCTGGGAACGCTGTTTTTAAATGCTTTAAATATTGTCTGCCACGGTCGTTCATTGCTAATACTTTAACTGCGTGAATGTTTCTCGTAACATCTGTAAGTTTAATGTTTAATAATACATTCATTAACAGTCTTTGAATATGCGTATATGTATAACGCTTTGTTTTTAGTGATTTTACAAAATGATGAAAATCAGTTGCTTCATTAATGTTAGATTTTAAACGATTTTCAAAACCTTCAGTAACAGTATAAATATTCTTTAATGACTCTGTAGTCATAGCTATGATTTGATATTTCAAATATGGGAATATTTGATTTAATGTTATATGAGGTGTTACGTACAGGTGTTGAATATCTTTAGGTACCACATGATGCCAATGATCATCTTGACTAATGATTGATGTTCTAATAGATGTACCACTTGCAAACTGATGGTGTTGAATTAATGAATCATGATGTTGAGCATTTTCTCGTTTAATAGAAATTGCATTGATGTTTTTAGCATGTTTAGCAATTGCTTTCAGATAACTAATACCAAGTATGTTGTTAGGACTTGCTAGTGCTTCATGATGCCCTAATAATTCGCTAATGATACGAGGGTAGCTTTTACCTTCTTTTACTTTTTGTGAAAAGGATTCGGATTGTTCAATTTCATTAATGCTGTGAGCTAATTGCTTTAATGTTTTGATATCATTATTTTCACTACCAAATGCAATTGTATCGACACTCATATAATCTGCGACTTTAACTGCTAGTTCGGCAAAATGATCGCCAGATGATAAACTGGCAGTTGCTGGTAGTTCGATAACTAAATCTGCTGTTGATAATGCCATTTTTGCACGAGTAAACTTATTATAGATTGCTGGTTCGCCACGCATGACAAAGTTACCACTCATTATTGCAATAGTAACGTCAGCATTTGTAAGTTTTTTAGATTGATTAATATGATATTGATGCCCATTATGAAAGGGATTATATTCTGTGATTAAGCCAACGCTTTTCATTTGCAATTCGTCCTTTCGGTATTCATTATTAATATTGTAACAGAACATGATATGTTAAGAAAAAATCTTGACAACTTGTTCTTAGAAAGTTAAAATAAATTTTGTGCTTGTTAGAGGTGAAGCCATATGAAATGGTCAATTACGCAATTAAGGAAATATCAAGGTAAGCCATTTGAATTTGATCAAACGGTGAGTTTTGACAATTTAAAAGAATCATTAGATTTAATTGATTTATCTCCAATTACAATCCAAGGTCAGTTAACCATTAAGTCAACAGAAGTCGTTGCGGATATTCACATTACTGGAACGTATACAATGCCTTGTGCACGTACTCTTGTACCAGTTAAAGTCCCACTAGATGTAACTACTACAGAAGTATTTGATTTAGAAGGGTACAATCAGTATAACGATGATCAAGATGATGTAGATGAACACTATCACATTATTAAAGATGGTATGGTTAATCTTCAGGATATTGTCGAGGATATAGTTATTATTGAGAAACCAATGAGAGCTTATTCAGAGCAAAGTGACCAAATGTTGACAGTAGGTAATGGTTGGGAAGTAATCGATGAGGATCAATTAGATGAGCTTGCTAAACAGCAAGAACAAGATGATTCAGAATCACGACAAGTTGATCCAAGGCTTCAAAAATTACAACAATTATATGATAAAGAGCAATAAGTAGTTTAATTAATGATATAATGTTGTTAATTAAACTAACATTTAGTATTTTTCGTTTATAATCTAAGGAGGATATATCATGGCAGTACCAAAAAGAAGAACTTCTAAAACTAGAAAAAACAAACGTCGTACGCATTTCAAAATTTCAGTACCAGGTATGACTGAATGCCCAAACTGTGGCGAATACAAATTATCACACCGTGTATGTAAAAACTGTGGTTCTTACAATGGCGAAGAAGTAGCAGCTAAATAATTTTAGTTACTCAATATAAAAAGTCCCGCTTAAAATGATTGTTTTAAGTGGGACTTTTTATATTGCAAAAAATAATTGGCGGACGAGGTATCGGAATACCTCATCTGCCAATTAAAAATTGTTAATTTAATAATTAAATATAAAGACGATTAATTAGTTTTTACGTTTTCTAGGTAATACGAATGCAATGATGCTGCTTAAAGCTAATAATGCCATTAATGGTAATGTCATATCTTTATTCGATTCTTCACCAGTTTGTGGTAATGATTTAGCTTTATTTTCTTGTGTATTTTTATTGTTTTGGCTTTGAGTATGTCCATCATTTGTGTTTTTAATGTGTGCTTTTTGTAATGGAGCATTATCTTTTGCTTCGCTAGAACCTGCTGAAGTTTGAACAACACCTTTTGTTGTTTCTGAAGAAGCAGATGTAGGTTTTGCAACATTTTGAGTCGCAGATACTACCTTAGTTGGAGTTGTACTACTTGATTCTACTTCACCTTTAGCTGGTTTTGTAGCAGGCGTTTTGTCTTTACCTGACTCACTAGATGCATCAATTTCTTTTTCAACACTTGGTGATTGTTTATTGTCATCTTTTTGGCTGTCTTGTTTTTGTGATTCTTTTTCAACAGGTGCTGTTGTTGGTTTGCTAGGCGTAGCTGGTGTAGTTTCCTTCTTAGCTGAGTTGTCTTGTTGTTCCTTTTTATTAGATTTATCGGCATTGGCTTTAGTAAATGCTTCTTTATCAACGATTCTGACATGGTATTGTCCATCATAATCAATCGTTTTTACGTGAACTTTAACGATAGCATCATATAGGGTTTTACCTTCAACATATGGGAAAATAATCGTTCTAGTGTTATTTTTAGCATCTTTGCTAATTGTTCTAACACGTTCACCTTCAACCATGAAATCTTTCCAGTAATCGTCATTAGTAGTTTCCATTACCATATATTTTTTGCCGTTAAGCATACCTGTTTTAATAGGGTGTTTAACAAAAGTATCCATCATAGATTCGTTATTCTCAACACTTTCATAAACAACATATTTTGTATCTTGTAAATCAGTCATTTTTTCATTTGTTGGTTGTACATTTTGGAATTCAGTTATTGCGGATTTCACTTGTTCATCTAAAGCTTTTTTCGTCTCTTCTAATTTCTTCTTGTATTCAGCTTTCAATTTTTCGGGAAGTTTATCTTGAATTTTATTTAATTCATAAACTTGTCTTTCTAGTGTTTTCGCTTTTTTATATGGCGCTAATAATTTTTCAGCTTTGTAATCTTCTTCAGTTTTGAATTTATCTGCACTGTTATAAATCGGTTGCGCGAATTCCATTAACGTGTAATCATATTTTTCTTCTTTATTATTGAAGTGAGTTGAACTTACGATTTTAACTGCTTTTGTTCCATTTGAAACAGAGAAGCGAATGTAAGCATAGTCTTTAACAGTATCATATGATACTAATTTGATTGGTAATTTTTTGTCACCTTCATAAACTTCAAATTTTCTCCAAAATTGACCTGATTGTAATCCTAATTCAATTTCTGGTTTTGAATCAGTGAAAATAACTCTAGCAGGTTTAACAGAACTTGCATAATGATAAAACTGTTGAGTGCCATCTTTCTTTTTCATTTCAAAATCAATTGGACGAGAGTTTGGTGCGCTATGATCTTTATCTTTTATTGCTGGGTTTTTAATCGCTTCTCTAAGTTCCTCATTCAAAATAGGATATGTATTGTTATCGGATTTTGCTGCTGGTTTAACTTCTTTTGTTTCAGTAGTAGGGGCCACAACTTCTTTATTAGATACGGAGACAGCATTAGCTACTGGTTTAGCTTCTGGAGCTTTTTCAGTTGTTGTTGTTGGACTTGCAACTGCTTCAGTTTTTGGTTGTGTTTCTGTAATTGTACCACCTGTTTCTTCAGCTGCTTTTGCTTCGCCATTTGACATTAATAATAAAAGTGTACTAATCGCTACAGATGCAACGCCTAGTGATGACTTTCTAATTGAATAAAATGATTTAAATTCTTTTTGCTGTTTGTTCATGTTGTAGTAACAACTCCTAATTGTATATTATCAACTGATAATCATTATCAATTGATTACTTGTATTGTACATTGAAATGGTAGTTAATTGCAACGTTATTTTATAAAAAAATAACCTATGTTATAGATTATGGAATATCTATGACATAGGTTAAATAAAATTTAAAATAAAAAATATATTAAGTTATGAGTGTGACGAAGATTTATTTAGATTCTTTTCTTTTGAAAAGTAACAAAGATAATGAACCTAAAAGGGCAAGTGTTGCGAAGGCAACTGTGCTAATAAAGTTATCAACTGAAGTTAAACCAGTTTTTGGTAATTCTTTAGCTTTAGATGCTTGTTTAGGCGTTTCGTTTTGTTTTGTAACTTTGTTAGTTTGTTGTGATTTATTGTCACTTACAGCTTGATTGTTGCTTTCAGATTTCGCTGTTGCAACATCTTTAACAGGTGTTTGAACTTTATTTTGTTCTTGAGCTGTTTGTGTTGTTTTCACTGTACGAGCACTATGTGTTTGACTTTGATCTTTTGTAGCTTCAGTACTTACAACTTTTGTAGTTTGTGTGTTTTCAGCTTTGCTTGGTGCAGTTACAGCAGGTTTAACTTTTTCAACTTTAGGTTGAACAGGTTTCGTTTGCTCAGTAGGTGTTTTAGGTTGAGCAGGTTTTGGTTGAACCGGTTTAACATTGTTTGGTTTTGCTGCGTCAGCTAATGTAGGAATTGCTTTTTCAAATTCTAAATGCGTAGTATATCTATGATTGTAATTAATTTGAGGTACGACAATATGTACTTTTGTAGTTAAA
The DNA here is from genome assembly GCF_001836945.1 of Staphylococcus sp. HMSC062H10. Classification (NCBI taxonomy): domain Bacteria; kingdom Bacillati; phylum Bacillota; class Bacilli; order Caryophanales; family Staphylococcaceae; genus Staphylococcus; species Staphylococcus sp. HMSC062H10. Next base: position 40,729 of record NZ_KV830972.1, read on the forward strand.
CTCTTATACCCAGGTTCAACAGCAACGTTGATTGTTCTAGTGTCAGCTTTTTTATCATCGTTAACAACAGTTGTTGCTAATTCTTGATTGTTTACATTGTAAAATTTGTATTCTTTCCAGAATGATGCGTTGTTCAATACAGCTTGGAAATAATATTTATTATTTTGTTTAATTACTTTACCAGGGTGTTGCATATAGTTATCCATGTGTGACTTCTCTGAAGAGCCATCTTTTTGCACTTGGAAATTAATTGGTTGTGATGTTGCTTGAGAAACTTGTGTGCTTTGATTATTAGTTGCGTTCGTAGCTTCTGTTGCCGCATTGACTTGTTGGCTGTCTGCGCCTATGTATACAAGGGAACCTAAAATGATAGATGCTGTACCCATTGTAATCTTTTTCATAGCTGATGAACGTTGTTCTGATTGATACTTACTGTTTAAATAATGTTTTGTCATGTTGTTTTCCTCCTAAGGATACAAATTATGTGTTGTTATATGAGATGATTAACCATTGCAATTGATAATGGTTATCAATTATACTAGCACATCTATTTTCGTATAACAATAATAAATTGATTATAAAATAAATATTGACAATGATAATCATTATTATTTATGATTTCAGTAAAGACTTAAAAGCAATCATAAAAAGGAGGATTATGTTATGAAAAATATTTTAAAAGTTTTTAATACAATGATTTTAGCGTTAATTATCATCATCGCGACATTCAGTAATTCTGCAAATGCCGCGGATAGTGGCACTTTGAATTATGAGGTTTACAAATACAATACCAATGACACGTCGATTGCTAATGACTATTTTAATAAACCGGCAAAGTACATTAAGAAAAATGGTAAATTGTATGTTCAAATTACTGTAAACCACAGTCATTGGATTACAGGAATGAGTATCGAAGGACATAAAGAAAGAATTATTAGTAAAAATACTGCCAAAGATGAACGAACTTCTGAATTTGAAGTAAGTAAGCTAAACGGTAAAGTAGATGGGAAAATTGATGTTTATATCGATGAAAAAGTGAACGGAAAACCTTTCAAATATGACCATCATTACAATATTACATATAAATTTAATGGACCAACTGATGTAGCAGGTGCTAATGCACCAGGTAAAGATGATAAAAATTCTGCTTCAGGTAGTGACAAAGGATCTGATGGAGCGACTACTGGTCAAAGTGAATCTAACAGTTCGAATAAAGACAAAGTAGAAAATCCACAAACAAATGCTGGTACACCTGCATATATATATGCAATACCAGTTGCATCCTTAGCATTATTAATCGCAATCACATTGTTTGTTAGAAAAAAATCTAAAGGCAATGTGGAATAATGAGAAATGTTAAACAAATTGCTACAAAATCTATTATAGCTATTATTAGCTTAGGTATTCTTACATATACAACAATGATTGGTAGCGTGTTGGCTGATGAGATAAAATATCCATCAGCCAAATTTAATCAACCTGAAGCAAAAGATAAAACAGAATTAACTTCATCAATTTTTGATGAAAAGATAAAAGAGAATAAAGCGTTAGATTTACTAATTTTTAATCAAGAAAATAAAAATGTAACTGAGGAACAACAACTAGTTGATGAAAAGGCGCAATTGATTTCAGATATGACTGGTAAAATTTACTTGCAAGTAAAACTAAAAGGTAAAATTGATAAAGAACAACTTGTTTTTCAAAATGACAAAAATGAAGAATTTCCTTTTGTTATAAAAGATGAAAAGGATGACACAATAGTAAGAATTTTAATTGAACAGCATATGGATAAAATCAATATGCATGTTAAAACGTTGGTTGAAAAGAAAGATCTAGATAACAAAGAAATGGTGTATTCTATTCATTTTAAAGAGAAAAAAGTACAACATGACGATGCAAAAGAAGTGCCTTCAAAACATCAAAATCAAGAAAATAATCAAGATCAGCTTAAAAAAGATATTGATGACAAAAAAGATAGTCAAAAATCAGACATTAAGGAAAGACGTACTAGCCTTTTTACTGAAAAAGGATTAAATGATATTCCTGTACAAAAAGATAAAGTGCAACAAAACAGTAATAAAAAGATTGAAAACGAGCGACCTAAAGCATCAAGTACATTAAGAGTTGAAAATAGCTCTCCAACAGTAAAAAAGGTTGAAAATAATCACAAAGAGCAACCGAAACATAAAGATGAAAAATCAAAAAAGGAAAAGAAAAAAGTAGTTGAAAAAGAAAAAGCGTTACCAGCTTTTAATAGAGATGATGATAGCAAGAATAGTAGTCAATTATCTAGTGATATTAAAGAACTTGATGAACCAAATCATAAAAAGCAATATATGTTATTTGCAGCTGGCATTGTGTTAGCAACCATTTTACTTATTTCGGCACATTTATACAGCAGAAAGAGAGGTAACCAAGTTTGAGAATCATAAAGTATTTAACCATTTTAGTGATAAGCGTCGTTATCTTAACTAGCTGTCAATCTTCCAGTTCTCAAGAATCAACTAAATCCGGCGAATTCAGAATCGTACCAACAACTGTTGCATTGACAATGACATTGGACAAATTGGATTTGCCAATTGTCGGCAAACCCACGTCATATAAGACATTGCCTAATCGTTATAAAGATGTACCGGAAATTGGTCAACCAATGGAGCCGAACGTTGAAGCTGTTAAAAAGTTAAAACCAACACATGTTTTGAGTGTGTCAACGATTAAAGATGAAATGCAACCATTTTACAAACAATTAAATATGAAAGGCTACTTTTATGATTTTGATAGTTTAAAAGGGATGCAAAAGTCGATTACACAATTAGGTGATCAATTTAATCGTAAAGCACAAGCAAAAGAATTAAATGACCATTTAAATTCTGTAAAGCAAAAAATTGAAAATAAAGCAGCTAAACAAAAGAAACATCCCAAAGTATTAATATTAATGGGTGTACCTGGTAGCTATTTAGTAGCAACTGATAAATCGTATATTGGTGATTTAGTTAAAATAGCAGGTGGAGAAAATGTTATTAAAGTGAAAGATCGTCAATATATTTCGTCTAATACTGAAAATTTGTTGAATATCAATCCAGATATTATTTTACGATTACCACACGGAATGCCTGAAGAAGTTAAGAAAATGTTTCAAAAAGAATTTAAACAAAATGATATTTGGAAACATTTTAAAGCTGTGAAAAATAATCATGTTTATGACTTAGAGGAAGTGCCATTCGGTATTACAGCAAATGTTGATGCTGATAAGGCAATGACTCAATTATATGATTTATTTTATAAGGATAAAAAATAGTGAGTTGATATGATGATAAAAAATAACAAGAAACTACTATTTTTATGTTTGTTAGTCATTTTAATCGCAACAGCTTATATTTCGTTTGTAACCGGTACAATTAAATTGTCATTTAATGACCTAATTACAAAATTTACAACTGGTAGCAATGAAGCAGTGGATTCAATCATTGATTTGCGATTACCACGTATATTAATTGCATTGATGGTTGGCGCAATGTTAGCAGTTTCTGGAGCATTATTACAAGCAGCACTACAAAATCCTTTGGCAGAGGCGAATATCATTGGCGTTTCATCAGGTGCACTTATAATGAGAGCACTTTGTATGTTGTTTATTCCACAATTGTACTTTTACTTACCATTATTAAGTTTTATTGGTGGTTTAATACCATTTTTAATAATTATATTGTTGCATTCTAAATTTAGATTCAATGCTGTAAGTATGATATTAGTAGGCGTTGCGTTATTCGTATTATTAAATGGTGTTTTAGAAATTTTAACTCAAAACCCTTTAATGAAAATTCCTCAAGGCTTAACAATGAAAATATGGAGCGACGTATACATATTAGCAGTATCAGCATTATTGGGATTAATATTAACATTACTATTGTCTCCTAAATTGAATTTACTAAATTTAGATGACGTACAAGCGAGAAGTATCGGTTTTAATATTGATCGTTACAGATGGCTAACAGGTTTATTAGCAGTATTTTTAGCAAGTGCAACTGTTGCGATTGTTGGACAACTAGCCTTTTTAGGTATTATTGTGCCACATGTGGTTAGAAAGCTAATTGGGGGCAATTACAGAGTACTTATTCCGTTTTCTACAGTTATTGGTGCATGGCTATTGTTAGTGGCTGATTTATTAGGACGAGTGATACAGCCTCCTTTAGAAATTCCAGCCAATGCTATTTTAATGATTGTCGGTGGTCCAATGCTAATTTACTTAATTTGTCAAAGTCAACGAAATCGAATATAAAACGGTACAACAACTGGTTTAGTAGTGACTGAAGAAACGTCGTTAATAAAAGAGGATTTTTATGAGAATAAAGCGATTTTTAACTATTGTACAAATTTTATTGGTTGTAATTATTATCATTTTTGGTTACAAAATTGTTCAAACATATATGGAAGACAAGCAAGAACGCGCAAATTATGAGAAATTACAACAAAAATTTCAAATGCTGATGAGCAAACATCAAGCACATGTGAGACCACAATTTGAATCACTTGAAAAAATCAATAAAGACATTGTTGGATGGATAAAATTATCAGGAACATCATTAAATTATCCAGTACTACAAGGTAAGACAAATCATGATTATTTAAATTTAGATTTTGAGCGAGAACATCGACGTAAAGGTAGTATTTTTATGGATTTTAGAAATGAATTGAAGAATTTAAATCATAATACTATTATATACGGACACCATGTCGGTGATAATACGATGTTTGATGTGTTAGAAGATTATTTAAAGCAATCATTTTATGAAAAACACAAGATAATTGAATTTGACAATAAATATGGTAAATATCAATTGCAAGTATTTAGTGCATATAAAACTACTACTAAAGATAATTACATACGTACAGATTTTGAAAATGATCAAGATTATCAACAATTTTTAGATGAGACAAAACGTAAATCTGTGATTAATTCAGATGTTAATGTAACGGTAAAAGATAAAATAATGACTTTATCAACGTGCGAAGATGCATATAGTGAAACAACGAAAAGAATTGTTGTTGTCGCAAAAATAATTAAGGTAAGTTAAACAGAAAAGAGGATAATTATGAAATTTATGGCGGAAAATAGGCTGACGTTAACAAAAGGAACAGCAAAAGATATTATAGAACGATTTTACACGAGACATGGGATTGAAACATTAGAAGGCTTTGATGGCATGTTTGTAACACAAACTTTAGAACAAGAAGATTTTGATGAAGTGAAAATTTTAACAGTTTGGAAATCAAAACAAGCTTTTACGGATTGGTTAAAATCTGATGTCTTTAAAGCAGCACATAAACATGTTAGAAGTAAAAATGAAGATGAAAGTAGCCCGATTATCAATAACAAAGTAATTACATATGATATAGGCTATAGTTACATGAAATAATTGAATTTAAAGAGGTTGCAGTACTTGTTATGACAATTGGTATTGTTAACTTTTGTAACGACCATACATGATACTGATGATGGTCGTTTTTTTTAATGAACACAAACATGCTAACAACAAATTGCTAAAACGTAGTTTGATTTGAATGTGTTTTGAAAATAATCATCAATTATATGATTTTGATTTATTTTGAAGAAGAAAAGAATTAATAATGATATTTTGGGGCGTATGATTTATAGTAGTAGTATCGATAAAAGAAATTTATACAATTTGAAATAATATGAGTGATAAAATCGATTAATTAATATTAACTATACAATCAAATGTTTTCATCTTATTAATGATTAATATTTTTATTTTTAAAAATAAAGTGAGGAGCTATCTATGGAACAAATTACTTCTGCACAAAATAATAGAATTAAACAAGCGAACAAGCTAAAAAAGAAACGTGAAAGGGATAAAACTGGATTAGCTTTAATTGAAGGTGTGCATTTAATTGAAGAAGCTTATCAAAGTGAGATTGTAATTACACAATTATTTGCCATTGAACCGGCAAGATTAGATCAGCAAATTATCGCATACGCGCAAGAAGTTTTTGAAATAAACATGAAAGTTGCTGAATCTTTATCAGGTACAGTGACACCACAAGGGTTTTTCGCAATCATTGAGAAGCCACAATATGATATTTCTAAAGCACAACAAGTATTGCTTATCGATCGTGTTCAAGATCCTGGAAATTTAGGCACATTAATTAGAACTGCGGATGCTGCTGGAATGGATGCTGTAATAATGGAGAAGGGTACGACAGATCCTTATCAAGATAAAGTGTTGCGAGCGAGTCAAGGTAGTGTTTTTCATTTGCCAGTTATGACACAAGATCTCGATACGTTTATTACTCAATTTAATGGTCCTGTTTATGGTACAGCACTTGAAAACGCAGTGGCATATAAAGAAGTTACTTCAAGTGATTCTTTTGCATTACTATTAGGTAATGAGGGAGAAGGTGTTAACCCTGAATTATTAGCACATACTACACAAAATTTAATCATACCTATTTATGGTAAAGCTGAAAGTTTAAATGTAGCGATTGCAGGTAGTATTTTACTTTATCATTTGAAAGGTTGACCATGTTGAAAGTTTTCCGATATAATTATAATTAATTGTTTAACAGAACATTTCTACGTGATTGCATACACAATTGAATATAAACCAATAAAAAGGCATGGACATTTATATAAATAATTGTTTTAGGGAGAATAATCGTGACTGCAAGTTATTCCAATTATTTAAAGTCTTTTCACCTTTTTGGTTACTTAAAGAGATTTAAGTCGGAAAGACAATCCGTTATCAATATTAAACAAGTGTATGCTTAGGCATAAATTTGGGTGGTACCACGGAAATGACTTTCGTCCCTTATTTTTAAGAGGATGAAAGTCATTTTTTAGTTAAACAACAAATATGATAAACAGAAAATGAAGAGTTCGAATAGGGAGGTCAGTGACATATGTCTGAACAACAAACTATGTCAGAGTTAAAACAACAAGCGCTTGTAGATATTAATGAAGCAAATGATGAACGTGCACTGCAAGAAGTTAAAGTGAAATACTTAGGTAAAAAAGGGTCAGTTAGCGGACTAATGAAATTGATGAAGGATTTGCCGAATGAAGAGAAACCTGCATTTGGTCAAAAAGTGAATGAATTGCGTCAAACAATTCAAAATGAATTAGATGAAAGACAACAGATGTTAGTTAAAGAAAAATTAAATAAGCAATTGGCTGAAGAAACAATTGATGTATCATTACCAGGTCGTCATATTGAAATCGGTTCAAAGCATCCATTAACACGTACAATAGAAGAAATTGAAGACTTATTCTTAGGTTTAGGTTATGAAATTGTGAATGGATATGAAGTTGAACAAGATCATTATAACTTCGAAATGCTGAATTTGCCTAAATCACACCCTGCACGTGATATGCAAGATAGTTTCTATATTACAGATGAAATTTTATTACGTACGCATACATCACCAGTGCAAGCACGTACGATGGAATCACGTCATGGTCAAGGTCCAGTTAAAATTATTTGCCCTGGTAAAGTGTATCGTCGTGACTCTGATGATGCGACACATAGTCATCAATTTACACAAATTGAAGGATTAGTTGTTGATAAAAACGTTAAAATGAGTGATTTGAAAGGTACTTTAGAATTGTTAGCTAAGAAATTATTTGGTGCTGATCGTGAAATTCGTTTACGTCCAAGTTACTTCCCATTCACTGAACCTTCTGTTGAAGTTGATGTGTCATGTTTTAAATGTAAAGGAAAAGGTTGTAATGTGTGTAAACACACAGGATGGATTGAAATTTTAGGTGCTGGAATGGTACATCCTAATGTATTAGAAATGGCTGGTTTTGATTCTTCAGAGTACTCTGGATTTGCATTTGGAATGGGACCAGACCGTATTGCAATGTTGAAATATGGTATAGAAGATATTCGTCATTTCTATACTAATGATGTGAGATTTTTAGATCAATTTAAAGCGGTAGAAGATAGAGGTGACATGTAATGTTGATATCAAATGAATGGTTGAAAGAATATGTAACAATCGATGATTCTGTAAGTAATTTGGCAGAACGTATTACGCGCACAGGTATTGAAGTGGATGATTTAATTGACTACACAAAAGATATCAAAAATTTAGTTGTCGGCTTCGTTAAGTCAAAAGAGAAACATCCTGATGCTGATAAATTAAATGTTTGCCAAGTTGATATCGGAGAAGACGAACCTGTACAAATCGTATGTGGTGCACCGAACGTTGATGCAGGACAATATGTCATTGTTGCTAAAGTAGGTGGAAGATTGCCTGGTGGTATTAAAATTAAACGTGCCAAATTACGCGGTGAACGTTCAGAAGGTATGATTTGTTCGTTACAAGAAATTGGTATTTCAAGTAATTATATACCGAAAAGTTTTGAATCAGGCATTTATGTATTTAGTGAATCCCAAGTTCCAGGAACAGATGCCTTACAAGCTTTATATTTAGATGATCAAGTAATGGAATTTGATTTAACGCCGAATCGTGCTGATGCCTTAAGTATGATAGGTACTGCTTATGAAGTTGCAGCATTATATAATACAAAAATGACTAAGCCAGAGACAACATCAAATGAGCTTGAGTTATCTGCAAATGATGAACTAACTGTGACAATTGAAAATGAAGATAAAGTACCATATTATAGTGCACGTGTTGTTCACGACGTGACAATTGAACCCTCGCCAATTTGGATGCAAGCACGCTTAATAAAAGCAGGTATACGTCCTATTAATAATGTTGTCGACATTTCAAATTATGTGTTATTAGAATACGGTCAACCATTGCACATGTTTGATCAAGATGCGATTGGTTCACAACAAATTGTTGTTCGTCAAGCTAATGAAGGCGAAAAAATGACAACATTAGATGATACAGAACGTGAATTATTAACGAGCGATATTGTCATTACTAATGGACAAACTCCAATTGCATTAGCTGGTGTTATGGGTGGCGATTTTTCAGAGGTTAAAGAACATACATCAAATATAGTTATTGAAGGTGCTATTTTTGATTCTGTTTCCATTCGTCATACATCAAGACGTTTAAATTTACGCAGTGAATCATCTAGTCGTTTTGAAAAAGGAATAGCTACTGAATTTGTAGATGAAGCAGTCGACCGTGCATGTTATTTATTACAAACTTATGCAAACGGAAAAGTGCTAAAAGATAGAGTATCTTCAGGAGAACTTGGTGCATTTATTACACCAATCGACATCACTGCTGATAAAATTAATCGCACTATTGGATTTGATTTGTCACAAAATGATATTGTTACTATTTTTAATCAACTAGGGTTTGATACAGAAATAAATGATGATGTTATTACGGTGCAAGTACCATCACGTCGTAAAGATATTACAATTAAAGAAGATTTAATTGAAGAAGTTGCACGTATATATGGATACGACGATATTCCATCAACGTTACCTGTCTTCGAAAAAGTTACTAGTGGTCAGCTAACTGATCGCCAATATAAAACGAGAATGGTTAAAGAAGTGTTAGAAGGTGCTGGATTAGACCAAGCTATTACGTATTCGTTAGTTTCTAAAGAAGATGCTACTGCATTTGCGATGCAACAGCGTCAAACAATTGATTTATTGATGCCAATGAGTGAAGCGCATGCGTCATTACGTCAAAGTTTATTACCACATTTAATCGAAGCGGCATCATATAATGTGGCACGCAAAAATAAAGATGTAAAATTATTTGAAATCGGCAATGTCTTCTTTGCTAATGGTGAAGGTGAACTACCAGATCAAGTTGAATATTTAAGTGGTATTTTAACTGGAGATTATGTAGTCAATCAATGGCAAGGTAAGAAAGAAACGGTTGATTTCTATTTAGCAAAAGGTGTCGTGGATCGAGTAGCTGAAAAGTTAAACCTTGAATTCAGTTATCGTCGTGCTGATATTGATGGATTACACCCAGGTCGTACAGCTGAAATCTTATTAGAGAATAAAGTTGTTGGTTTTATTGGTGAATTACATCCAACATTAGCAGCTGATAATGATTTAAAACGTACGTATGTTTTTGAGTTGAATTTTGATGCATTAATGGCTGTGTCGGTAGGTTACATTAATTACCAGCCAATTCCGAGATTCCCAGGCATGTCTCGTGACATTGCATTAGAAGTAAATCAAAATATTCCAGCAGCTGATTTATTATCAACGATTCATGCACACGGTGGTAATATATTAAAAGATACACTTGTCTTTGATGTATATCAGGGCGAACATTTAGAAAAAGGTAAAAAATCAATTGCAATACGTTTGAATTATTTAGACACAGAAGAAACATTGACAGATGAACGCGTTTCAAAAGTACAAGCGGAAATTGAAGCAGCATTAATTAAACAAGGTGCTGTTATTAGATAATGATTTAAACCCCATGTATTAGGATATCTGAAGTAGATTGATATCCTTAACATGGGGTTTTATTTTTGGATTCACCTATTAGGTTCCGATTCATTTAAAAAGTCAAAGAGAAACAGTGGAATACAGATGATGGATTGCATCACTGCATATAAAGTCATACATTTGAGTAAAGCAAATTAGTATGACTCACCTAATAGGATCACCTATTAGGTTCCATTTCATTTATAAATCAAAGAGGAACAGCAGAATACAGATGATGCTTCGCACAACTGCATATAAAGTCATACTTATGAGCAAAGCAAATTAGTATGACTTACCTAATAGAATCACCTATTAGGATTTCCTATTAGGATCCATTTCATTTATAAATCAAAGAGGCACAGCGGATTACAGTTGATGCTTTGCACAACTGCATAAAAGCCTCTAATGATTATAAATCAAAGAGGCTTTAAAATTTTTTGGGCTTTTTCACGATTTTTAAAATGCTTTTTTGAAATGGTATCTAAACGTGAAATACCGTATTTTTTTATAATTTTGGCGGCGATTACATCGACTTTAGCACCGGCACCTTTAGGAATTGTCATATTAATATTTTTTGATATTTGATCCATATATGTAACAAATGCGTATCTAGAAATTATGCTTGCCACTGCAATGGCTAATGACTTCGATTCTCCTTTTGTTTCAAATTTTGTTTTCTTTGGAAGTGGTATATCGGATAATGCATAATGGCTATACACTTCGCGTTTTGCGAACTGGTCAATCACAATATAATCCAATTGAGACGAATCAATTTTTTCAAGGACATTCTTAATTGCTTCATTATGAAGAACAGCTTTCATTTTGACTTGAGTCCAGCCTTTTGCTTGCTGAATATTATATTTTTCATTGTGTAGTGTTAATAGTGAATGTGGGATGAAAGTAACCAATTGCTCAGCAAGATCTACAATTTTGGTATCAGTTAATTTTTTTGAATCATCTACACCCAAAGTTTTTAAAATAGGGACATGCTCTTTGGTAACGAAAGCAGCACATACAGTCAATGGACCAAAGTAATCGCCACTTCCAGCTTCATCACTACCAATACAGTTAAATTGATCATACATTAAAGTTTGTTCAAGAAAAGAATTAGCCATATTTTTCTTTTTAGTTTTATTAGTATTCAATTGAGAATTCTGCGGTAGAAGTTCTTGAGACACAGCTTCTGCATGATTACCTTGAAACATGACTTTACCTGATTGGTAAATATTTACGGTTGTATTTTGATACTTTGCACGTGCTTTCATACCTTGAGGTAAATTCTCAGTATCAAAAGAAATGCGTGACATTAATGTCGTTATGTCTTTATCCGACAATTTAAAAACGATATTCGCCATTTGTGTAAATCCTTTCATATAATTTCATTATCATTAGCAAAAATAATCATATCATAAATGATAATAACGTCAGAAACATTTATATATGTTGTAAAGAATTAATTGCGGATACTTACAAAATACATAGTGGTCATGTATAATGTTTATGAAAATGTTATAGTGACACAATTTAAACATGATAAAGTATTGAATAGAAAATTCTTTACATTATTTCATTTCATTATAAAAAGAACATTAAGTCATCTATAGAGATTGTGTTGTTGTTTTATCATAATTGCAATATAACAATATTAGTATCAAATTCAGATAAACTATCCAGTCATATTTTATAACGTGAATTTAGATTTTAAAAAAAGGATCAGGAGAAATTATAAATGGCACAGTTTAAAAACAAGGTAAATGTATCAATTAATGATCAGCTTTTTACAATTGTTGGGGAAGATAACCCAGAGCACATACGATATGTAGCACATTTAGTTGATGGTAAAATAAAAGAATTAGGGTATAAAGCAGCAGGTTTAGATACTTCAAGAAAAGCAATACTAACTGCAGTGAATATTATGCATGAAAAAGTACTACTAGAAGAAGAAAATCGACGTTTGAAACAACAAATTCACAAATTGCAGCAGCGTGAGCAATAAATGATCATTGATTTTATCATAATCATTTTCTTTGTGTATTTTGTCATCGTTGGATTCAGACGAGGTTTTTGGTTATCTATGATACATTTGAGTGCAACGATTGTATCATTGGGGATTGCCAGTCAATTTTACAAATCTATTGTAGAAAGATTAATTGTATTTATTCCATATCCTAAAACAACAGCATTTAATACAACTTTTGCGTTTCATTTTAATCATCTACAACATCGATTTGAAGCGATTGTAGCTTTTTTAATGATTACATTGTTTTGTAAGTTCATTTTATATCTAATTATCGTAACTTTTGATAAAATAATAGCGTATCAAAACATTCATATTTTCAGTCGTGCAATGGGAATGATAGTTGGTGTGTTTATGACGATAATTGTCTTACACTTTACATTATATCTATTGGCATTATATCCTAACGAAGCATTACAACATCAGCTTAAAATATCTATTGTGAGTCATTCATTGATTTTTCACATCCCATATTTATCGGCTTTCACCATTAATTTATAAATTATCATAAGAGGTCAGGACAAAGGTATATATTAATGATACGTCCTGGTCTTCTTTTTATGGAGTGTTATTATGACAAAAAAAGATGTTATCAAACTATTAGAACAAATTGCTACTTATATGGAATTAAAAGGGGAAAATACTTTTAAAATATCAGCGTATCGAAAAGCGGCGCAAAGTCTTGAATTAGACGAACGCCCATTAGAAGATATTTCTGATGTAACGGAATTAAAAGGTATCGGCAAAGGTGTTGCAGAAGTTATTAATGATTATCGAAATACTGGAGAATCACAATATTTACAACAATTGCAGGAGGAAGTACCAGCAGGATTGATTCCTCTATTGAAAATTCAAGGACTTGGTAGTAAAAAAATTGCCAAATTATATAAAGAATTAAATATCGTTGATAAAGAAAGTTTACAGGTTGCTTGTGAAAATGGAAAAGTTAGTGAATTAAGCGGTTTTGCTAAGAAAACCGAACAAAACATTTTAGAAGCTGTGAAACAAATGGGTGCCAAAAAAGACAGTTATCCAATTGATCAAATGAGAAGGCTTAATCAAGAAATCATTGATTATATAGATACATTAAATTATATCGATCAATATTCATCTGCAGGAAGCTTCCGTCGTTTTAAAGAAATGAGCAAAGATTTAGATTTCATAATAAGTACCGATAACCCAAAAGCAGTGCAGCAACAATTATTAAATATTCCTAATAAAGTAAAAGAAGTTGCAGTGGGGAACACAAAAGTTTCATTAGAATTAGCGTATGATGATGAAACGATTGGTGTCGATTTTCGATTAATTGAACCAAGTGCTTTTTATCATACATTGCAGCATTTTACTGGGTCAAAAGAACATAATATAAGAATTCGACAACTTGCTAAAGCACGTGATGAAAAAGTAAGTGAATATGGAATTGAACAAGCTGATGGTACATTAATTCAATATGATAGTGAAGCCAAAATATATGAACATTTTAATGTGAATTTTATACCACCTGCTATGCGAGAAGATGGTAGCGAATTTGATAAAGATCTAAGTAATATCATTACATTAGATGATATTAATGGAGATATTCATATGCATACAACGTATAGTGATGGTGCGTTTTCTATTCGAGACATGGTAGAAGCAAATATCGCAAAAGGTTATAAATTCATGGTAATTACTGATCATTCACAAAGTTTACGTGTTGCTAATGGCTTACAAGTAGAAAGACTTTTAAGACAAAACGAAGAAATTAAAGCGTTAGATAAAGAATATAGTGAAATTGATATTTATTCAGGTACAGAAATGGATATATTACCTGATGGCTCGCTGGATTATGATGATGAAATTTTAGCACAACTTGATTATGTAATTGGAGCTATTCATCAAAGCTTTAACCAATCAGAAGAACAAATTATGGAACGATTAGCTAATGCATGTCGCAATCCATACGTGCGACATATAGCGCATCCAACAGGGCGTATTATAGGTAGAAGAGATGGTTATAAACCGAATATTGAACAATTAATGGCATTAGCTGAAGAAACGAATACAGTATTAGAAATTAATGCCAATCCACATAGACTGGATCTGAACGCTGATATCGTTCGTAAATATCCAAATGTGAAATTAACTATTAACACTGATGCGCATCATACAAATCATTTAGATTTTATGAATTATGGCGTAGCAACTGCGCAAAAAGGATTTGTAACAAAAGATAGAGTGATTAACGCATTATCGCGTGAAGCTTTTAAAGACTTTATTGAAAATAATATAAAACTTAAGAAATAGAGGGATTTTATGAGACAAAAAACATTAGACGTCTTAGAATTTGAAAAAATAAAATCACTCGTTGCCAATGAAACTATTAGTGACTTAGGCTTGGAAAAGGTCAATCAAATGATGCCAGCTACTAATTTTGAAACGGTTGTTTTTCAAATGGAAGAAACGGATGAGATTGCTCAAATTTATAATAAGCATCGTTTACCAAGCTTGAGTGGCTTATCTAAAGTATCAGCATTCATTCATCGCGCTGATATTGGCGGCGTTTTAAATGTATCAGAGCTTAACTTGATAAAAAGATTAATTCAAGTACAAAATCAATTTAAGACATTTTATAATCAATTGGTTGAAGAAGATGAAGGTGTTAAATACCCAATATTAGATGACAAGATGAATCAATTACCTGTGTTAACCGATCTTTTTCAACAAATAAATGAAACATGCGATACGTATGATTTATATGATAATGCGAGTTACGAATTGCAAGGGATTAGAAGTAAAATTTCTAGCACGAATCAACGTATTAGACAAAATTTGGACCGTATTGTTAAAAGCCAAGCAAATCAGAAAAAATTATCAGATGCTATTGTAACAGTTAGGAATGAAAGAAACGTTATACCTGTCAAAGCTGAATATCGACAAGATTTTAATGGGATTGTACATGATCAATCTGCTTCAGGACAAACATTTTATATTGAGCCATCATCAGTTGTTGAAATGAATAATCAAATTAGTCGATTACGTCATGATGAAGCAATTGAAAAAGAACGCATTTTAACGCAACTAACTGGTTATGTGGCTGCGGACAAAGATGCACTACTTGTGGCAGAACAAGTCATGGGTCAGTTAGATTTTTTAATCGCAAAAGCGAGATATAGTAGAAGTATTAAAGGAACAAAGCCGATATTTAAAGAGGACCGTACTGTATATTTACCTAAAGCATACCATCCATTATTAAATCGTGAGACTGTTGTAGCTAATACCATCGAATTTATGGAAGATATTGAAACGTTAATTATTACAGGACCGAATACAGGTGGTAAAACAGTAACATTAAAAACATTAGGTTTAATTATTGTTATGGCTCAATCAGGATTGTTGATTCCAACACTTGATGGTAGTCAGTTAAGTGTATTTAAAAATGTATATTGCGATATCGGAGATGAACAATCAATAGAACAATCATTATCAACTTTTTCATCTCATATGACGAATATAGTTGAAATTTTAAAGCATGCAGACAAACATAGTTTAGTTTTATTTGATGAATTAGGTGCAGGTACAGATCCAAGTGAAGGTGCTGCCTTAGCAATGAGCATTTTAGATCATGTTAGAAAAATTGGTTCTCTAGTAATGGCAACGACGCACTATCCTGAACTTAAAGCATATAGTTATAATCGAGAAGGCGTTATGAATGCGAGTGTAGAATTTGATGTAGATACATTAAGCCCAACATATAAATTGTTAATGGGAGTACCAGGTCGTTCCAATGCTTTTGACATTTCTAAAAAGTTAGGTCTTAGTTTGAACATTATAAATAAGGCTAAGACGATGATTGGTACTGATGAAAAAGAAATAAATGAAATGATTGAATCATTAGAGCGTAATTACAAACGTGTAGAGACACAGAGGTTAGAACTGGACCGTCTTGTAAAAGAAGCGGAGCAAGTGCATGATGATTTATCTAAGCAGTATCAACAATTCCAAAATTATGAAAAGTCTCTAATAGAGGAAGCGAAAGAAAAAGCAAATCAGAAAATTAAAGCTGCAACAAAAGAAGCTGACGATATTATTAAAGATTTAAGACAATTGCGTGAACAAAAAGGTGCAGATGTTAAAGAACATGAATTGATCGATAAGAAGAAACGATTAGATGATCATTATGAAGCGAAATCTATAAAGCAAAATGTACAAAAGCAAAAATACGATAAAATTGTTGCTGGTGATGAAGTAAAAGTATTATCTTACGGTCAAAAAGGTGAAGTTTTAGAAATTGTCAATGACGAAGAAGCAATTGTTCAAATGGGAATTATTAAAATGAAGTTACCTATTGAAGATTTAGAGAAAAAACAAAAAGAAAAAGTTAAGCCAACGAAAATGGTTACACGTCAAAATCGTCAAACAATTAAAACTGAACTTGATTTACGAGGCTATCGTTATGAGGATGCTTTAATTGAACTAGATCAATATTTAGATCAAGCCGTTTTAAGTAATTACGAACAAGTTTATATCATTCATGGTAAAGGTACAGGTGCACTTCAAAAAGGTGTACAAAAACATTTGAAAAAACATAAAAGTGTTAGTGACTTTAGAGGTGGTATGCCAAGTGAAGGTGGATTTGGCGTTACCGTTGCAACACTAAAATAAATTATAATTTGATAAATTAATTAGCTGCAGTTAAAATAATGTAAAGCAACAAGAATACATTTCAAACATGTTATTTGAAATAAGCATAAAAATTGAGCAAATAGAAATACATGAAGCATGTTATCTGATATAATTTGAACATCATAATAATAATTAAGGAGGATTGGCATTTATGGCAATCGTAAAAGTAACAGATGCAGATTTCGATTCAAAAGTAGAATCTGGTGTACAATTAGTAGATTTTTGGGCAACATGGTGTGGTCCATGTAAAATGATCGCTCCGGTATTAGAAGAATTAGCAGCTGACTATGAAGGTAAAGCTGACATTTTAAAATTAGATGTTGATGAAAATCCATCAACTGCAGCTAAATATGAAGTGATGAGTATTCCAACATTAATCGTCTTTAAAGACGGTCAACCAGTTGATAAAGTTGTTGGTTTCCAACCAAAAGAAAACTTAGCTGAAGTTTTAGATAAACATTTATAAGTTACAACCAATGACGACTGGGGCATTTCTTCAATGAATTGCTCCAGTTTTTGTTTGTGTTTTTAATATAAAAAGTTGAATGATAAATCATCATATTGTTTACGACTTGAGTATGGTGGGATTAATAAATCTATGAACGTTAAATGTTAATCAAGCATGCTGATAGACATCTAGTAGTTGGTTTGATAAAACAATGTTCAATATTACACGATGTGCATGCAAAATCATACTTGAAGATGTTGATTATGAACTTGAATTTAGTGGTGATAAGCTTGAAGCACTTTTGTACCATCATTCATTTTAAAAATAGAAGGGGGGATATGTTTGGAAGATTATAAACAACGAATTAAAAATAAATTAAATGTTGTACCTATGGAACCGGGTTGCTATTTAATGAAAGACCGCAATGATCAAGTGATATATGTTGGGAAAGCTAAAAAATTAAGAAATCGATTACGATCATATTTTACGGGCGCACACGATGCTAAAACAACGAGACTTGTTGGAGAAATACGGCATTTTGAATTTATTGTCACATCTAGTGAAACAGAGTCATTATTACTTGAATTAAATTTGATCAAACAATATCAACCTAGATACAACATTTTATTAAAAGATGATAAAAGTTATCCATTTATTAAAATAACAAAGGAAAAATATCCTAGACTACTAGTGACGAGAACTGTAAAACAAGGTACTGGCAAATATTTCGGACCGTATCCGAATGCATATTCTGCTCAAGAAACTAAAAAGTTATTAGACAGAATATATCCATATCGCAAATGTGATAAGATGCCAGATAAATTATGTCTTTATTACCATATTGGACAATGTTTAGGACCATGTGTATATGACGTTGATTTGAGTAAATACGCACAAATGACGAAGGAAATTACTGATTTTCTGAATGGGGAAGACAAAACAATTTTAAAAAGTTTAGAAGAGCGAATGTTAACTGCAAGTGAATCACTTGATTTTGAACGGGCTAAAGAATATAGAGATTTAATTCAACATATTCAAAATCTAACTAATAAACAAAAAATTATGTCATCAGATAAAACGATTCGTGATGTCTTTGGTTATAGTGTTGATAAAGGCTGGATGTGTATCCAAGTTTTCTTTATACGACAAGGTAATATGATAAAACGAGATACAACGATGATTCCATTACAGCAAACAGAAGAAGAAGAATTTTATACATTTATTGGACAATTTTATAGCTTAAACCAACATATTTTACCTAAGGAAGTTCATGTGCCGCGTAATTTGGATAAAGAAATGATTCAATCTGTTGTGGACACTAAAATCGTTCAACCCGCGCGAGGTCCCAAAAAAGAGATGGTTGACCTAGCTGCACATAACGCTAAAGTATCCTTAAATAATAAATTTGAATTAATATCACGTGATGAGTCCAGAACAATTAAAGCAATTGAAGAACTTGGAACACAAATGGGAATTCAAACACCAATTAGAATTGAAGCATTCGATAATTCTAATATTCAAGGTGTGGATCCAGTGTCAGCAATGGTTACATTTATCGACGGTAAACCAGACAAGAAAAATTATAGAAAGTATAAAATCAAAACGGTTAAAGGTCCAGATGATTACAAATCAATGAGAGAAGTAGTAAGACGCCGATATTCTCGCGTTTTAAACGAAGGATTACCATTACCTGATTTAATAATAGTAGATGGTGGTAAAGGACATATGAACGGGGTTATTGATGTGCTACAAAACGAATTAGGTCTTGATATCCCTGTTGCAGGTTTGCAGAAAAATGATAAACACCAAACATCTGAATTATTATATGGCGCTAGTGCAGAAATTGTACCACTGAAGAAAAATAGCCAAGCATTTTATTTGTTGCACCGTATCCAAGATGAGGTTCACAGATTCGCAATCACCTTTCATAGACAAACACGTCAAAAGACCGGCTTGAAATCAATACTTGATGATATAGATGGTATCGGTAGCAAACGTAAAACATTATTATTGCGTTCATTCGGTTCAATCAAGAAAATGAAGGAGGCTACACTTGAAGATTTTAAAAATTTAGGTATTCCTGAAAACGTTGCAAAGAACCTACATGAACAATTGCAGAAATAAATTACAGGGCGTGAGAATCATTCTCATGCCCCAAAATATATGAAATAATGTTACAATATGGTTAACAAAGTTATTTTTTTGAATGTACGTGGAAGCGTTTTCTAAATGAGAAAGTTTATCATCACAAGCAATCTTAAATATCGAATCCAAATTTTACATTGTTCGACATGCAGTTTGGTGATCGTGCAGTGTGTATTTGTCTTTAAAATGTTTCGCTTAATGATAATGACAACGCTAGAAACGATATCACTTTAGGGGGTTAAGCGTACGTTTAATATAAATAGCTCAATAAATTAAATATTCGTTCACAGGGGGGACTCCTTTTGGCTCAATCAAAAAATGAATTTTATCTAAGACGTATTCACTCGTTATTAGGTATTATCCCAATAGGTGCATTTTTGGTCGTTCATTTATTAGTGAATCACCAAGCAACACAAGGTGCTGAAGCGTTTAATAAGGCATCTAACTTTATGGAATCATTACCATTTCTAATTATTGTAGAATTTTTATTTATATACATTCCGTTGTTATATCACGGTTTGTTTGGTATACACATTGCATTTACAGCAAAAGAAAATGTTGGACATTACTCGATTTTTAGAAACTGGATGTTCTTCTTCCAAAGAGTGAGTGGTATCTTAACATTTATCTTTATTGGTATCCATTTATGGCAAACACGTTTACAAAAAGCATTTTACGGCAAAGAAGTGAATTACGATTTAATGCACGAAACATTGCAACATCCTGGATGGGCAATATTTTATATTATTTGTATTATTGCTGTTGTGTTCCACTTTGCAAATGGCTTATGGTCATTCTTAGTTACTTGGGGAGGACTACAATCTCCAAAATCACAACGAGTATTTACATGGGTTTCATTAATCGTATTCTTAGTTATTTCGTATATTGGTGTTACTGCAATTATTGCCTTTATGTAATACATCGCATTTAACAAAAATAGATTGAAAATTTAGGGGAGTGACATTTTTATGGCAGAGAAACATCTTATTGTTGTCGGAGGTGGCCTAGCGGGCTTAATGTCAACAATTAAAGCGGCAGAAAAAGGTGCACATGTAGATTTATTCTCGGTTGTACCAGTAAAACGTTCGCACTCTGTTTGTGCCCAAGGTGGCATTAATGGTGCGGTCAATACTAAAGGGGAAGGCGATTCTCCTTGGATTCACTTTGATGATACAGTGTATGGTGGCGACTTCCTTGCAAACCAACCACCTGTTAAAGCGATGACAGAGGCAGCACCTAAAATTATTCATTTATTAGACCGTATGGGCGTAATGTTCAATAGAACAAATGAAGGTCTATTAGATTTTAGACGTTTCGGTGGTACATTACACCACAGAACAGCATATGCAGGGGCAACAACTGGACAACAATTATTATATGCATTGGATGAACAAGTTCGTGCATATGAAGTAGATGGATTAGTTACGAAGTATGAAGGATGGGAATTCCTTGGCATAGTTAAAGGTGATGATGATAGTGCAAGAGGTATCGTTGCACAAAATATGACAACTGCTGAGATTGAAACATTTGGTTCAGATGCAGTTATTATGGCAACGGGTGGCCCTGGTATTATTTTCGGTAAAACAACAAACTCAATGATTAATACAGGATCAGCGGCTTCCATTGTTTACCAACAAGGCGCTATTTATGCTAATGGTGAGTTCATTCAAATTCATCCTACTGCAATCCCTGGTGATGATAAACTTCGACTAATGAGTGAATCAGCACGTGGTGAAGGTGGACGAATTTGGACATATAAAGATGGTAAGCCTTGGTACTTCTTAGAAGAGAAATATCCTGATTATGGTAACTTAGTGCCTCGTGATATCGCAACGCGTGAAATTTTCGATGTATGTATTAATCAAAAATTAGGTATTAATGGCGAAAACATGGTATATCTTGATTTGTCACATAAAGATCCACATGAGTTAGATGTAAAACTAGGTGGTATCATTGAAATTTATGAAAAATTCACTGGTGATGACCCACGCAAAGTACCAATGAAGATTTTCCCAGCTGTCCACTATTCAATGGGTGGTCTATATGTAGATTATGATCAAATGACAAATATTAAAGGGTTATTTGCAGCTGGAGAATGTGACTTCTCTCAACATGGTGGTAACCGCTTAGGTGCCAATTCATTGTTATCAGCGATTTATGGTGGTACAGTAGCAGGTCCAAACGCGATTGATTATATTTCAAATATTGATCGATCATATACTGATATGGACGAAAGTATTTTTGAAAAACGTAAAGCTGAAGAGCAAGAACGTTTTGATAAATTATTAGCTATGCGCGGTACAGAAAATGCATATAAATTACACCGTGAACTTGGTGAAATTATGACAGCAAATGTAACTGTTGTTCGTGAAAATGAAAAACTGTTAGAAACAGATAAAAAGATTGTTGAATTGATGAAACGTTATGAAGATATTGACATGGAAGATACTCAAACTTGGAGTAACCAAGCGGTATTCTTTACTCGTCAATTATGGAACATGTTAGTACTTGCACGTGTGATTACGATTGGGGCATATAATCGTAATGAATCACGTGGCGCCCATTATAAACCAGAATTCCCAGAGCGTAATGACGAAGAGTGGTTAAAAACAACAATGGCCTCATTCCAAGGTGCATTTGAAAAACCACAGTTTACTTATGATGACGTCGATGTGAGTTTAATACCACCTCGTAAACGTGATTACACAAGTAAGTCTAAAGGGGGTAAAAAATAATGACTGACCAACCAGTAAAAGACACGCCACAACATGAAACGCAATCTAAAACGAAGCAAAAAACAGTGAAATTAATTATTAAACGTCAAGATACAAGTGACTCAAAACCATATGAAGAAACGTTTGAAATTCCATATCGTGAAAATTTAAACGTCATTGCATGTTTAATGGAAATTAGACGTAACCCAGTTAATATTAAAGGTGAAAAAACAACACCTGTTGTCTGGGATATGAACTGCTTAGAAGAAGTATGTGGAGCATGTTCTATGGTTATCAATGGTCGTGCAAGACAATCTTGTTCTGCGATTGTTGATCAATTAGAACAACCTATTCGTTTAGAGCCAATGAATACTTTCCCAGTTATCCGTGACTTACAAGTTGATCGTTCTAGAATGTTCGATAACTTAAAACGTATGAAAGCATGGATCCCAATTGATGGAACGTATGATTTAGGTCCGGGACCACGTATGCCAGAGAAAAAACGTCAAACAGCTTATGAATTATCTAAATGTATGACATGTGGTGTGTGTTTAGAGGTTTGTCCTAATGTTACTGAAAATAATAAATTCGTTGGTGCGCAAGCAATCTCGCAAGTTCGTTTGTTTAATTTGCACCCAACAGGATCTATGACTAAAGATGAACGTTTAAATGCATTAATGGGTACAGGTGGCTTACAGCAGTGTGGTAATTCACAAAACTGTGTTAATGCTTGCCCTAAAGGTATTCCATTAACAACATCCATTGCAGCAATGAACAGAGAAACAACATTCCACATGTTTAAATCATTCTTTGGTTCAGACCATGAAGTAGAATAAAAATTAATCCCTTTTGAGTTAAAATGTTATGTTCCTTTCAAAATTAAATTGAATGGAGATACACAAAAACTTAGAAGGGATTTTTTTATAGTTACATTACATGACAATATGATAGTGAGCTAATTTAAAATAAGTATTATATTATAATGACAAAAATAGTAAACACAGTGCATAATACTAAAATCAATTGCTTAGTTATGATAAACTAAAAATTAAATTAAAAGTAAGGATGACCGAATATGAATAAACCAATAGGTGTAATAGACTCTGGTGTCGGAGGTTTGACAGTAGCTAAAGAAATTATGCGTCAGTTGCCAAATGAGACGATTTATTACTTAGGTGATATTGGGCGATGTCCATATGGGCCAAGACCAGGAGAACAAGTAAAACAATATACAGTTGAAATCGCTCGTAAATTAATGGAATTTGATATAAAAATGCTCGTGATTGCTTGTAATACTGCAACTGCTGTAGCTTTAGAATATTTACAAAAGACCTTATCAATCCCAGTGATTGGCGTAATTGAACCAGGTGCTAGAACAGCAATAATGACGACTAGAAATCAAAATGTATTAGTACTAGGAACGGAAGGCACAATTAAATCTGAAGCATATCGTACGCATATTAAACGTATAAATCCACATGTAGAGGTACATGGCGTTGCCTGTCCAGGTTTTGTGCCACTTGTAGAACAAATGAGATATAGTGATCCAACAATTACAAGCATTGTTATTCATCAAACACTGAAACGTTGGCGTAATAGTGAGTCTGATACTGTCATTTTAGGATGTACCCACTATCCATTGCTCTATAAACCTATCTATGATTATTTTGGTGGCAAAAAGACAGTGATTTCGTCAGGATTAGAAACAGCTCGTGAAGTTAGTGCATTGCTAACATTTAGTAATGAACATGCAAGTTATACTGAACATCCAGATCATCGATTTTTTGCAACAGGTGATACCACACATATTACTAACATTATCAAAGAGTGGCTAAATTTATCTGTCAATGTGGAACGTATATCAGTGAATGACTAGGAGGATTTTTAATGAAAGAGATTGTTATTGCATCGAATAATCAAGGAAAAATAAATGATTTTAAAGTGATATTTCCCGACTATCATGTTATAGGCATTTCAGAATTGATACCTGATTTTGATGTAGAAGAGACAGGTGTTACATTCGAAGAAAATGCGAAATTAAAATCAGAAGCTGCTGCAAAAGCATTGAATAAAACGGTCATAGCTGATGACAGTGGACTAGAAGTTTTTGCATTAAATGGTGAGCCAGGTATATACTCTGCACGTTATGCTGGTGAAAATAAAAGCGATGAAGCAAATATTGAAAAATTATTAAATAAGCTTGGTAATACAACTGATCGTCGTGCGCAATTTGTTTGTGTCATAAGTATGAGTGGCCCTGATATGGAAACTAAGGTATTTAAAGGTACGGTTTCAGGTGAAATTGCAGATGGAAAATATGGTGAAAATGGTTTCGGATATGATCCGATATTTTATGTACCGAAATTAGATAGAACCATGGCGCAACTTTCTAAAGAACAAAAAGGTCAAATTAGCCATAGACGAAATGCAATTAATTTATTAGAAGCTTATCTTGCGGGTGATCAAAATGTCTAAATGGATTGTTGTGAGTGATAATCATACTGAATCTGGCATTTTATACCAAATTTACGAGGCACACCCAGATGCTGATATGTATTTGCATTTAGGCGATTCAGAATTTGAGTATGATGATACAGAACTTAGCTTATTTCGTAGGGTAAAAGGCAATTGTGATTTTTACCCAGAATTTGAAAATGAAGCGGTCGCAAAATGTAATGATGTGAAAGCATTTTACACTCATGGACATTTATATCAAGTCAATCGAACAAGACATTTATTAGCTGAGCAAGCACGTGAATTAGGTTGTTTGTTTGCATTTTATGGACATACACATGTGGCAAAATATGAGTATATTAATGGTGTTCATGTTATTAATCCTGGAAGTATATCTCAATCTAGAAGTTCAATGGAAGAAACATATGCTGAAGTTATTATTGATGATCAAACTTTACATGGCACCATCAATTTCAAAAATCGACATCACGAAACAATAAGTCATACTACTTTTTAAATAGAAAGTAGCTATGGCTTTTTTTAATTTATAGACTGATTTAACTAGGAGGTCGTGACATGAATGTTTGTTTAAAAGTATTTCTGACAATTTTTAGAAGGTAACTGGAATGAATAATACATTTATGTAATGAAAAGAATTGTAATTTTGGGGAATGTGATTGTTGATGGTCCTATATGGTTGAATCATGTTGATTATTTGGTTAAAAGTGTAATATTAAAAAGTATAAAATTAATATTCCAAGAAGTCAGGAAATTTGAAATTTTATTTAAAATCATGAATCGTATACATATTTAAAAGGATTTCTAAAGGCATAAATTATATCAATAATTTGATGGTTAAAATATGGAGTAGCAAAATTCTTGAAATTCAGAAATGTAGTGACACAAATATTAATGTTTAGTTAATAAATAGTTAATGTAGTTTTTTGTATCTGTCTATTATTATAAATATATACAAAATAAATATTTGAGGATAGGTGTTATTAATTATGAAAAAGAATTTTATTGGGAAATCAATTTTAAGCATAGCTGCTATTAGTTTAACGGTATCAACGTTTGCTGGTGAATCTCATGCACAAACTAAAAACGTTGAAGCTGCTAAAAAATATGATCAGTATCAAACAAACTTTAAAAAACAAGTAAATAAAAAAGTTGTGGATGCACAAAAAGCTGTAAACTTGTTCAAACGTACAAGAACTGTTGCAACACACCGTAAAGCACAAAGAGCTGTTAACTTAATTCATTTCCAACACAGCTATGAAAAGAAAAAATTACAAAGACAAATCGATCTAGTTTTAAAATATAATACTTTAAAATAATTGATAGAAGCCATGCTATAGAGTGTGGCTTTTTTACTATGTGTAATCTGATGAAAGTTATTTAAACATTGTATATATTTTACTTGATGAGTATATTGGGGTAAATCTTAGAAAATCCTTTGAAAATGTATGTGATAGGTGTTTTGAATGACGGGATAACGCCAAGCATATGTATTAACAATCGTTAGAATTTTCGCGGATTTAGAGGTATTGTATTAATCATACGTGCTTTATTAAACAGTCGTAAAGATGCTAAATAAATTGGAAGTTACTTAATATAAAAAAGCACGCCAAAACGTTAGCATTGTTTTCCAACGTTTAGCGTGCAACTATTTAATTCAGTGTGTTTATTGATCCCAAGTAATTGACTCGATTTCGCCGTCAGCGACTACTTTAAAATTTTTTCTATTCTTTTCTAATGGGTGAGTAAGATCAAATGTATAATAACCGTTAGAACCACCATCTTTGATTTTAACGACTGCTTTCTTCACATCGCCTTGGCTTAATTTTTTGACGATGAGATAAAGATCATTAACAGTTTCACCTTTGTAAGGTTTTTGATTTTTATCAGCTTCTTTCATTAACTTATCAATACGTTCATCATCTTTTTTAGCTTCATCTGCTAATTTTTTAGCTATTTCTAAACCTTTCCATTCATAACTAAAGAAAGCTTTAGCATCATTTGAATGAGTTAGAAGACCTGTAGCGATGACTGTAGATGCAATAATTACTTTTGTAATATTTTTTTTCATAATAAGTTCTCCCTGTAAAATAAATTTGTACTTAATGTTGCGAGTACACTGCTATTTTACAAACGGTTTCATGCTTTTACCACTTAACACTTCATTAATTAAAATTAAGTGCAAATTAATAAGGTTTAATACAATCGAAAAAGAAAAATGATGAATTTGATGTTATTATTTTGTATAAAATCATTATTAAACATCATGTTAGTTTTTTATGGTAAGTAAACATGATTCAACAATAACGATATTATATTTTTAACGAAAATAAAATGTATTGTCCCTAATCTAATTTTTTGAACTTGAAATTGTCAAATAGAATAAATTGATATGTTTGTAGCTGTTCCGAAATATCATTTTTTTAAAACTAAGACATGTCGTATAGTGGAGAAATAATAACTATGTATAATTTTACTTATATAGAAATAAGAGATATATTCTAAATATCGTTGATATGTTATGATTAATATATAAGTTAAAAATCATACTATTTAGTTGCATTATGCATTTACGAAGTAAGCACAATAAAGCATATACATTTTCAAACAGCATAAAATGTTGTAATAGCACGTGCCATGATGACTAAAGCATAGGCATTACGTATCATTGGCAATCACATATGTGGTTGTTATTTTTTCGTGTTAATTAATAAAGATAAAAATAAATACTTTGAGGTCTCACGATGATAATTAAAATTTTAACAATTCTATTTCTACTTTGTATATTGAGTTATTTGGTTACAAACAGAAAGAAGCCTTTCTTGTTTTTAAAAACACTCTTGATGGGTGTCGTATTCATATTCATTGGATATATTTCGTTAGCTATCTCTGCAGTTATCATTTATGGAATAGCTCAATTTATTACCATTGATTTTGGTAGCTTTTTCTTAATGGGGATTATTTTAATTTTGATTTCAAGTATATTCCAATTATTTATAGTTAGATTACTGTTTCGAAAAAAGAATGTCGATTTGACAGAGGTTGTCGTTTTAGAACATTTAATTCAATGGTTCTTAGTTTACTTTGCGATATATCAAGCAGTAAATGAAAAAATGGATATTAATGATATTAATATCGACAATTTCCAATCTGTATTTTTTGACGTATCTAATTTGAACTTAGTTATACTGCCAACGTTGATTATTAGCTGGGTTACAATATTTAACTATAGAATGAGAAGTTACAAATAAATTTAATGACATTATACAAAAAGACACCAACATTCAAGTGGTGTCTTTTTTTGTTGTGTGGCTTTATTTTTGAAATTCGAAAAAGTAGAGGCATGAATTTTTTGACTAGTGTATAAGTGCTGATGAAACACAAGATAGATAACTATATTTTGTCTATATTATAAAGTGTTTATAGTTAATTAATATTCAGTTAATTTTAAAAGTTGTATAAATAGGATAACTTAATAATTATAAGACAACAATTTGGAGGATAATTAACATGAAAAATAAATTAATAGCAAAATCATTATTAGGTATAGCGGTAATTGGTATGACTGCAACAACACTTGCATCAACTGCTGATGCGAGCGAAGGATACGGTCCAAGAGAAAAGAAACCAGTGAGTATTAATCACAATATCGTAGAGTACAATGATGGTACTTTTAAGTATCAATCAAGACCAAAATTTAATACAACACCTCAATATATTAAGTTTAGACATGATTATAACATTGTGGAATATAATGACGGTACATTTGGATATGGTCCACGTCCGCATTTTAATAAACCAGCTGAAAAATCTGATGCGACAATAAAAAAAGAACAAAAATTGATTCAAGCCCAAAATCTAGTGAAAGAATTTGAAAAGACCCATACTGTAAGCGCACATAGAAAAGCACAAAAGGCAGTCAACCTAGTATCATTTGAATACAATGTTAAGAAAATGATATTGCAAGAGCGAATTGATCAAGTATTAAAGCAAGGATTAGTGAGATAATACTTCTGTCATTACTGTAAGTTCAAAATCATTTAATTTAATATTAATTTCTATTAATAAAAATACTATGGTATTTAATAGTGGGTTAATGTAACTTTCCTAAAATTGACTATATAATCATTAAGTATCAATTTTTAAAGGAGAATTTACAATGAAATTTAAAAAATATATAGTAGCAGGAACATTAGCAGTACTATTATCAACAACAGCAGTATCAACATTAGATGGGAACAAAGCAGATGCAAGTAGTCATGACAATTATTTAACTCAAAGTAAATATCATGATAAAAAAATTGCTGAAGAATTGAAATCATTACTTAGACAATCGAACGTATATGACTTGGCTGCAGGTAGCTTAAATCGATATTACAAACGTACGATTATGATGAATGAATATAGAGCAAAAGCAGCACTAAAGAAAAATGATTTCAAATCAATGGCTGAAGCTAAAGTAGCATTAGAAAATATTTACAAAGAAATTGATGAAATTATAAATAGATAATAAAAAACAGGCTGAGACAATAATACCATTGTCTTCGCCTGTTTTTTTTGCAGATGAAAATTCTGCAATTTAATATTTATGTATGAGCAATGTATACAAAAAATAGGGGAGACAAATATAAATATAATAGTTAGAAATGTTATGCACAAAATTGCTTTGTACAATCTAAAAAATATTTATAGTGCTCCCATAGATAAATTTAAACGTAGTATGAAACGTTCTGATTTTTACTCAATGAGTTTATTATTGGAAGAAAAAGTTAACGTGTGTCGAACATGCCACGATGCCAAATATAATGAATAGAAATAAGACAATAAGCATGGCGGCGCTTTTTAAACAACCTCTATTTGTTTCCTCCGAATTTCTTTGTTGAACCTTTTTATAATCTTCAAGATGCTTTGTGGTCTTTTTATTTATATGTTTATTCATGATGTTTACTCCTTAATCTAAATGTAAATTGCATTAAAATAGTTGAAAACATTACCTGAAATAAAGATATAAAGCTTAAGTTAGGCTGCTCGTTGTTTCAAATTTTAAGTGAGTATCATGTTAAATTAGATGATAACTTGTTTCGTTTATTTTCCAAATTGTTCGCTTTTAAACTGACGTATTAAAATATTAATGAAACATTAGAATACATAAATGAACAGTAAAGGTGCACAGTATAGAAGGATTAATGCCACACTAAGTATAAATATTGTTAGCTGTAAACTATCTTTAGTTTTAATATAAACAATTAATATAAGTAGTGTTAAAAGGATCATATATATTAATGACGAAGAAGTCCAAACAAAATCTGCGTCATTGGTAGTTAGCAATGGGACGATAATCAGTCCGAAGTTAATCATGCATGCTATATATACAATGATGTTATACACAATGTTAATTTTTGGTCACCACCTTAACTGTTGTTTTTAAATGCTTTGAAAATTGCATTTTAATAGTGTAATGAATATCCGAATTTCTAATTTTCGTTCGTTATACTTTTAAAAGACTATATATAGTATGCTTTTATGTTTCTAAATGTTTTTTAATATTTAATTATCGTCAATATTTGGATTATGAATCATCAACTCAAGTACTTTGTTAGATGCGTCAATTGTAAATTCAGAGCCATAGTTAACATGACTAACTTTTAATTTATTATCTAAATAATTGATTGCGATTGCGACATCATAATCTTCATCAATAACAAATAAACTATTTTCGTTTGTAACTACTTCATGTTTCCCTGAGTAAACAACATTAATTTCCCAATCTTTAAAAACCATTTGTCATCCTCCTTGAACATTTAAACTGATTCAATCTAAGTTTAACTTATTCATACAACTTCTTACAATATCTAGATTAGAGATAAATAGATTTCTAGAAATTATTTTCAATTATATGTACTTATTATACTTTTTATCTTCTTATTTCAGTATAGTTTTAAAACGATTTTAAAATAATTCTGCAAATATATTAACACATAATGTGTTCAATAAGTTTTGAACAATTTCAAAACTTTTAATTAAAGGGTTTGACAACATGAATTTCAAATGTTTGAAGTTAAGAAATCAGTACCGTAATCATGATTTTAGCCGTAAATATATACGGAAAAGCATAATAGGTATATTACTATTCATCGATGTTAAATTTTATACTGCAATTAAAATAGCCGACGCACATCATTTCTGATGTTATCGGCTAATATTATTATGTGACTATTTGAGTGTACATAACCATTAATTTGTCATTTCTTCTTTTTCCCAATCGATTTTATATCTTTCAGAACAACGATCTGTCCATTTATCTTTAGTATTGGTACCTTTCCAATTTGTTGAAGTCCAATGTAGTTGATAGTCATCACGAACACGTTCATATATTACATCTATATTTGTTTGTTGTTTGGTTGCTTTTCTATCCATGGTAATAACTGTAGCGAAGTCTGGTGAAAACCCTGAAGATAATAGAGAACTTGCTTTGTTAGGATCAAGGAAGTTATCTGCAGCTTTCATAGAACCGTTTCTTGTTTTCATGAAAAGTTGATTGCCATATACTGGGTTCCAAGAATCTCTGTCATATGGTCCCCAATTTTGATTCACCATATTGTTAAATATAACTTTCCAACCTACTTTTTTATCAGTTGGACTTTCTAAAATTGTTTTGAAATCTGGTTGAACATATTTGAGTGTATGACCAATTGAAACATTTGCACCAATCAAACCGCCAATTTTTCCAGAATCATCACCAGTCACGTTACCGTTGAATCCATAAGTTAATGTACTCATATATTCTTTAGTATCAATTGAATTTCTAGGGTAGTAATCAGAAATTTGTGCTACTTCATTATCAGGTAGTTGCAATTGTACCTTAAATGCTGAAGGCCAGGCTAAACCGCTTTTATTAGCGCCTTCTTCGCTATAAACTCTATACTGACCAGCAATGGTACCTTTCGTTCTGATGACTAATATTTTTTTATTGTGATTTTTATCATCGATAAAACTATAAAATACTTTTTTGTGCATGCCATTTTCTTTATCATAAGTGACTAAATCACCTGTTTTTACTGTAGTATTGCTTCCTATATCTGTAGTACCGGTTTTAATATTAATATCAGAATCTGCGGCATTAGCGACAGGATTCATTAATATAGAACCTAGCAATAGTGTTGTTGTTACTGAGCTGACTATACGTGTTTTCATTTTCATCATCCTTCTATTTTTTAAAACGATTTGAGGAAACAATAATCAATATGTCAATTTAGAATAATGCAGTTGAGACATATCAAATATTTATCATCGTTTATATTAGTATATTTAATGTAGCAACTGTTAAATGATTGAGTGATGATGAGTGAATATTTTAAGAATATGTTTTTAACTTTTAATTAATATTTGAAAGGAAGCATTTCAATGTCGAGGCTTAGTCAAAGTTGAATGAACTCTTTATGAACCAAGGAAAAGACAAAGCTAATTTTATTGATTAATTTCTTTAAAACTGGGTATTTATTTAACTTTAAAATGTAATCGATTACAATATAAAAATACAAATATCTTAGAATTAAATCAATTAATTAACTATTAAATAAAAGTTAACTGTATATTAACTAGTATAATTAATCAATTATGAATAGAGAAAAAATAATTGTCTTGGAATATTTGTGCGAATTAATTTTAACAAAGTATGGTAATTTCGTATAAAAATGTAAAAGGGTGTAGTGTAATATTATAAAACATTGTAAAATATGTTATACAAGGAAAAATGTAGACATCTAGTTATAGGAGTTATAAGAGAATCTTAAACTTAGGTTAGCTTTTAATGTTGAAACCAAGTGGAAAGTGATAAATGTAAAAGTGATAGGGGATTATAATGAAACTATTTTATATCGCATTTCTAATTATTTTATGGCTGAATATATTTTTAGGAAATGAAGTCATTCATACACTGACTGTTTTAATAACAACATTGTATATCGTTAATAGAAGAAAGAGGGTTAAAAATGACACAGTTGAATGAAATTATCAACGCTATTCAGTCTTTGTTTGAGTCTGAATCAGGCTACAAAATATCGAAAAATTCAGGGGTGCCGTATCAGACCGTACAAGATTTGAGGAACGGTAAAACGAAAATAGAAGATGCTAGATTTAGAACGATTATAAAACTATATAGTTATTATACTTCATTAAAAGAGCAGTCATCATTGAATCATTAAATTAAGAGTAGAGCCTAAGACGTAACCACGACTTAGGCTCTACAATATTATATAGACAGACATTGACCAAACAAAAATGCCCATGTAACAAACATTTTTCAATTATGGGCGGGGCCCCAACACAGAAGCTGACGAAAAGTCAGCTTACAATAATGTGAGAGTTGGGGCGGGGCCCCAACACAGAGAATGATTTGGCATTTCTGATTGACTCCAAATGCCATTTTATATTTTGTAGACTAATTTTTTATTGCTTATATATTGTTGATACATGTCGAAGTATCATTACTATATTGTTTATCCTTGGAATTTGCAATACAAGTCATGCAATATCATTTAATCGATGAGGACCTCGACTGTTATTTTTTGAGGATTTTTAACATAAACATTTGCAAGATCAGAATGTAATCTTTTGCTCAAATCAATTGTATAGTCATTGCCGCCACCGGTAATTTTAAGCTTACCTTTATTGCGATTTTCATGATATAATATTTTATTTTTAATTAGCGCTTCTCGTGCTCGAAAATCAATTTCTTTCAACGTTAATATTGGTTTATTACCTTGGTACATCTTATGTGCACCAATAATTGTTTGTAGTTTATCTTTGTATTGGACAAAAAGACTATATGGTTTATCAGAAGATGATGCAGCAGGTGTTACACCACCTGTAAATGTATCACGATATACCCACCATAACTGGCTAGTGTCTTCGTCTTTTAAACCAAATACGTCTACATAGCGGTCTCTTAATTGATTAATGTTGCCCCAACTTTCGGCACCCCATAATCGTATATGAGCTGACCAAGAATAACGCTTAAATTCAACATAAATGTTGCCGTCATCATATTGGTATAACCATCTATTTGAAAATGTCAGAGGCTTTTGTGTGTAATATTTAATTAACTCATTGATGTTCGTTTCGTTTTGGTCAATATAATAAGCTTTAGCGTCAGTAGAAACATTTAGTGGCGAATTAGGGATTTGTGTAGCTGTTGTTCCTAATAATAACAATGTTGTCATTAAAATTAGTTTTTTAATATTGCTCTTTCTCATTCGAACTTCTCCTTTCTGCGTATTCATCAATATGAGGATTAACAAATATAAAAATGAACGGTGTCAATGTAACCATAGTGCTTATTTCTGTTTGCTCCGATTTCGATGTTAGTTAGATTTTTCAAGGAGGATTTCGATGTGTGCAGTTTGAGGGTTTTTAACATATCTATTTGCATCAGTTGATTTTAATCTTTTGTTTAAATCTATTGTATAGTTGTTGCTGCCACCTGTAATCTTAATGTGGCCTTTATTATAATTACCATGATATAATTTTTTGTTTTTAATTAATGTTTGACGGATTCGGAAATCAACTTCTTTTAAAGTTAATACGGGTTTATTACCTGTGTAAAATGGATGTTCGCCAATAAATGTTCCTGATTTATCTTTATATGTTAGGTTCAATTTATAATGTTTATCGCTAGGTTTCGCTGCTGGTGTAACACCACCAGTAAATGTTTCTTGAGCTAACATATAAGTGTGCCAAGTTTCATAATCTTTTAAAGCAAAAATATCTACATATTTATTTCTTAATTGATTAATATTACCCCAACTTTCAGGACC
Source organism: Staphylococcus sp. HMSC062H10 (assembly GCF_001836945.1). Lineage (NCBI taxonomy): Bacteria > Bacillati > Bacillota > Bacilli > Caryophanales > Staphylococcaceae > Staphylococcus > Staphylococcus sp. HMSC062H10. The sequence goes on from NZ_KV830972.1 coordinate 75,405, forward strand.
GAACACTTGAATATGACTAAACCATGATAACTGTAACAATGTTGCATGGATTGTACCATTTTCCTTTTGCCACAACCATTTATTTGAAAAAGTTAAATGGCGTTGTGTGTAATATTTAGTCAATTCACTTACATTTGTTTCCTCTTGGTCAATATAATAAGCTTTTGCATTAGATGACATACTAATAGGTGAGTGTGGGGATTGAATTGTAGCTGTGCCTATCATAGTCAATGCTATTGATAAAATGATTTTTTTGTGAGGTTGTTTTTCATTAGAAAATCTCCTTTACGAGGAATGTTATATACGAGGAATAATAAGTTTATAAAAAGAGAGAAATCAATTAAATCATTCAGTCTATTTGTATTCACTCAATGAATGATACTAACGAGATTTTTCAAGAATGACTTCAATTTCTGTATTTCGAGGATTTTTAACATAACGATTTGTGTCAGTTAATTTTAATTTCTTACTTAAATCGATCGTATAATTATTACCACCACCTGTAATTTTAATTTGACCTTTATTAAATTCTCCGTTATATAGTTTTTTGTTCTTAATTAAAGTTTGACGAACGCGGAAATCCAGTTCTTTTAAAGTTATTACTGGTTTGTTACCTTGGTAAAACTCAAGTCCACCAATCATAGTTTGTAGTTTATCTCTATATTTTAAAGATAATTTATAATGCTTATCAGATGAAGTGGCGGCTGGTGTAACACCACCAGTAAATGTTTCATCATAAGTCCAATAACCTTCCACTGTATCCTCGTCTTTAGTTCCAAATATATCTACATATTTATCTCTTAATTGATTAATGTTTCCCCAACTTTCAGGGCCGAATACTTGAATATGCGTATACCAAACCCACGTTTGTAATGTTGCATGAATGGTACCATTAGGTTTTTGCCACAACCATTTTCCGGATAGTGATAAATGAGGCTGTGTATAATACTTTATTAACTCATTGATATTAGTCTCGTTTTCACTAATATTATAGGCTTTTGCTTCAGATGAAAAACTGATTGGTGTTTTAGGAAGTTGTGTTGATGTAGTTCCTAAAAGTAACAATGCTGTTGATAAAACTAATTTATTCATGATGTTCTTTTTCATATGAAAATCTCCTTTGCGTGAATTACCCAAAGTATATAAGCTATCACACCGATTCGGAATTAAATAAAAGCTAAAACTATGTTAAATAAACTTAAACGGCTAGTAGTGTTATTTAAGCAAAACTTATCATTTTTAAGTTTTGGACAGAAACAGTACCTAATAAAGTAGGCGGGAGTTATATATTAAAAACGACACGTTAGAATTATTCCATAATCAATTGCATTAAATTGTTTGATAATTGAATTTTCTAACTACTTGAAAAATAGTTATACTTTAAATGTAGTACTTATTTTAATAATTTCCTACTACTTAAATTTAATATTAATAAAATGTTCATTTAATTATTGATAAAATATTACAAATTTTAATAGTAGGTTGTGTTTATTTTGTATGCGCTTACAATTTAGGTGTAACTAAAATAAAAGGAGTTGTTATTAATGAAAAATTTACGAAACAGAAGTTTTTTAACTTTATTAGACTTTTCACGACAAGAGGTAGAATTCTTATTAACACTCTCCGAGGATTTAAAACGTGCTAAATATATTGGCACTGAAAAGCCTATGTTAAAAAATAAAAATATTGCACTGTTATTTGAAAAAGATTCTACAAGAACGCGATGTGCATTTGAAGTTGCAGCGCATGATCAAGGTGCTAATGTAACTTATTTAGGCCCAACTGGATCACAAATGGGTAAAAAAGAAACAACTAAAGATACTGCACGTGTGCTTGGTGGAATGTATGATGGCATTGAATACCGTGGTTTTTCACAAAGAACAGTAGAAACTTTAGCTGAATATTCAGGCGTACCAGTGTGGAATGGTTTAACTGATGAAGATCATCCTACTCAAGTTCTTGCTGATTTCTTAACAGCAAAAGAAGTTTTAAAAAAAGATTATGCAGATATTAACTTTACATATGTTGGAGATGGACGTAATAACGTTGCAAATGCATTAATGCAAGGTGCTGCCATTATGGGTATGAACTTCCATTTAGTTTGTCCAAAAGAATTAAATCCAACAGATGAATTATTAAATCGCTGTAAAAATATTGCCGCTGAAAATGGTGGCAACATATTAATCACAGATGATATTGACCAAGGTGTAAAGGGTTCGGATGTAATTTACACTGACGTTTGGGTATCAATGGGTGAACCTGATGAAGTATGGAAAGAACGACTTGAATTATTGAAACCTTATCAAGTAAATAAAGAAATGATGGATAAAACTGGTAATCCAAATGTTATTTTTGAGCATTGCTTACCATCTTTCCACAATGCTGATACGAAAATTGGACAACAAATTTTTGAAAAAAATGGTATTCGAGAAATGGAAGTTACAGATGAAGTATTCGAAAGTAAAGCTTCAGTTGTATTCCAAGAAGCTGAGAACAGAATGCATACAATCAAAGCAGTCATGGTTGCTACATTGGGTGAATTTTAAATGATATAAGGAAGTGAATATGATGGCGAAAATAGTAGTAGCATTAGGTGGTAATGCTTTAGGTAAATCACCTCAAGAACAACTCGAGCTTGTTAAAAATACTGCGAAATCATTAGTAGGATTAATAACAAAAGGACATGAGATTGTTATTAGTCATGGTAATGGGCCACAGGTTGGAAGCATTAATTTGGGACTTAACTATGCTGCAGAACACAACCAAGGTCCGGCATTTCCATTTGCTGAATGTGGCGCAATGAGTCAAGCTTACATCGGCTATCAATTACAAGAAAGCTTACAAAACGAATTGCATTCTATTGGAATGGATAAACAAGTGGTAACGCTAGTGACACAAGTTGAAGTTGATGAAAATGATCCGGCATTTAACAATCCTTCAAAACCAATTGGGTTATTTTACAACAAAGAAGAAGCTGAACAAATTCAAAAAGAAAAAGGATTTACATTTGTTGAAGATGCTGGAAGAGGGTATAGACGTGTTGTTCCTTCACCACAACCCATCTCTATTATTGAATTAGAGAGTATTAAAACACTTATTAAAAATGATACACTCGTTATTGCTGCTGGTGGTGGAGGGATACCAGTAATTAGAGAGCAACATGATGGTTTTAAAGGTATTGATGCAGTTATAGACAAAGATAAAACAAGTGCGTTGTTGGGCGCTAATATTCAATGCGATCAATTGATTATTTTAACAGCAATTGATTATGTATATATTAATTTTAACACTGAAAACCAACAGCCTTTGAAAACAACAAATGTTGATGAATTAAAACGATATATAGACGAAAATCAATTTGCAAAAGGAAGTATGTTACCAAAAATTGAAGCAGCCATATCATTTATTGAAAACAATCCAAAAGGAAGTGTGCTTATAACATCATTAAATGAATTAGATGCTGCCTTAGAGGGTAAAGTAGGTACTGTGATTAAAAAGTAATTGAATTGAAACGCTTTTCAATTACTATATGTCAAATGCATGATTTTTATTATTTATGTGCACCCCTGAAAATAATGCCTCTATTTTGATGCGGGGTGCACTTTCTTAATTTATATTTATAAAATCTTTAAGGTAGAAATGCTAGGTTAAATGTCGAAGGAGATGAAACCGTGGAAAATACAATTAATGAAAGTGAAAAGAAAAAGCGATTTAAATTAAAAATGCCAGGTGCATTTATGATTTTATTCATTTTAACGGTTGTTGCAGTTATAGCAACATGGATTATTCCTGCTGGTGCATATTCTAAACTTTCTTACGAACCTTCATCCCAAGAACTAAAGATAGTTAACCCTCATAACCAAGTGAAAAAGGTTCCAGGTACGCAACAGGAATTAGACAAAATGGGGGTTAAAATTAAGATTGAACAATTTAAATCAGGTGCAATTAATAAGCCGGTATCAATTCCGGATACTTATGAAAGATTAAAGCAACATCCAGCTGGACCAGAACAAATAACAAGTAGCATGGTTGAAGGTACGATAGAAGCGGTCGATATCATGGTATTCATTCTTGTATTAGGGGGACTTATTGGCGTAGTTCAAGCCAGTGGTTCTTTTGAATCGGGATTGCTAGCTTTAACTAAGAAAACAAAAGGGCATGAATTTATGCTAATTGTGTTTGTATCAATACTAATGATTATCGGCGGGACGTTGTGTGGTATTGAAGAAGAAGCTGTAGCATTCTATCCGATTTTAGTCCCTATATTTATAGCGTTAGGATACGATTCTATCGTTTCAGTTGGTGCCATATTCCTTGCCAGCTCTGTCGGTAGTACATTTTCAACTATTAACCCGTTCTCGGTTGTAATTGCCTCTAATGCTGCTGGTACAACTTTTACGGATGGGTTGTATTGGAGAATAGGTGCTTGTATTGTCGGTGCGATTTTTGTTATTAGTTATTTATATTGGTACTGTAAAAAAATTAAAAAAGATCCTAAAGCATCATATTCTTATGAAGACAAAGATGCTTTTGAACAGCAATGGTCTGTATTAAAAGATGACGATAGTGCCCATTTTACTTTGCGTAAGAAGATAATCCTTACATTATTTGTACTACCATTTCCAATTATGGTATGGGGAGTTATGACGCAAGGTTGGTGGTTCCCAGTTATGGCTTCAGCATTTTTAATATTTACAATTATAATAATGTTTATTGCTGGGACAGGTAAATCTGGATTGGGAGAAAAAGGAACTGTAGATGCATTTGTCAATGGCGCATCAAGTTTAGTAGGTGTATCTTTAATTATTGGCTTAGCTCGAGGTATTAATTTAGTGTTGAATGAAGGTATGATTTCAGATACGATCTTACACTTTTCATCATCTTTAGTTCAACATATGAGTGGACCATTATTTATCATCGTATTACTATTTATATTCTTCTGTTTAGGTTTTATCGTGCCATCATCTTCTGGCTTAGCGGTATTATCAATGCCTATCTTTGCACCACTAGCTGATACAGTAGGTATACCAAGATTCGTCATCGTTACGACATATCAATTTGGTCAATATGCGATGTTATTCTTAGCGCCGACTGGACTTGTTATGGCTACACTTCAAATGTTAAACATGCGATATTCACATTGGTTCCGATTTGTATGGCCGGTAGTTGCTTTTGTATTGATTTTCGGTGGCGGAGTACTAATTACGCAAGTACTAATTTATTCATAATTTGAAATGCTATATTATAAAAAATACTAACTGGATTTTATGCATCTCGTAGGTTTGTAGAAATACTAAACTAAGCGAGGTGCATTATTATCTTTGATTAACAAAATAATGGCGTTAATGACAACACTAGTAAGTAATTGATACAATGTTCTATTTAATAATGATATTTTTAAAATTTGTTTTTAATGTAATGTTAGATCTATGGTATATTATATTTATCGTGGTAAATATGGTGTTTGCTGTAAACAGTTTTTGTAACACATGACGCATATGGTTGTGAAAATAGCATATATAAAGGATGGCTATAAATGACACATTTGACAAAGGTTTTAGATACACTAACTGGGATATGCGTAGTATTATTATTTAGTAAATATTTTGTGGCGTATGCAAATATGGTATTTGATTGGAATTTAAGATGGTATTTGCTAGAAAACATACCACATTTGCCAATTATATTATTTATTCTGATGTTTATTTTCGGAGTACCTTCTGAAATGATAAAAGATAGGCAAAGGAAAAATAACGGTGTTTAATTTATCGATATTTAGAGGTGATAAAATTTGTCAACTATTACAAAGACTAAAATAAAAATCTTTATTAATTATTTTATTGGTATATTAGCCTTGGCGTTTGCTGCTTATATATTATTTAAATAAAGCTTAGAGTGAAACGTGTTTATGAACTAGATGTTCTAGTATAGTTACTACAGCTTTAGTCAGAAGGTATCATTGTTGTTCATACATAAGATGATATTAAATCAAAAAGGCATTGATATACACTAAAAAGAGGCAAGATTAGCTGCCTCTTTTTTAGTTATTAAATATGCGTGTTAATTCTTGGTATTAGTGTTACTGAGACGCATTACGAAGAAATTTATCTTGATTTTCCTTTTTTAAAAAGAAGTGAAGATATCCTATAAAGACTCTAAGTACTATTACAGTGGCTAATAACATTTCGATAAACAAAAGACCTTTCCAAATGACTGGAAACATAAGTACAGGCAAACTGTTCTTTAAAGCAGTTGCAGAGATTACTAAAGGGAATGTGAAAGCTGAAAATACTGGCGAAAAAGGTTCTTTTAGTAATTTAGGCAATTGTATAATGATGTAAAAATAAAATATTTGAGCTAATAGTAAAAGTATAATTACGATAAAAGTATTCGCCTTAGGAAAGGCTATAACATATGCTGCAGCGACTAAAGAAAATGGTGCACAAATTGTCGATGTGTTTGGTTTGATTGACGTCTGCAATGGAAATGCTTTTAATCGCTTGAAAACTATAGGTAAGACAATACAAGTAGCTACAAAGCCATATATTACTGTTAATTGACCTATGAAAAAATATCCGCTGACGGGTGCCGTCAATCCTGCGATAGCAATTCCAATAAAAAGTACAGTCCATGATGGATAAACATTCTCAAGTGAAAAATCTTTTAAATATTTGATTGAAAAAATAATCATATGCGTCATAATTCCCACAAGGCATAAAATCCAAATAGGCGTTATTAAATTATTGATAAATGTGATGTTACTAAAAAATGTATTTAAATAAGTAGTACCTAAAAAGCCGGACATGAAAAATGTTGTGAACACTGATGAAACAAGAGGGCTGTTTAATTGTTCTTTCACATTATTAAAATATTTGAGCATAGTACATAAAAGGTGAATCCAAATCAAGAAAGCAAAGATTCCGCAAACAGCGTTTAAACTAAGAGATAAGTCTTTTAATAGATTGCCCAGGCCTAATAATCCTAAGACTAGTCCTGACGTTACAAGAGGTGCTTTTTGAAGTCTCATGATTTACAACCTTTCTTATGTGATTTTCTTCACTAATTATATCATGATAGCTATGGCCTATTAATAAGAAGAGTGTGTACTATTACGTTTTTAGAGTATGTATAATGGATTGATAGACACATAATTGACATTTAAATCTCAAAATTAATGATTCTTGAGTATGCTTTGCAACCTAAATATTGGAATATGTGGAAAAGTAATTATTTAATTTAAATAATGATTGAAGATTTACAAGGGGGTACAAAATGAGAAATCAAATTCAAAAACTATTAGACAGTGATTTGAGCAGTTTACATATATCAAAACAAACAGGAGTGCCACAAAGCACAATACACAGAATGAGAAAAAATGAAAGATCATTAGACAATATGTCATTGAAAAACGCTGAACTACTTTATAAATTTGCCAATGGTATATTTAGTGATGAAAATTAAGAAGAATAATTAGTGAATTAAATAATTAGAAAACCACGTCTCGATGGACGTGGTTATTTTTACATGTATATAATTATAGAATTTCGGGTCCCTGAAAAGTCCCTAAAATTTTGAATAGTATCAAAATCTATAGGAATAATATAATAATAAAAATTTCTACGCATACAAATGGTGAGTGATAAAAATCTTGGTGTAGTTTTGGTGTAGTTCAGGTGCAGTATAGATGAAATTTTAGCGCAAAATTACTTAATTAAAAATGTGTAAACAAGTGTCAGACGCGTGTCAATTGTGTGTCAAAAAATTCTATAACGAATATGCGTGCTTGTTTTAATCACTGTATTTTCTGGGGTTATGCGGGGACGTTTTGGTGACGCATCATACTATATTACTGAAATTCAAAACAAAAAGAGCCCCGTAATCACGGAACTCTTTTGTTTAGTAATGCGTATAAAAATACTATAAACGTCCTGGGAGGGATTCGAACCCCCGACCGATGGCTTAGAAGGCCATTGCTCTATCCAGCTGAGCTACCAGGACACGTTTAACAACACAAGAATTATTATATCTAAATGAACTTAAATTAGCAATACCTTGTAAATAAAAAAAGTTTATATTTTTCACTATTATAGAGCTATTTATCTAAAAAGGTTCAATAAGACTTAAATACGAATTTAGGCAACTTAATTGTGTTAAATACAGTTTTGAATGCCTAACTGTATATCTTTTCTCTTTAAAATACAGTTAAGTACATTATAAGATGTTGTGCGGATAAACAAACTAATTGCATCAAATTTATTTTAAAATAACAACAACAAAACGTTAAGCGAATAACATTTCGGTGATTTAAAAGCTACGCACGTTTTTGTTATCTTCAAATTTAAATTTTAAGGAGTGTTTTCAATGGAAGGTTTATTTAACGCAATTAAAGATACCGTAACTGCAGCAATTAATAATGACGGCGCAAAATTAGGCACAAGCATTGTGAGCATCGTTGAAAATGGCGTAGGTTTACTAGGTAAATTATTCGGGTTCTAATTTCAATATGTTATGTAAGTAATAAGTATTATTTCAAAGGTGAGGGAGAGATTTAAATGACTGGACTAGCAGAAGCAATCGCAAATACTGTGCAAGCTGCACAACAACATGATAGTGTGAAGTTAGGCACAAGTATCGTAGACATCGTTGCTAACGGTGTGGGTTTACTAGGTAAATTATTCGGATTCTAATATAATTATTAATATTCTTTAAAATAAACTGGGTGAGCATACTTTAATGTTATGCACTCAGTTTATTTTATTTGCAGAAATTTGAGCCTCTGTTAAGATTTAGATACATAGACAATATAGGAGGTGAGGAAATTGGGATATAAAAATATTTTGATAGACTTTGATGATACAATTGTTGATTTTTATGATGCAGAAGAATGGGCGTTTCACTATATGGCGAATGTTTTTAATCATAAAGCAACAAAGGATGATTTTTTAACATTTAAAAAAATCAATCACCAACATTGGGAAGCTTTTCAACAAAATAAATTATCGAAGTCTGAAGTATTATCAGAACGATTTGTGAATTACTTCAAACATCATCAAATGGAAGTTGATGGGCATCGTGCAGATGTGTTATTTAGAAATGGATTAGCAGAAGCTAAAGTTAAATACTTTGATCAAACATTAGAAACAATTGTCGAGTTATCGAAAAGACATGATCTATATATTGTTACTAATGGTGTAACCGAAACGCAAAAGAGAAGGTTAAATCAGACGCCGTTGCATAAATATATTAAAAAGATATTTATATCTGAAGAAACAGGATATCAAAAACCTAATCCGGAATTTTTTAATTATGTTTTTAATGATATTGGTGAGGATGAAAGACAGCGCTCGATTATAGTTGGAGATTCTTTAACATCTGACATTCTAGGTGGAATCAATGCGGGTATAGCTACTTGCTGGTTTAATTTTAGAGGATTTGATCATAATCCAGGAATTATACCTGATTATGAAATTAATTCATGGAAACAATTAAATGATATTGTACGTTAAGACAAATAATTTGAAAATGATTTACTTATATTAGCTACGAAAGTAATTGTAAAAAAGACACTACGAAAAGATGCATTTTCATGCTCGTAGTGTCGAATATTATTATCTTATGGTTTCCACAATAAGACATCATGTCCTTCTATATTTTTAGCTTCCACATCTGTAAATCCATGATGTAAAAAGAAATCCTTAGAATCATTTCTGCCAATGGCTTTAATTGGCATATTGAAACTCTTTGCAAAATGAATCAATTCTGAAGCGTACCCTCTGTTTTGATATTTTGGCAATACTTCTAACTTCCATAATAATATATAATCTTCAAAATCTGGGAAGTAGATTTCTTCGACATCCCCTTTTTTTAGTAATGCCATTCTAGCTCCTAATTGATCTCCGACAAATATGCCATAAAAAGGTGAATCTGAACTTGCATCAATCATTTGACCGTTTAACTCATTGACCATGTATAAGTCTTTGTTGCCAAACGCTCTAAAGTTTTCGAATAATTCGTCAGTTTTGTAATTTATTTCAAGACGTTTGATTTCACTCATATTTATCTACCCCTTATTTGTTTACTACTATTATTATACATTAAACCACTTGTGTTTTTCATTGATTTGAAAATGTAAAACAATGAATATTATAAATTTTCCATGATTAAATTGATTTTCAAGCCGTAAAATTGTCAATCACCGGTATAGACTTTATACTATAGTTTGTAATCGCGTACTTAAGGAGAAAAAACATGGACTGTAAAGTAGTTAGTTTAAATGAAAAAGATCAGTTTATACCAAAAATAAAGAGCAGTGATCCTGTAATAACAGGATTATTTCAATATGATGCAGCTCAACAAATTAGTTTTGAAAAAAGAATGTCTAAAGAAAATAATGGAAGAGAAGCGGCATTAGCGAATGTTATTCGTGAATATATGAGTGATTTAAAGCTTTCTAGTGAACAAGAATTAAACATACAACATTTAGCTAATGGTTCAAAAGTTGTGATTGGTGGACAACAAGCAGGGCTTTTCGGGGGACCATTGTATACATTCCATAAAATATTTTCAATCATTACTTTATCTAAGGAATTAACGGATACACATAAGCAACAAGTAGTACCCGTTTTTTGGATTGCAGGAGAAGATCATGATTTCGATGAAGTGAATCATACATTTGTTTATAACGAAAATCATGGGTCACTGCATAAGGTTAAATATCATACAATGGAGATGCCAGAGACGACTGTCTCTAGATATTATCCTGATAAGGCTGAGTTGAAACAAACTTTAAAAACGATGTTCATTCATATGAAAGAAACTGTTCATACACAAGGTCTACTGGAAATTTGTGACAGAATTATTGACCAATATGACTCGTGGACTGATATGTTTAAAGCACTACTGCATGAAACATTTAAAGCATATGGCGTTCTATTTGTAGATGCGCAGTTTGAGCCGTTAAGAAAAATGGAAGCGCCTATGTTTAAAAAGATTTTGAAAAAACATCAATTGCTTGATGATGCATTTAGAGCAACACAACAACGCACTCAAAATCAAGGTTTGAAGGCGATGATACAAACAGATACAAATGTTCATTTATTCTTACATGATGAAAATTTGCGTCAATTAGTTTCGTATGATGGTAAGCATTTTAAATTAAATAAAACAGATAAGACATTTATAAAGGAAGAAATTATAAATATTGCGGAAAATCAACCTGAATTATTTTCTAATAATGTAGTGACAAGACCATTAATGGAAGAATGGCTATTTAACACGGTGGCATTTATTGGAGGGCCGAGTGAAATTAAGTACTGGGCTGAACTAAAAGATGTATTTGAACTATTTGATGTTGAAATGCCTATCGTGATGCCAAGGCTTAGAATTACTTATTTAAATGACCGTATTGAAAAATTACTTTCGAAATACAATATTCCATTAGAAAAAGTGTTAGTCGATGGTGTTGAAGGAGAAAGAAGTAAGTTTATTAGAGAACAAGCATCAGATCAATTTATTGAAAAGGTAGAAGGTATGATAGAACAACAGCGTCGTCTATACCAAGACTTATTAGATGAAGTGGCGGGGAATCAAAATAATATTAACCTTGTGAATAAAAATAATGAAATTCATATACAACAGTATGATTATTTGTTAAAACGTTATCTTTTAAACATTGAAAGAGAAAACGACATCAGTATGAAGCAATTTAGAGAAATTCAAGAAACACTCCATCCAATGGGAGGATTACAAGAAAGAATATGGAATCCACTTCAAATTTTGAATGATTTTGGGACAGATGTGTTCAAGCCCTCCACCTATCCACCACTTTCTTACACTTTTGATCATATTATTATAAAACCTTAATATACCAAGGGTTTAGCCCGATTTATCTTAATGATAAATCGGGCATTTTTTTGTTTTTTAAAATAAATTTCACAAATTTTGTATAAATAGTGGTGGATAGTGGGGAGATGTGGTAAATTATATATAAGGTGAGGTGATAAAAAATGTTCATGGGAGAATACGATCATCAATTAGATACAAAAGGACGTATGATTATACCGTCCAAGTTTCGTTATGACTTAAATGAGCGTTTTATTATCACAAGAGGCCTTGATAAATGTTTATTCGGTTACACTCTAGACGAATGGCAACAGATTGAAGAGAAAATGAAAACCTTACCTATGACAAAAAAAGACGCACGTAAGTTTATGCGTATGTTCTTCTCTGGAGCTGTTGAAGTAGAACTTGATAAGCAAGGGCGTATTAACATCCCTCAAAACTTGAGGAAATACGCTAATTTAACTAAAGAATGTACAGTAATCGGTGTTTCAAATCGTATTGAGATTTGGGATAGAGAAACTTGGAATGATTTCTATGAAGAATCTGAAGAAAGTTTCGAAGATATTGCTGAAGATTTAATAGATTTTGATTTTTAAAATGGAGGAATTGAAGTGTTTCATCATATCAGCGTTATGTTAAACGAAACCATTGATTATTTAAATGTAAAAGAAAATGGTGTGTACATTGACTGTACGCTAGGTGGAGCGGGACATGCCCTTTATTTACTAAATCAATTAAATGACGACGGAAGATTAATAGCAATCGATCAAGACCAAACTGCAATTGATAATGCTAAAGAGGTATTAAAGGATCATTTGCACAAGGTGACTTTTGTTCATAGCAACTTCCGTGAATTAACTCAAATATTAAAAGACTTAAACATTGAAAAAGTAGATGGAATTTATTACGACTTGGGTGTTTCAAGCCCACAACTCGACATTCCAGAACGAGGATTCAGTTATCACCATGACGCAACATTAGACATGCGTATGGATCAAACACAAGAACTAACAGCATATGAAATTGTTAACAATTGGTCATATGAAGCGTTAGTGAAGATTTTTTATCGCTATGGCGAGGAGAAATTTTCAAAACAGATAGCTCGTAGAATTGAAGCACATCGCGAACAACAACCAATAACAACAACATTAGAATTAGTTGACATTATAAAAGAAGGTATTCCTGCAAAAGCAAGAAGAAAAGGCGGACATCCTGCAAAACGAGTATTTCAAGCACTACGAATTGCAGTAAACGATGAATTGTCAGCTTTTGAAGATTCAATAGAACAAGCGATTGAATTAGTGAAAGTAGAAGGCAGGATTTCGGTAATCACTTTCCATTCTTTAGAAGATCGTTTATGTAAACAGGTGTTCCAAGAATATGAAAAAGGTCCAGAGGTACCAAGAGGATTACCAGTTATACCAGAAGCATATACACCTAAGTTAAAGCGTGTTAATCGTAAACCGATTACCGCTACAGAAGAAGATTTAGATGACAATAACAGAGCACGAAGCGCGAAATTACGTGTAGCTGAAATACTTAAATAAGGAGCAATTTATAATGGCTGTAGAAAAAGTGTACCAACCATATGACGAACAAGTTTATAATAGTATACCGAAGCAACAACCACAAACTAAGCCCGAAAAGAAGACTGTTTCGAGAAAAGTGGTTGTACAATTAACTAAATTTGAAAAAGTTTTATACATAACTTTGATTACTGTAATTGCTATGTTAAGTATTTATATGCTATCTTTAAAAATGGATGCGTATGATACGCGAGGAAAGATTGCAGATTTAGATTATAAAATAGATAAACAATCAAGTGAAAACAGTGCTTTACAATCTGAAATCAAAAAGAATTCTTCTTATGAACGCATATACGAAAAGGCTAAGAAACAGGGGATGAGCCTTGAGAACGATAATGTAAAGGTAGTGCGTAGTAATGGCGAAGCAAAAAATTAAAATTAAAAAAAATAAAATAGGGGCAGTCCTACTTGTTGGTTTATTCGGACTGCTCTTTTTTATATTGGTTTTAAGAATTTCATATATCATGATTACTGGACATTCTAATGGTCAAGATTTAGTCATGAAGGCAAATGAAAAGTATTTAGTTAAGAATGCACAACAACCAGAACGAGGAAAGATATATGATCGTAATGGTAAAGTGCTAGCAGAAGATGTAGAAAGATATAAACTTGTTGCAGTAATAGATAAAAAGGCGAGTGCCAATTCTAAAAAACCTAGGCATGTAGTTGATAAAAAAGAGACTGCAAAGAAATTATCTACAGTCATTGATATGAAGCCAGAGGAAATTGAAAAGAGACTTAGTCAAAAGAAAGCTTTCCAAATTGAATTTGGACGCAAAGGAACAAATTTAACGTATCAGGACAAATTAAAAATAGAGAAAATGAATTTGCCTGGTATTTCTTTATTGCCTGAAACAGAACGCTTTTATCCAAATGGCAATTTTGCATCACACTTAATTGGTAGAGCTCAGAAAAATCCGGATACTGGTGAACTTAAAGGTGCGCTTGGTGTTGAAAAGATTTTTGATAGTTATTTAAGTGGATCTAAAGGATCATTGAGATATATTCATGATATTTGGGGATATATTGCACCGAATACTAAAAAAGAGAAGCAGCCTAAACGTGGTGATGATGTCCATTTAACAATCGATTCAAATATTCAAGTATTTGTTGAAGAAGCTTTAGATGGCATGGTTGAAAGATACCAGCCGAAAGATTTATTTGCGGTTGTCATGGATGCCAAAACTGGAGAAATTTTAGCATACAGTCAGCGACCAACATTTAATCCTGAAACTGGTAAAGACTTTGGTAAAAAGTGGGCAAATGACCTATATCAAAACACATACGAGCCTGGATCAACATTTAAATCATATGGGTTAGCAGCTGCTATTCAAGAAGGTGCTTTTGATCCTGATAAGAAATATAAATCTGGACATAGAGATATTATGGGTTCACGTATTTCAGACTGGAATAGAGTCGGTTGGGGTGAAATCCCAATGTCACTCGGATTTACTTATTCATCTAATACATTGATGATGCATTTACAAGATTTAGTTGGTGCAGACAAAATGAAATCTTGGTATGAACGATTTGGATTTGGAAAATCAACTAAAGGTATGTTTGATGGAGAAGCACCTGGTCAAATTGGATGGAGTAATGAGTTGCAACAAAAAACGTCATCATTTGGTCAATCGACAACTGTAACACCTGTTCAAATGTTACAAGCACAATCAGCGTTCTTTAATGATGGTAATATGTTAAAACCATGGTTTGTGAATAGCGTTGAAAATCCTGTTAGTAAAAGACAATTTTATAAAGGTCAAAAACAAATTGCAGGCAAACCAATAACAAAAGAAACTGCTGAAAAAGTTGAAAAGCAATTGGATTTAGTTGTGAATAGTAAGAAGAGTCACGCTGCAAACTATCGTATTGATGGTTATGAGGTCGAAGGTAAGACTGGTACAGCACAAGTCGCTGCGCCTAATGGTGGTGGATACGTTAAAGGCCCAAACCCATATTTTGTAAGTTTTATGGGTGACGCGCCGAAGAAAAATCCTAAAGTTATTGTATACGCTGGTATGAGCTTGGCACAAAAAAATGACCAAGAAGCTTATGAATTAGGTGTTAGTAAAGCGTTTAAACCAATAATGGAAAATACTTTGAAATATTTAAATGTAGGTAAATCAAAAGATGACACATCTAATGCAGAGTATAGTAAAGTGCCAGATGTTGAAGGTCAAGACAAACAAAAAGCTATTGATAATGTGAGTGCAAAATCATTAGAACCAGTTACTATCGGTTCTGGTACACAAATAAAAGCACAATCTATAAAAGCAGGGAATAAAGTCTTACCTCATAGTAAAGTACTGTTATTAACAGATGGAGACTTAACTATGCCTGACATGACAGGATGGACGAAAGAAGATGTCATTGCTTTTGAAAACCTAACAAATATTAAAGTGAATTTAAAAGGTAGCGGTTTTGTTTCCCACCAATCAATTAGTAAGGGACAAAAACTTACTGAAAAAGATAAAATAGACGTAGAATTTTCATCAGAGAATGTAGACAGCAATTCGACGAATAATTCTGATTCAAATTCAGATGATAAGAAGAAATCTGACAGTAAAACTGACAAGGATAAGTCGGACTAAAAAGAATGGCTACATTAAATAAGGATGTATTGTCACTATTTGTTTTTACTAAAGTAATGCTGTGATAGAAAACAACATCTTCATTTAATCTTTATAAATAAGTGTTGATAGAGAATTTTAAGGTAGACGAGGTCAGATTAACTTGTTTGTTATAGGCAAACTTTTTATACTGGCCTCTTATGCCGTAAAAAAGAAAAATTATAAATTTTGATTACAACTTTGTTTATTTAATTGAAAAATTGATAATATATTAGTGGTTAAAAAAGTCTGGATTAAGAAGAGGAGATAGTTATGATTTTTGTATATGCGTTATTAGCGCTAGTGATTACATTTGTTTTGGTACCTGTTTTAATACCTACGTTAAAAAGGATGAAATTTGGTCAAAGTATTCGAGAAGAAGGTCCACAAAGCCATATGAAGAAGACTGGTACACCAACGATGGGTGGACTAACATTTCTATTAAGTATTGTGATAACGTCTTTGGTTGCTATTATATTTGTAGATCAATCTAATCCAATCATACTGTTATTATTTGTGACGATTGGTTTTGGGTTAATTGGTTTTATAGATGATTATATTATTGTTGTTAAAAAGAATAACCAAGGTTTAACAAGTAAACAGAAGTTTTTGGCGCAAATTGGTATTGCGATTATTTTCTTTATTTTAAGTAATGTATTTCATTTGGTGAATTTTTCTACGAGCATACATATTCCATTTACGAATGTAGCAATTCCACTATCATTTGCATATGTTATTTTCATTGTTTTTTGGCAAGTAGGTTTTTCTAATGCAGTAAATTTAACAGATGGTTTAGATGGATTAGCAACTGGACTGTCAATTATAGGATTTACAATGTATGCCATCATGAGCTTTGTGTTAGGAGAAACGGCAATTGGTATTTTCTGTATCATTATGTTGTTTGCACTTTTAGGATTTTTACCATATAACATTAACCCCGCTAAAGTGTTTATGGGAGATACAGGTAGCTTAGCTTTAGGTGGTATATTTGCTACGATTTCAATCATGCTTAACCAGGAATTATCATTAATTTTTATAGGTTTAGTATTCGTAATTGAAACATTATCTGTTATGTTACAAGTCGCTAGCTTTAAATTGACTGGAAAGCGTATATTTAAAATGAGTCCGATTCATCATCATTTTGAATTGATAGGTTGGAGCGAATGGAAAGTAGTTACAGTATTTTGGGCTGTTGGTCTGATTTCAGGTTTAATCGGTTTATGGATTGGAGTGCATTAAGATGCTTAATTACACAGGGTTAGAAAATAAAAATGTATTAGTCGTCGGTTTGGCAAAAAGTGGTTATGAAGCAGCTAAATTATTAAGTAAATTAGGTGCGAATGTGACTGTCAATGATGGGAAAGACTTATCACAAGATGCTCATGCAAAAGATTTAGAATCTATGGGCATTTCTGTTGTAAGTGGAAGTCATCCATTAACATTGCTTGATAGTAATCCAATAATTGTTAAAAATCCTGGAATACCTTACACAGTATCTATTATTGATGAAGCAGTGAAAAGAGGTTTGAAAATTTTAACAGAAGTTGAGTTAAGTTATCTAATCTCTGAAGCACCAATCATAGCTGTAACGGGTACAAACGGTAAAACGACAGTTACTTCTCTCATTGGAGATATGTTTAAAAAAAGTCGCTTAACTGGAAGATTATCCGGCAATATTGGTTATGTTGCATCTAAAGTAGCACAAGAAGTACAGCCTACAGATTATTTGGTTACAGAGTTGTCGTCATTCCAGTTACTTGGAATCGAAAAGTATAAACCACACATTGCTATAATTACTAACATT
This sequence comes from Staphylococcus sp. HMSC062H10, assembly GCF_001836945.1. Classification (NCBI taxonomy): domain Bacteria; kingdom Bacillati; phylum Bacillota; class Bacilli; order Caryophanales; family Staphylococcaceae; genus Staphylococcus; species Staphylococcus sp. HMSC062H10. The sequence continues at coordinate 93,245 of NZ_KV830972.1, forward strand.
TATTCAGCGCATCTAGATTACCATGAAAATTTAGAAAACTATCAAAATGCTAAAAAGCAAATATATAAAAATCAAACGGAAGAAGATTATTTGATTTGTAATTATCATCAAAGACAAGTGATAGAGTCGGAAGAATTAAAAGCTAAGACATTGTATTTCTCAACTCAACAAGAAGTTGATGGTATTTATATTAAAGATGGTTTTATCGTTTATAAAGGTGTTCGTATTATTAACACTGAAGATTTAGTATTGCCTGGCGAACATAATTTAGAAAATATATTAGCAGCTGTGCTTGCTTGTATTTTAGCTGGTGTACCTATTAAAGCAATTATTGATAGTTTAACTACATTTTCAGGAATAGAGCATAGATTACAATATGTTGGTACTAATAGAACTAATAAATATTATAATGATTCCAAAGCAACAAACACGCTAGCAACACAGTTTGCCTTAAATTCATTTAATCAACCAATCATTTGGTTATGTGGTGGTTTGGATCGAGGGAATGAATTTGACGAGCTCATTCCTTATATGGAAAATGTTCGCGCGATGGTTGTATTCGGACAAACGAAAACTAAGTTTGCTAAACTAGGTAATAGTCAAGGGAAATCGGTCATTGAAGCGAACAATGTCGAAGACGCTGTTGATAAAGTACAAGATATTATAGAACCAAATGATGTTGTATTATTGTCACCTGCTTGTGCAAGTTGGGATCAATATAGTACTTTTGAAGAGCGTGGAGAGAAATTTATTGAAAGATTCCGTGCCCATTTACCATCTTATTAAAGGGTGTGAGTATTGATGGATGATAAAACGAAGAACGATCAACAAGAATCAAATGAAGATAAAGATGAATTAGAATTATTTACGAGGAATACATCTAAGAAAAGACGGCAAAGAAAAAGATCAAAGGCTACACATTTTTCTAATCAAAATAAAGATGATACATCTCAACAAGCTGATTTTGATGAAGAAATTTACTTGATAAATAAAGACTTCAAAAAAGAAGAAAGCAATGATGAAAATAATGATTCTGCTTCTAGTCATGCGAATGATAATAATATCGATGATTCTACAGACTCTAATATTGAAAATGAGGATTATAGATATACTCAAGAAATTGACGACCAAAATGAATCGAATGGAATTGCAGTCGACAACGAACAACATCAATCAGCTCCTAATGAACAAAATAGCGACTCGAATGATGAGGAAACAGTAACGAAAAAAGAACGAAAAAGTAAAGTAACACAATTAAAACCATTAACACTTGAAGAAAAGCGGAAGTTAAGACGTAAGCGACAAAAAAGAATCCAATACAGTGTTATTACAATATTAGTATTGTTGATTGCTGTTATACTAATTTACATGTTTTCACCACTTAGTAAAATTGCGCATGTGAATATTAATGGCAATAATCACGTCAGTACTTCAAAGATAAACAAAGTTTTAGGTGTTAAAAATGATTCGAGGATGTATACGTTTAGTAAAAAAAATGCTATTAATGATCTCGAAGAGGATCCATTAATCAAAAGTGTTGAGATACACAAGCAATTACCGAACACATTAAACGTAGATATCACAGAAAATGAAATTATTGCTTTAGTGAAATATAAAGGTAAATATTTACCTTTATTAGAAAATGGTAAATTGCTTAAAGGTTCAAATGATGTCAAAATTAATGATGCACCTGTCATGGATGGTTTCAAAGGTACAAAAGAAGATGATATGATTAAGGCGTTATCTGAAATGACACCTGAAGTTAGACGATATATTGCCGAAGTGACATACGCCCCAAGTAAAAACAAACAAAGCAGAATTGAATTGTTTACGACGGATGGACTTCAAGTAATCGGTGATATTTCGACGATATCTAAGAAAATGAAATATTATCCGCAGATGTCACAATCATTATCAAGAGATAGTTCGGGTAAACTAAAAACACGAGGCTATATTGATTTATCAGTCGGTGCTTCATTTATCCCATATCGTGGAAACACGTCTACTCAATCAGAAAGCGATAAAAATGTGACTAAATCATCTCAAGAGGAAAATCAAGCAAAAGAAGAATTACAAAGCGTTTTAAACAAAATTAACAAACAATCAAGTAAGAATAATTAAAAAATTTTGATATTGTCTATGTTTATAGTTCACAAGCCATTCAACGTATTGTAAACTAAAGATAGTGTATTTTTTAATAGTAATTTGTCAGGAGGTGCCTATCTATGGAAGAACATTACTACGTAAGTATTGATATTGGATCATCAAGCGTAAAAACAATAGTAGGCGAGAAATTTCACAATGGTATAAATGTGATAGGTACAGGACAAACCTACACGAGCGGTATAAAAAATGGTTTAATTGATGATTTTGATATTGCGCGTCAAGCAATCAAAGACACAATTAAAAAGGCATCAATCGCTTCGGGTGTTGATATTAAAGAAGTTTTCCTGAAATTACCTATCATTGGAACGGAAGTTTATGATGAATCAAATGAAATCGACTTTTATGAGGATACAGAAATCAACGGTTCACATATCGAAAAAGTATTAGAAGGTATTAGAGAAAAAAATGATGTGCAAGAAACAGAAGTAATTAATGTGTTCCCGATTCGTTTTATAGTCGATAAAGAAAATGAGGTTTCAGACCCTAAAGAATTAATTGCCAGACATTCATTAAAGGTTGAAGCAGGCGTAATTGCTATTCAAAAATCGATTTTAATTAATATGATTAAATGCGTTGAAGCATGTGGTGTTGATGTATTAGATGTTTATTCTGATGCATATAACTATGGTTCAATCCTAACAGCTACTGAAAAAGAGTTAGGTGCATGTGTCATTGATATTGGTGAAGACGTTACGCAAGTTGCTTTTTATGAACGCGGTGAATTAGTAGATGCTGATTCTATCGAAATGGCAGGGCGAGATATTACAGACGATATTGCACAAGGATTAAACACTTCTTATGAAACTGCTGAAAAAGTTAAACACCAATATGGTCATGCATTCTATGATTCTGCTTCAGATCAAGATATCTTCACTGTTGAACAGGTTGATAGTGATGAAACAGTACAGTATACTCAAAAAGATTTGAGTGACTTTATTGAAGCGCGTGTAGAAGAAATATTCTTCGAAGTATTTGATGTTTTACAAGATTTAGGATTAACAAAAGTAAATGGTGGGTTTATTGTAACTGGTGGATCTGCAAACTTACTTGGCGTAAAAGAATTATTATCAGATATGGTAAGTGAAAAAGTTAGAATTCACACGCCATCACAAATGGGAATTAGAAAACCTGAATTTTCTTCAGCAATTTCTACAATTTCTAGTAGTATCGCTTTTGATGAGTTATTAGATTATGTTACAATTAATTATCATGATAATGAAGAAACTGAAGAAGATGTTATTGATGTGAAAGACAAAGATAACGAATCTAAATTAGGCGGATTTGATTGGTTTAAACGTAAAACAAACAAAAAAGATACTCATGAAAATGAAGTAGAGTCAACAGATGAAGAAATTTATCAATCAGAAGATAATCATCAGGAACATAAACAGAATCATGAACATGTTCAAGACAAAGATAAAGAAGAAAGTAAATTCAAAAAACTAATGAAATCTCTATTTGAATGATTATTGGCCAATAAAACTAGGAGGAAATTTAAATGTTAGAATTTGAACAAGGATTTAATCATTTAGCGACTTTAAAGGTCATTGGTGTAGGTGGTGGCGGTAACAACGCCGTAAACCGAATGATTGACCACGGAATGAATAATGTTGAATTTATCGCTATCAACACAGACGGTCAAGCTTTAAACTTATCTAAAGCTGAATCTAAAATCCAAATCGGTGAAAAATTAACACGTGGTTTAGGAGCAGGAGCTAATCCTGAAATCGGTAAAAAAGCTGCAGAGGAATCTCGTGAACAAATTGAAGATGCAATCCAAGGTGCAGATATGGTATTTGTTACTTCTGGTATGGGTGGCGGAACTGGTACTGGTGCAGCACCAGTCGTTGCTAAAATTGCAAAAGAAATGGGCGCATTAACTGTTGGTGTTGTAACTCGTCCATTTAGTTTTGAAGGACGTAAACGTCAAACTCAAGCTGCTGCTGGAGTAGAAGCTATGAAAGCTGCAGTAGATACATTAATCGTTATACCAAATGACCGTTTATTAGATATCGTTGACAAATCTACGCCAATGATGGAAGCATTTAAAGAAGCTGACAACGTGTTACGCCAAGGTGTACAAGGTATCTCAGACTTAATCGCTGTTTCTGGTGAAGTAAACTTAGACTTTGCAGACGTTAAGACAATTATGTCTAACCAAGGTTCTGCATTAATGGGTATTGGTGTTTCTTCTGGTGAAAATAGAGCGGTAGAAGCTGCTAAAAAAGCAATCTCTTCTCCATTACTTGAAACATCTATCGTTGGTGCACAAGGTGTGCTTATGAATATTACTGGTGGCGAGTCATTGTCATTATTTGAAGCACAAGAGGCTGCTGATATTGTCCAAGATGCTGCAGATGAAGACGTTAATATGATTTTCGGTACAGTTATTAATCCTGAATTACAAGATGAGATTGTTGTAACAGTTATTGCAACTGGTTTTGATGACAAACCAACATCACATGGTCGTAAATCTGGTAGCACTGGATTCGGAACAAGCGTAAATACTTCTAGCAATGCAACTTCTAAAGATGAATCATTCACTTCAAATTCATCAAATGCACAAGCAACTGATAGTGTAAGTGAAAGAACACATACAACTAAAGAAGATGATATTCCTAGCTTCATTAGAAATAGAGAAGAAAGACGTTCAAGAAGAACAAGACGTTAATCGGTTAATATATACACACAAATAATTCAACACAAATCATCAGATAACATATCTGATGATTTTTTTACTAATTTTTAGAACATGTAGAAGGACATTTAAGTTTTTCCAAGTCATTAAAAGTGTTTAACTATCGTGTCAAAATTAAGTCGAAAATTATTTGCGCAACATTTTAACTTTAAACATAAATGTTATATTATATAATTATTAACTTTATACAGTTAGACGAAGATAATTTAAATGAAATGATGGTGACGATCGAGTGAATGATAATTTTAAAAAGCAACCGCATCATTTAATATATGAAGAATTATTACAACAAGGTATTACTCTAGGTATTACAACTAGAGGCGATGGTTTAAGTGACTATCCTAAAAATGCTTTTAATATGGCGAGATATATTGATGATCGCCCATATAATATTACTCAACATCAATTGCAATTAGCTGAAGAAATTGCGTTTAATAGAAAAAATTGGGTATTTCCCATTCAAACACATGAAAATAAAGTCGCTTGTATTACAAAGGATGATATAGGCACAAATATAGACACTTTAACTGATGCGCTTCATGGTATTGATGCGATGTACACATTTGATAGTAATGTCTTATTAACGATGTGTTATGCAGACTGTGTACCAGTATATTTTTATAGTACAAAACATCATTTTATTGCATTGGCGCATGCAGGGTGGCGAGGTACCTACACTGAAATTGTAAAAGAAGTGCTAAAACATGTGAACTTTGATTTGAAAGACTTACATGTCGTTATTGGACCATCTACATCATCAAGTTATGAAATTAACGATGATATTAAAAATAAATTTGAAACATTGCCAATTGATAGTGGAAACTATATTGAAACTAGGGGACGAGATCGTCATGGTATTGATTTGAAAAAAGCCAATGCTGCATTATTAAATTATTATGGTGTTCCTAAAGAAAATATTTATACGACAGCGTATGCTACATCTGAACATTTAGAATTATTTTTCTCTTATCGATTAGAAAAAGGTCAAACAGGACGCATGTTAGCATTCATTGGTCAACAGTAAATAAGGAGGGGATATGCTTGCGTGTGAAAGATAATTTACAACAAATCTCAACACAAATTAATGACAAAAGTAAAAAAAATAATTTTTCAACAAAACCAAACGTGATTGCAGTTACAAAATATGTTACAATAGAGCGAGCTAAAGAAGCGTATGAGGCTGGAATAAGACATTTTGGTGAGAATAGATTGGAAGGCTTTTTTCAAAAGAAAGAAGCATTACCATCAGATGCGGTGATCCATTTTATAGGATCATTACAATCTCGAAAAGTTAAGGACGTTATAAACGACGTAGATTATTTCCATGCTTTAGATCGATTGAGCTTAGCCAAAGAAATTAACAAACGTGCAGAACATAAAATTAAATGTTTCTTGCAAGTGAACGTTTCGGGAGAAGCTTCTAAACATGGTATTGCTTTAGAAGATGTTGATCAGTTTATAGATGATCTTAAAAAATATGACAAAATCGAAATTGTAGGTTTAATGACGATGGCACCATTGACAGATGATGAAGCATATATTAGATCGTTATTTAAACAGTTACGTTTGAAAAAAGAAGAAATACAACGACTCAATTTAGAATATGCGCCTTGTGATGAATTATCAATGGGAATGAGTAATGACTATCTTATTGCAGTTGAAGAAGGTGCAACGTTTGTTAGAATTGGGACTAAACTTGTAGGAGAAGAGGAGTGAGCCACTTGGCTTTAAAAGATTTATTTAGTGGATTTTTTGTAATAGATGATGAAGAGGAAGTAGAAGTACCTGACAAACAACAACAGGTAAATGAAGCGCCAGCAAAAGAGCAGTCACAACAAACAACAAAACAAAACGCAATCAAATCAGTCCCTCAAAAATCTGCATCAAGATATACAACAACGTCAGAAGAAAGGAATAACCGTATGTCTAATTATTCAAAAAATAATTCACGTAATGTTGTAACTATGAACAATGCTACACCAAACAATGCATCACAAGAAAGTTCAAAAATGTGTTTATTCGAACCACGTGTTTTTTCAGATACACAAGATATTGCTGATGAGCTTAAAAACCGCCGTGCGACACTTGTCAATTTACAACGTATTGATAAAGTATCAGCGAAAAGAATTATTGATTTTTTAAGCGGTACTGTTTATGCAATCGGTGGAGATATCCAACGTGTAGGTACTGATATTTTCTTATGTACGCCTGATAATGTGGAAGTAGCTGGAAGCATTACAGACCATATTGAAAATATGGAACATTCATTCGACTAAGGAGTTAACATATGGATATAAATGTGCTAGCTACAATATTTAAATTTATCCTTTTTGTTGTTGAAATTTATTATTTCGGCATGATTATATATTTCTTTACATCTTGGGTACCAAGTATTAGAGAAACTAAGGTAGGTTATTTTTTAGCGAAAATATATGAACCTTTCTTACAACCATTTAGAAAAGTAATTCCACCTATTGGAATTATCGACATATCATCAATCGCTGCAATTTTCGTTTTAGTATTATTCCAAAGAGGGTTACTCCAAATCTTTAATTGGATTTTAATTCAATTACAATAAATTAAGCGACATAACGAGGCAAGGGTATATGATACTTTAGCCTCGTTTTTGATATCTATTTTTCTGAATATAAGGGCAATAGATGGTATTTTATAATTTTTTTAAGGTAGTGATTAACATAGATATTTATCAACACTTTAGACAGGAAGAATATGAATTAATTGATCAGCTATCGGATAAATGTGATCAAGCGGAACAGCATTATGCACCAGTATTAACGCATTTTTTAGATCCAAGAGGGCAATATATATTGGAAGTGATTTGTGGCAGTTATGAAGATTTAAACGTATCTTTTTATGGCGGACCTAATGTTGAAAGAAAAAGAGCAATCATTTCGCCAAACTATTATGAACCTAAAGAAAGTGACTTTGATTTAACATTAATGGAAATAGATTATCCTGAAAAATTCGTCACTTTAAAACATCAACATATTTTAGGGACATTAATGTCTTTAGGTATCGAACGCGAACAAGTTGGAGATATAATTGTGAATGAACGAATTCAATTTGTTTTGACAAGTAGATTGGAATCATTTATTATGTTAGAATTACAACGTATTAAAGGCGCATCAGTTAAACTTTATACTATTCCAGTAACAGATATGATACAATCTAATGAGAATTGGAAAATTGAAAGTGCAACAGTTAGTTCTTTAAGGTTAGATGTTGTTATTAAAGAAATGATACGTAAATCACGTACGATTGCGAAACAACTAATCGAAAAAAAAACGTGTTAAAGTGAATCACACTATTGTTGATTCAGCAGATTTTCAATTACAAGCAAATGATTTAATATCCATCCAAGGTTTTGGTAGAGCACACATTACTGACTTAGGTGGTAAAACTAAAAAAGATAAAACGCACATTACCTATAGAACATTATTCAAATAGTAATGATTTAAGGAGGATAACAAATGCCTTTTACACCAAATGAAATTAAGAATAAAGAGTTTTCACGTGTAAAGAATGGTTTAGAACCTACTGAAGTTGCTAATTTTTTGGAGCAACTAAGCACTGAAATTGAACGTCTTAAAGAAGATAAAAAACAACTTGAAAAAGTAATCGAAGAGAGAGATACTAATATTAAGTCTTATCAAGACGTGCATCAATCTGTAAGTGATGCTTTGATACAAGCTCAAAAAGCTGGTGAAGAAACTAAGCAAGCTGCAGAGAAACAAGCTGAAGCGATTATAGCTAAGGCAGAAGCGCAAGCTAATCAAATGGTTGGTGACGCGGTAGAAAAAGCACGCCGTTTAGCATTCCAGACTGAAGATATGAAACGTCAATCAAAAGTATTTAGATCGCGTTTCCGTATGTTAGTTGAAGCGCAATTAGACTTATTAAAAAACGAAGATTGGGATTACTTGTTGAATTATGATTTAGACGCTGAACAAGTGACGCTTGAAAATATTCATCATTTACATGAAAATGATTTAAAGCCAGATGAAGTTGCAGCAAATGCACAAAATAATGCATCAAATACATCAGACAATAATCAACAATCCAATGATTCAGAAACAACTAAGAAGTAAGAATTAAATAAAGACAGACGCGTAATATACATTTAACTTTTCACAGCGAATTAGGTAATGGTGAGAGCCTAGTAAAAGCATGTATGTTATATCACTGGCTTTTTAATATTTAAATAATGTAATGAGAGAACTCTAAGTTGAGTTAATAAGGGTGGTACCGCGAGCAATCGTCCCTTTTAATTTAACTTAGAGTTTTTTAAATTTTTAAGGAGTGAAAAAAATGGATTACAAAGAAACGTTATTAATGCCTAAAACAGATTTCCCAATGCGAGGTGGTTTACCAAACAAGGAACCGCAAATTCAAGAAAAATGGGATGCAGAAGATCAATACCATAAAGCGTTAGAAAAAAATAAAGGTAACGAAACATTCATTTTACATGATGGCCCACCATACGCGAATGGTAACTTACATATGGGACATGCCTTGAACAAAATTTTAAAAGACTTTATTGTACGTTATAAAACTATGCAAGGGTTCTATGCACCATACGTACCAGGTTGGGATACACATGGTTTACCAATTGAACAAGCATTAACGAAAAAAGGTGTTGACCGTAAGAAAATGTCAACAGCTGAATTCCGTGAGAAATGTAAAGAATTTGCTTTAGAACAAATTGAATTACAGAAAAAAGATTTTAGACGTTTAGGTGTTCGTGGTGACTTTAATGATCCATATATTACATTAAAACCTGAATACGAAGCTGCACAAATTCGTATTTTTGGAGAAATGGCAGATAAAGGTTTAATTTACAAAGGTAAAAAGCCAGTTTACTGGTCTCCTTCAAGTGAGTCTTCATTAGCAGAAGCTGAAATTGAATATCATGATAAACGTTCTGCATCAATCTATGTTGCATTTGATGTGAAAGATGACAAAGGTGTAGTAGATTCAGATGCTAAATTTATTATTTGGACAACAACACCTTGGACTATTCCATCTAATGTTGCAATTACTGTACATCCGGAATTAAAATACGGTCAATATAATGTTGATGGTCAAAAATACATCGTTGCAGAAGCGTTATCTGATGCCGTAGCAGAAGCATTAGGCTGGGATAAAGATTCAATCAAATTAGAAAAAGAATTTTCAGGAAAAGAATTAGAGTATGTTGTAGCACAACATCCATTCTTAGATAGAAAATCATTAGTAATTAATGGTGAACATGTTACTACAGATGCTGGTACAGGTTGTGTACATACAGCACCAGGTCACGGGGAAGATGACTATATTGTAGGTCAAAAATATGAATTGCCTGTTATTAGTCCAATTGATGATAAAGGTGTCTTCACTGAAGAAGGTGGACAATTTGAAGGTATGTTTTATGATAAAGCAAATAAAGCCGTTACGGATTTATTAACTGAAAAAGGTGCTTTATTAAAATTAGACTTTATTACACATAGTTATCCACATGACTGGAGAACGAAAAAGCCGGTTATTTTCCGTGCAACACCTCAATGGTTTGCATCAATTAGTAAAGTTAGAAAAGATATTTTAGATGCAATCGAAAACACAAACTTCAAAGTAAATTGGGGTAAAACACGTATTTATAATATGGTACGTGACCGTGGCGAATGGGTTATTTCACGTCAACGTGTTTGGGGAGTACCGTTACCAGTATTCTATGCTGAAAACGGCGATATTATCATGACTAAAGAAACAGTGAATCATGTTGCTGATTTATTTGCTGAACACGGTTCAAATATTTGGTTTGAAAGAGAAGCTAAAGATTTGTTACCTGAAGGATTTACACATCCTGGTAGCCCTAACGGCACATTTACTAAAGAAACAGACATCATGGATGTTTGGTTCGATTCAGGTTCATCACATCGCGGTGTATTAGAAACAAGACCTGAATTAAGCTTCCCGGCAGATATGTACTTAGAAGGTAGTGACCAATATCGTGGTTGGTTTAACTCATCAATCACAACTGCTGTTGCTACGAGAGGGGTTTCTCCTTATAAATTCTTACTTTCACATGGATTTGTAATGGATGGAGAAGGTAAGAAAATGAGTAAATCTTTAGGTAATGTGATTGTACCTGACCAAGTGGTTAAACAAAAAGGTGCTGATATTGCGAGACTTTGGGTAAGTAGTACGGACTATTTAGCTGATGTTAGAATTTCTGATGAAATTTTAAAACAAACATCTGATGTTTATCGTAAAATCAGAAATACATTAAGATTTATGTTAGGTAATATTAATGATTTCAATCCTGATACAGATAGCATTCCTGAATCAGAGTTATTAGAAGTGGATCGTTACTTGCTAAATCGTTTACGTGAATTTACTGCAAGTACGATTAACAACTATGAAAACTTTGACTACTTAAATATTTATCAAGAAGTTCAAAACTTTATCAATGTTGAGTTAAGTAATTTCTATTTGGATTACGGTAAAGATATTTTATATATTGAACAACGTGATTCTCATATCCGTCGTAGTATGCAAACAGTGTTATATCAAATTTTAGTTGATATGACGAAGTTGTTAGCACCAATCTTAGTGCATACAGCTGAAGAAGTTTGGTCTCATACGCCACATGTTAAAGAAGAAAGTGTTCACTTAGCAGACATGCCTAAAGTTGTAGAAGTAGATCAAGCTTTATTGGATAAATGGCGTACATTTATGAATTTACGTGATGATGTGAACCGTGCATTAGAAAGTGCTCGTAATGAAAAAGTTATTGGTAAATCATTAGAAGCTAAAGTTACGATTGCTAGTAACGATAAATTTAATGCATCTGAATTCTTAACTTCATTTGATGCATTACATCAATTATTTATCGTGTCACAAGTTAAAGTTGTAGATAAGTTAGATGAACAGGCAACAGCTTATGAACATGGTGATATTGCCATCGAACATGCAGATGGTGAAAAATGTGAAAGATGTTGGAACTATTCAGAGGATCTTGGTGCTGTTGATGAATTGACGCATCTATGTCCACGTTGCCAACAAGTTGTAAAATCACTTGTATAATTGAAATTGTATAAAGTACTCATACAGATGATATAAATTAAAGCTCTCTTCATAATCATGTTGTAGTTTTTGTTGACATGATGAGGAGAGTTTTTTTGCGAATAAAAAATGACCAAGTTACTGGTTATATGTGTTAAAAAATGTGTGATTCACTAAAATAAAAATTATTCAGGAATGGTACAAATTCTCTGAAGCTTATAAATGCGTTATAGTTGCTATTCTCAATTATGTTCGCGATAATTTTAAGTAAAAGTAAGCACAGATATTGAATTTGATAGGAGTTAATTGAATGTATCATAACAGTAACGCAAACTTTGTAAATGGTATCACTTTAAATGTGAGAGATAAGAATGAATTAAAGCCATTTTATGAGGACGTATTAGGATTAAATATTATAAATGAGACATTAACATCGATACAATATGAAGTAGGTCAAAATAATCATGTCATTACACTTGTTGAATTACAAAATGGACGTGAACCTTTAATGTCAGAAGCGGGACTGTTTCATATCGCAATTAAACTACCTCAAATTAGTGATTTAGCTAATTTGCTAATTCATTTAAGCGAATATGATATTCCAGTTAACGGAGGTATACAGCCTGCTTCGTTATCATTATTTTTTGAAGACCCGGAAGGAAACGGTTTTAAATTTTATGTTGATAAAGACGAAGCGCAATGGACGAGGCAAAATGATTTAGTAAAAATTGATATTAGACCATTAAATGTACCGAGATTAGTGAGTCATGCAACAAAATTGTTATGGTTAGGTATTCCAGATGACGCTATTATAGGTGCATTGCATATTAAGACAATTCATTTATCAGAGGTAAAAGACTACTACCTCGATTATTTTGGATTAGAGCAATCGGCATATATGGATGATTATTCAATATTTTTAGCATCGAATGGCTATTATCAACATTTGGCCATGAATGATTGGGTATCAGCAACGAAACGTGTAGAAAATTTTGATACGTATGGATTAGCAATTGTTGACTTTCATTATCCTGAAACAACACATTTAAATTTACAAGGTCCGGATGGTATCTATTATCGATTTAATCATATCGAAGTTGAAGATTAGTATATACTTTGAATGGACGAACCATATAATGAATCGTTTTTAATGATCTTTTTATACAAGTTATGAAGGCAGTCTTATGAGGTTTCTCATGAGGCTGCTTTCATAATTTTTAATGTCATCTTAAATATGATAAATGAATAATTAAGTTCATATTTAATGTCAAAACATAGTAGTTTATCAAGTGTTGAGTCAGTAACATTAGATTTAATGTAATATGCTTACTTTTTTTATTAGCAGGTGTAAGCTATAATATAAAGAGTTGTCTTATGGACGATTGATTGGAGGAACGAAAATGCACAAAAAATATTTTATTGGCACTTCCATTTTAATAGCAGTATTTGTCGTTATATTTGACCAGGTTACTAAATATATTATAGCTACTACAATGAAAATTGGAGATTCATTTGAAGTGATACCGCACTTTTTAAACATAACGTCACATCGAAATAATGGTGCTGCATGGGGAATATTGAGTGGAAAAATGACATTTTTCTTTATTATTACCATTATTATATTAATAGCCTTAGTATATTTCTTTATTAAAGATGCTCAATATAATTTATTTATGCAAGTTGCTATTAGTTTACTTTTTGCAGGTGCACTTGGAAACTTTATTGATAGAGTTTTAACAGGAGAAGTTGTTGACTTTATTGATACAAATATTTTTGGTTATGATTTTCCAATATTTAATATCGCAGATTCAAGTTTAACAATTGGTGTAATATTAATTATTATTGCCTTATTAAAGGATACTTCCAATAAAAAGGAGAAGGAGGTTAAGTAATGGAGACTTATGAATTTAACATTACAGATAAAGAACAAACAGGTATGCGTGTAGATAAGTTGCTGCCTGAATTAAATAGTGATTGGTCTCGTAACCAGATACAAGATTGGATTAAAGCAGGTTTAGTCGTTGCAAACGATAAAGTTGTTAAATCTAATTATAAAGTGAAACTTAATGATCATATAGTTGTCACTGAAAAAGAAGTGGTTGAAGCTGATATTCTACCTGAAAATTTAAATTTAGATATTTATTATGAAGATGATGACGTTGCAGTTGTTTATAAACCGAAAGGCATGGTAGTTCATCCATCACCAGGTCATTATACCAATACATTAGTTAATGGTTTAATGTATCAAATTAAAGATTTATCGGGTATTAATGGAGAAATTCGTCCAGGTATTGTTCACCGTATAGATATGGATACTTCTGGTTTATTAATGGTTGCTAAAAATGATATTGCTCATCGTGGGCTTGTAGAACAATTAATGGATAAATCTGTTAAAAGAAAATATATCGCTTTAGTTCACGGGAATATTCCTCATGATTACGGTACAATCGATGCGCCAATTGGTAGAAACAAAAATGATCGTCAATCTATGGCTGTTGTTGATGATGGTAAGGAAGCAGTGACACATTTTAACGTACTAGAACATTTTAAAGATTATACGCTTGTTGAATGTCAACTTGAAACAGGACGTACGCATCAAATCCGTGTGCACATGAAATATATTGGCTTCCCATTAGTTGGTGATCCAAAGTATGGACCGAAAAAGACATTGGATATTGGTGGTCAAGCTCTACATGCTGGACTTATTGGATTCGAACATCCAGTAACAGGTGAATATATTGAAAGACATGCTGAATTACCACAAGACTTTGAAGATTTATTAGATACAATTCGAAAAAGAGATACATAATTGTGTCGTGCTATAATTACGATAACATTATTATGTAAACTATAAGTATTTATCGTTTTCGTTTTTTTAAAATGAAAACACATTATAAAATAGATTAAGGTTAACATTTTTACTGAGATCGGTTAATTTTTCAATATAGATTGACAAAGCGCCTGATTAGTATTATCCTTATAACAGTTTAAGTACAACATAAAGAGTCTTTAATTGAGCGTCCAGAGAGACGTCAAAGACATGAAAATATAGATATATACTAAAATGAATCATAACACTTTCACATATGCAAGAATAAGTAGTAATACTACGATTCTTCTATGTAAATAGGCTGATTGTATATACTAAACCTCATGTCGATATTAAAGACATGAGGTTTTTTGTTTCTAAATTTTGAAAGGGTGAGAATATGTCTGAACGTATCATAATGGATGATGCCGCAATACAACGTACAGTGACGAGAATCGCTCATGAAATTTTGGAGTATAACAAAGGTACTGATAATTTAATTCTTTTAGGTATCAAAACAAGAGGTGAATATTTAGCGAATCGTATACAAGATAAAATTCATCAAATTGAGCAACAACGTATACCTACTGGAACAATTGATATTACATACTTTAGAGATGATATAGAGCACATGTCATCGCTTACGACAAAAGACGCAATAGACATCGACACAGATATTACAGATAAAGTAGTCATCATTATTGATGATGTGCTGTATACTGGTCGAACGGTTCGTGCTTCACTTGATGCTATTTTGCTAAATGCTAGACCTATTAAAATTGGTTTAGCTGCTTTGGTTGATCGAGGACATCGTGAGTTACCAATTCGAGCAGATTTTGTTGGAAAAAATATACCTACTTCTAAAGAGGAAACGGTAAGTGTCTATTTAGAAGAAATGGATCAAAGAAATGCAGTTATAATTAAATAATACCCCTTTTAATTCAGTACGAGAGACTGAAAAAGGTGGGGGAGTTGAATGATAAATAAGATTTCATATGCTTGTTTATCTAATAATACCCTCATGTTCGACAACTATAAGTCAATTTCTATGGACGAAAATGACTTGTAGCAACTTGTCACACTTTTTGTCTCTTTACATATACTGATGTAAAGAGATTTTTTTATTATCGGAGGAAATGAATATTATGCAAAATGATGAAATGTTTGAACGAACAGTAAAACCTGTACTAGATGTAAATGAAAAACCACAACCAGCGCAATGGGCATTTTTAAGCTTACAACATTTATTTGCGATGTTTGGCGCAACAGTACTAGTACCATTCTTAACAGGATTACCAATATCCGCAGCGTTACTAGCTTCGGGAATCGGTACATTACTTTATATCTTAATAACGAAGGCGCAAATACCAGCTTACTTGGGATCTAGCTTTGCATTTATCACACCAATTATCACGGGATTAAGTACGCATAGCTTAGGAGACATGCT
Source organism: Staphylococcus sp. HMSC062H10 (assembly GCF_001836945.1). Classification (NCBI taxonomy): domain Bacteria; kingdom Bacillati; phylum Bacillota; class Bacilli; order Caryophanales; family Staphylococcaceae; genus Staphylococcus; species Staphylococcus sp. HMSC062H10. Next base: position 109,427 of record NZ_KV830972.1, read on the forward strand.
TGTAGCATTATTCATGAGTGGTGTTATGTACGTCATCATTGGGATTCTAATCAAATTAAGTGGAACAGCATGGTTAATGAAATTATTACCACCAGTTGTTGTAGGACCAGTCATCATGGTAATTGGTTTAAGCTTAGCGCCTACTGCAGTCAATATGGCAATGTATGAAAATCCTGGAGATATGAAAGGTTACAATATCAGTTTCTTAATTGTTGCAATGATAACCTTGCTTGTAACAATAGCCGTTCAAGGATTTTTTAAAGGATTCCTATCTTTAATTCCAGTACTTGTAGGTATTATCGTAGGTTATGTGGTAGCGATTTTTATGGGGATTGTGAAATTTGATGCAATTATGTCAGCAAAATGGATAGATTTCCCTCATATTTATCTGCCATTTAAAGATTATGTACCTTCATTTCACTTAGGACTTGTACTTGTAATGATTCCGATTGTGTTCGTAACAGTAAGTGAACATATTGGGCACCAAATGGTATTGAATAAAATCGTAGGTAGAAACTTCTTTGAAAAGCCAGGACTTGATAAATCAATCATTGGTGATGGTGTTTCTACAATGTTTGCCAGTATTATTGGTGGACCACCAAGTACAACATACGGTGAAAATATCGGTGTATTAGCGATTACCAGAATATACAGTATTTACGTCATTGGTGGTGCAGCAGTTATAGCAATTGTTTTAGCATTCATTGGTAAGTTCACTGCATTAATTTCTTCTATACCTACACCAGTTATGGGAGGAGTATCTATATTACTTTTCGGTATTATTGCAGCAAGTGGCTTAAGAATGTTAGTTGAAAGCAAAGTAGATTTTGCGAACAATCGAAATTTAGTTATAGCTTCAGTAATTTTAGTTGTAGGTATCGGTAATTTAGTATTTAACTTAAAAGAAATTGGTATCAACCTTCAAATTGAGGGGATGGCATTAGCTGCACTTTCAGGAATTATTTTGAACTTAATCTTACCTAAAGAGAAAAAACAAAACAATTAAGATTTACAAATTAAGGAGGGCGCTTTTATGAATCATTTATTATCAATGGAACATTTATCTACAGATCAAATATACAAACTTATCCAAAAAGCAAGTCAATTTAAATCTGGTGAACGTCAACTACCAAACTTTGAAGGGAAATATGTCGCAAATTTATTCTTTGAAAATTCTACTCGAACAAAATGTAGTTTTGAAATGGCAGAACTTAAGCTAGGGTTAAAAACGATTAGCTTTGAAACATCAACATCATCTGTTTCAAAAGGTGAATCTTTATATGACACATGTAAAACTTTAGAAAGTATTGGCTGTGATTTATTAGTCATTAGACATCCGTATAATAACTACTATGAAAAATTAGCGAATATTAACATCCCAATTGCGAATGCTGGTGATGGTAGTGGACAACATCCAACACAAAGTTTGCTTGATTTAATGACGATATATGAAGAATATGGATATTTTGAAGGCTTGAATGTATTGATTTGTGGAGACATTAAAAATTCACGTGTCGCACGTAGTAATTACCATAGTTTAAAAGCATTAGGTGCAAACGTAATGTTTAATAGCCCAAATGCTTGGATTGATGATTCTTTAGAAGCACCTTATGTAAATATAGATGATGTTATTGAAACAGTAGATATAGTTATGTTATTAAGAATTCAACATGAAAGACATGGGCTTGCAGAAGAAACTAGATTTGCAGCAGATGATTATCATCAAAAGCATGGCTTAAATGAAGTACGCTATAACAAATTACAAGAACATGCAATTGTTATGCATCCGGCACCTGTGAATAGAGGAGTAGAAATACAAAGCGATTTAGTAGAAGCTTCAAAATCAAGAATTTTTAAGCAAATGGAAAATGGCGTTTACTTAAGAATGGCAGTCATTGATGAATTATTAAAATAGGTAAGGGGACGAAAATGATGAAATTAATTAAAAACGGTAAAGTATTACAAAATGGCGAATTACAACAAGCAGATATTTTAATTGATGGTAAGGTAATTAAACAAATTGCACCTACAATTGAACCAAGCAATGGTGTTGACATCATAGATGCGAAAGGTCACTTTGTGTCACCTGGATTTGTCGATGTTCATGTTCATTTACGCGAACCTGGTGGTGAATATAAAGAGACAATTGAAACTGGTACTAAAGCTGCTGCTAGAGGCGGATTTACAACTGTATGTCCAATGCCTAACACAAGACCGGTACCAGATTCTGTAGAACATTTTGAAGCTTTACAAAAATTAATCGATGACAATGCTCAAGTACGTGTATTACCTTATGCTTCAATTACAACACGTCAATTAGGTAAAGAATTGGTTGATTTCCCAGCACTAGTAAAAGAAGGTGCTTTTGCGTTTACAGATGACGGTGTAGGAGTACAAACTGCAAGCATGATGTATGAAGGCATGATTGAAGCTGCAAAAGTAAACAAAGCCATCGTAGCACACTGTGAAGATAATTCATTAATCTATGGTGGTGCAATGCATGAAGGGAAACGCAGTAAAGAATTAGGTATACCAGGTATTCCAAACATTTGTGAATCTGTTCAAATCGCAAGAGATGTACTATTAGCTGAAGCAGCAGGTTGTCATTATCATGTATGTCATGTTTCTACTAAAGAAAGTGTTAGAGTCATTCGTGATGCTAAACGCGCAGGCATTCATGTTACAGCTGAAGTTACACCACACCATTTATTGTTAACAGAAGATGATATTCCTGGTAACAATGCCATTTATAAAATGAATCCACCATTGAGAAGTACTGAAGATAGAGAGGCTTTGTTAGAAGGGTTACTAGACGGTACAATTGACTGTATCGCAACAGATCATGCACCACATGCACGTGATGAAAAAGCACAACCAATGGAAAAAGCACCATTCGGAATTGTTGGTAGTGAAACAGCATTCCCATTATTATATACACATTTTGTAAAAAATGGTGATTGGACATTACAACAATTAGTAGATTACTTAACAATTAAACCATGTGAGACATTTAATTTAGAATACGGCACATTAAAAGAAAATGGTTATGCAGATTTAACAATCATTGATTTAGATAGTGAACAAGAAATTAAAGGTGAAGATTTTTTATCAAAAGCAGATAATACACCATTTATCGGCTATAAAGTTTATGGAAATCCGATCTTAACTATGGTTGAAGGCGAAGTTAAATTTGAGGGGGATAAATAATATGCAAAGCAAACGTTATCTAGTGTTAGAAGACGGTTCTTTTTACGAAGGCTACCGTTTAGGATCTGATAACTTAACTGTAGGAGAAATTGTATTTAATACAGCGATGACAGGTTATCAAGAAACTATTTCAGATCCATCATATACAGGTCAGATCATTACTTTTACGTATCCATTAATCGGTAATTATGGTATCAATAGAGACGATTTTGAATCATTAGTACCTACATTAAACGGTATTGTAGTGAAAGAAGCGAGTGCGCATCCAAGTAATTTTAGACAACAAAAGACACTTCATGACGTTTTAGAATTGCATCAAATTCCAGGGATTGCAGGTGTAGATACAAGAAGTATTACGCGTAAAATTCGACAACACGGTGTGTTAAAAGCTGGTTTTACTGATCGAAAAGAAGATATTGATCAACTTGTCAAACATTTACAACAAGTAGAATTACCTAAAAACGAAGTAGAAATCGTTTCGACTAAAACACCGTATGTTTCGACAGGTAAGGATCTAAGTGTCGTACTTGTAGACTTTGGTAAGAAGCAAAATATTGTTCGAGAATTAAACGTCAGAGGTTGTAACGTCACGGTTGTACCATATACAACTACTGCCGAAGAAATTTTAGCAATGGCTCCAGATGGTGTTATGCTATCAAATGGACCAGGTAATCCTGAAGTTGTAGAATGTGCGATTCCAATGATTCAAGGAATTTTAGGGAAAATTCCGTTCTTTGGTATCTGTCTAGGACATCAACTTTTTGCATTATCTCAAGGAGCAAGCTCATTTAAAATGAAGTTTGGTCATCGTGGTGCGAACCATCCAGTTAAAAATTTAGAGACTGGAAAAGTTGATATTACGAGTCAAAACCATGGATATGCAATAGATATAGATTCGTTAAAAAGTACTGATTTAGAAGTTACTCATCTTGCATTAAATGATGGTACTGTAGAAGGTTTAAAACATAAAACATTACCAGCATTTTCTGTTCAATACCATCCTGAAGCAAATCCAGGACCGTCAGATTCAAACTATCTATTTGATGATTTTGTAGCAATGATGACTAATTTTAAGGAAAAGGAGCGTCATATCAATGCCTAAACGTAATGATATCAAAACAATTTTAGTAATAGGGTCTGGGCCAATTATCATAGGTCAAGCAGCTGAATTTGATTATGCTGGAACACAAGCATGTCTAGCTTTAAAAGAAGAGGGATACCGAGTTATTCTTGTAAATTCAAATCCAGCGACAATCATGACTGATAAGGAAATTGCGGATAAAGTATATATCGAACCGTTAACTCATGATTTTATAGCGCGAATTATACGTAAAGAGCAACCTGACGCTTTACTTCCAACTTTAGGTGGTCAAACAGGTTTAAACATGGCGATTCAACTACACGAAAGTGGTGTGCTTCAAGATAATAACGTCCAATTATTAGGAACTGAGCTAACATCAATTCAACAAGCAGAAGACCGTGAAATGTTTAGAACATTAATGAATGATTTAAACGTTCCTGTACCAGAGAGTGACATTGTAAATACAGTAGAGCAAGCCTTTAAATTCAAAGAGCAAGTGGGATACCCGCTAATTGTTAGACCAGCATTTACGATGGGTGGTACCGGAGGCGGTATTTGTCATAATGATGAAGAATTACATGAAATCGTCTCAAATGGTCTTCATTATAGTCCAGCAACGCAATGTTTATTAGAAAAATCTATCGCAGGTTTTAAAGAAATCGAATACGAAGTAATGCGTGATAAAAACGATAATGCCATCGTTGTATGTAACATGGAAAATATTGATCCAGTTGGTATTCATACAGGTGATTCAATTGTTGTGGCTCCTAGCCAAACATTATCAGATGTTGAGTATCAAATGTTACGTGATGTTTCATTAAAAGTTATTCGAGCTTTAGGTATCGAAGGTGGTTGTAATGTTCAATTAGCATTAGATCCGCATTCATTCGATTATTATATTATAGAAGTAAATCCGCGTGTATCACGTTCATCAGCGTTAGCTTCAAAAGCAACAGGATATCCTATTGCAAAATTAGCTGCTAAAATCGCGGTTGGTCTAACATTAGATGAAATGTTAAATCCAATTACAGGAACATCTTATGCAGCGTTCGAACCAACTTTAGACTATGTGATTTCAAAAATACCAAGATTTCCTTTTGATAAATTTGAAAAAGGAGAACGAGAGCTTGGCACACAAATGAAAGCAACAGGTGAAGTTATGGCCATTGGTCGAACTTACGAAGAATCATTGTTAAAAGCAATTCGATCACTTGAGTATGGTGTGCATCACTTAGGATTACCAAATGGTGAAAGCTTCGATCTGGATTATATTAAAGAACGTATTTCACACCAAGATGATGAACGATTATTTTTCATCGGCGAAGCAATTAGAAGAGGCACAACATTAGAAGAAATTCATAATATGACTCAGATAGATTACTTCTTCTTACACAAGTTCCAAAACATTATTGATATTGAGCATCAATTAAAAGAGCATCAAGGTGATTTAGAATATCTTAAATATGCAAAAGATTATGGATTTAGTGATAAAACAATAGCGCATCGCTTTAATATGACGGAAGAAGAAGTATATCAATTGCGTATGGAAAATGATATTAAACCTGTTTACAAGATGGTTGATACTTGCGCAGCTGAATTTGAATCTTCAACACCATATTATTATGGTACATACGAAACTGAAAATGAATCCATAATTACTGACAAAGAAAAAATCTTAGTATTAGGCTCTGGACCGATTCGAATCGGCCAAGGTGTAGAATTTGACTATGCGACAGTTCACGCCGTTTGGGCAATTCAAAAAGCAGGGTACGAAGCGATAATTGTGAATAACAATCCAGAAACAGTATCAACAGACTTCTCAATTTCTGACAAATTATACTTTGAACCTTTAACTGAAGAAGATGTGATGAATATCATTAATTTAGAAAAACCTAAAGGTGTCGTTGTACAATTTGGAGGACAAACAGCGATTAATTTAGCAGACAAATTGGCTAAACATGGAGTTAAAATACTTGGTACTTCACTAGAAAATCTAAATCGTGCTGAAGATAGAAAAGAATTTGAAGCACTATTAAGAAAAATTAACGTGCCACAGCCACAAGGGAAAACAGCTACATCACCTGAGGAAGCATTAGCAAATGCTGCAGAAATCGGATATCCGGTTGTAGTCAGACCTTCTTATGTATTAGGTGGTCGCGCAATGGAAATTGTAGACAATGACAAAGAGTTAGAAAACTATATGACCCAGGCTGTAAAAGCGAGTCCGGAACATCCGGTACTAGTCGATAGATATTTAACTGGTAAAGAAATTGAAGTTGATGCGATTTGTGATGGAGAAACGGTCATTATTCCAGGAATCATGGAACATATTGAACGTGCTGGTGTTCATAGTGGTGACTCAATCGCTGTATATCCGCCACAAACTTTGACAGAAGACGAGTTAGCAACACTTGAGGACTATACTATAAAATTAGCTAAAGGTTTAAACATCATTGGATTAATCAACATTCAATTCGTTATAGCTCACGATGGTGTGTATGTTTTAGAAGTAAATCCACGTTCTAGTAGAACGGTACCATTCTTAAGTAAAATTACTGATATTCCAATGGCACAATTGGCAATGCGAGCAATTATTGGTGAAAAACTGACAGATATGGGTTATCAAGAAGGGGTTCAACCATATGCTGAGGGTGTATTTGTGAAAGCACCGGTATTTAGTTTTAATAAATTGAAAAATGTTGATATTACTTTAGGACCTGAAATGAAGTCTACAGGTGAAGTAATGGGGAAAGATACTACATTAGAAAAGGCGTTATTCAAAGGGTTAACAGGTAGTGGTGTTGAAGTTAAAGATCACGGTACAGTATTAATGACCGTCAGTGACAAAGATAAAGAGGAAGTTGTTAAATTGGCCCAACGCTTAAATGAAGTTGGCTATAAAATTTTAGCAACGTCTGGAACAGCTAATAAATTAGCTGAGTATGACATACCTGCAGAAGTAGTAGGCAAAATTGGTGGCGAAAATGATTTATTAACACGTATTCAAAATGGTGATGTTCAAATCGTTATAAATACAATGACTAAAGGTAAAGAAGTAGAAAGAGATGGCTTCCAAATTAGACGTACTACAGTTGAAAATGGTATTCCATGTTTGACATCTTTAGATACAGCTAATGCCTTAACGAATGTAATTGAAAGTATGACATTTACAATGCGTCAAATGTAAATCAATCAAACTGTATCGGTGAGGCTGTAATTAACCATTTACTTAAAGAAGTTTATATTACAGCCTCATTATTTTAATGAATTTCTTAACGTAAAGGGAGACATATATGATGAAAGATTTACCAATTATTGCATTAGATTTTGAATCAAAAGAAAAAGTAAATCAATTTTTAGATTTATTTGATGAATCATTATTCGTAAAAGTAGGTATGGAACTATTTTACCAAGAAGGTCCTCAATTAATTAATGAGATAAAAGAAAGAGGCCATGATGTATTTTTAGATTTAAAACTGCATGATATTCCTAATACAGTTGGTAAGGCGATGGAAGGACTAGCTAAATTGAATGTTGATCTGGTAAATGTTCATGCTGCTGGTGGCGTAAAAATGATGTCTGAGGCCATTAAAGGATTAAGAAAACATAATCAACATACAAAAATTATTGCAGTAACACAGCTTACGTCAACAACAGAAGACATGTTACGACACGAACAAAATATACAAACATCGATTGAAGAGGCCGTTTTAAATTATGCCAAGTTAGCAAATGCAGCTGGTTTAGATGGCGTAGTTTGTTCACCTCTTGAAAGTCGTATGTTGACTGAAAAGTTAGGTACATCATTTTTAAAAGTAACTCCAGGCATTAGACCTAAAGGTGCATCTCAAGATGACCAACACCGTATTACGACACCGGAAGAAGCAAGACAGCTTGGTTCGACGCATATTGTAGTTGGTAGACCGATTACACAAAGTGCCAATCCAGTCGAAAGTTATCATAAAATTAAAGAAAGTTGGTTAGTATAATGGCTAAAGAAATTGCAAAATCATTATTAGATATTGAAGCTGTAACATTATCACCAAATGATTTATATACATGGAGTTCAGGTATTAAATCACCGATTTACTGTGATAACCGTGTTACGTTAGGTTATCCTTTAGTTCGAGGCGCAATCCGTGATGGTTTAATTAACTTAATTAAAGAACACTTTCCTGAAGTAGAAGTTATTTCTGGTACTGCAACAGCTGGTATTCCACATGCAGCTTTTATTGCTGAAAAATTAAAATTACCAATGAATTATGTTCGTTCATCAAATAAGAGTCATGGTAAGCAAAATCAAATTGAAGGTGCTAAAAGCGAAGGTAAAAAAGTAGTTGTGATAGAAGATTTAATTTCGACAGGGGGATCTTCAGTCACAGCAGTTGAAGCTTTAAAACAAGCAGGTGCAGAAGTATTAGGTGTTGTAGCTATCTTTACTTACGGTTTGAAAAAAGCAGATGATACATTTAGCAATATTCAACTACCTTTTTACACTTTAAGTGATTACAATGAATTAATTGAAGTAGCTGAAAATGAAGGTGAAATTTCTAGTGAAGATATCCAAACATTAGTTGAATGGAGAGACAACTTAGCATAATATAGACACTAGAAGGAGGAATTCAACAAATGAATGACAAAACATCTAATGATTTATATGGGAAGATAAAACATTGTAACGAATTTATCAATCATTCAAATGATTCCAATCTATCTAGTAGTCACGATGTCGACGAAAATTCAACGAAGCAAAAACATATAAAAAATAAAACAACTATAGATCATAATGATGATTTATTTAAACATGTAAAGGATATATTACGTAAGCAAGGACAAATTTAAAAACAAAAAAGCTATAGTGTTTAATATCAGGGGCTGCTTAACCGCATCCGAATATTACAAACACTATAGCTTTTATTATATAAAAAATTTATTAGCGGATAATTAACTTTATTAAAATCCAACCAATTAAGAATACGAGTAATAGGACTAATACTGGAATCACATAATGTAACATAACGTCCCTCCTTTAACTTAATTTTAATTGTAATCAAATTTGACAATAAGTCAAAACATTAATACCAATGATAAGTATCATTTATTAACATATGTATCATATTTTTAATCTTGCGTAATTTTTATCGTTAACTATGTGATTTAATCAATAGCCAATAAGACGTTTGTCATTCGCGCACATAACGGTACGACGCGCTTTTGTCATTTTAATTATGTTAAGATAATAGTAGTTATAGAAGTTCAATCTATAGGAGGCGTAGCATGGATATTCCAAAAATTACGACATTTTTAATGTTTAATAACCAAGCTGAAGAAGCTGTTAAACTATACACAAGCTTATTTGAAGATAGTGAGATTATAACAATGGCTAAGTATGGTGAAAATGGACCTGGTGATCCTGGGACTGTACAACACTCAATATTTACATTAAATGGACAAGTATTCATGGCGATTGATGCTAATAGTGGTACAGAATTACCAATGAATCCTGCGATTTCATTATTTGTTACAGTAAAAGATACTATTGAAATGGAACGACTATTTAATGGATTAAAAGATGAAGGTGCCATTTTAATGCCAAAAACGAATATGCCACCATACAGAGAGTTTGCTTGGGTTCAAGATAAGTTTGGAGTAAGTTTTCAATTAGCATTACCTGAGTAATAGGATTCGCACAGCGTTGAATGATAAAGAAACACTTCTTCTTATGCATGCGTTTTACCTATGTATTCCTATTTAAAGTACACATTATCTGTGGTTGATGATAAAGAACCACTACATAATAAATGATTAGTAGTTCTTTATCATTTTAGTTTCACTCATTTTTAAAATCACAAAGATAATTTGTAACTTAAATGATGATACGTTATTAAAAAACACGATACTTCGTTTCAATGAACGCATTAAATTAAAAATAAACACCTCGCAAAAGAAAGTAGTCCTTTCTTATGGTGAGGTGTTTATTTGTCGACAACTTGATTATGATTGTTTCATTTTTTGAATATGTTCATAATCAGGTGTAGCATACAAAGTTTTTTGATTGTCATATGTTACAAACCCAGGCTTTGCACCTGATGGTTTATGCACATTTTTAATTAACGTGTAATCAACAGGTATTTGTCCAGAATTACCAGCTTTTGAAAAATATCCTGCTAACATAGCCGCTTCCTTGATTGTCGTATCACTTGGTGCATCATTAAATATAACGACATGTGAACCAGGAATATCTTTTGTGTGTAACCATGTGTGCGTTTTTTTAGCTTTTTTATTTGTTAAATAATCATTTTGCTTGTTATTCTTGCCAACATATATATCGTCGCCATCAGTTGATACATAATGTTGTAATTGAATCTGCTCTTTCTTTTTCTTAGTTTGATTTTTACGCTGTTTCATAAAGCCTTGTTCTGCTAATTCATCTCTAATTTCATCAATGTCATGGACAGAAATATGATGTAATTGTTGTTCGATTGTTGAAAAATAATCTATATTGTCTTTCGTCAATTGAATTTGATGTTGTAATTCACGTTCTCTCGTTTTCATACGATTATATTGTTTATAATAATATTGAGCATTTGCTGATGGGGATTTTGTAGGATTTAAAGGAATGACAACTTCTTCATTCGTATAATAATTCAATGCTGTCACTTCTTTATCACCTTGCTTAATTCGATATATATTAGCAGTGATCAATTCACCATATAACTGTTCAGTATCTTTATTTTTAGACTGCTCATATTCTTCAATCAACTTCGCTAATTTATTTTGATATTTGTGCAACTGCTGTTGAACAAATCGAACTAAATCATTCGCACGTTGTTTAACGCGTTCACGTTCGCCACGCGCATCATAAAAACGATCAAGTAAATCATTTAATGAATCGTACGTAACTGTATCATCATTAAATTGATTTAACTTTATAAAATAGAAATCCTCTTTACCTGTTTCATGATTTTTATGAAAAATAGGAGTAGGTGGTAACTTGGTTTCTGCCATTACTTCATCGAATGCTTCTGGTAATGTTGATGAAGTCATAAATTGACGACGATTAACGATTTCATTCGTAATTAAAGGGCTAAATCCTTCAAACTGATTCAATAATTGTTTAGCAATATTACCTGCGTTAAAATCGATATATTTCAACACCTCTGCACCTGTAATATCATACGGATTCATTTTGTGCTGAGTAGGTGGTGCTTCATAATTAAAACCTGGCATTACTGTACGATAGTGATTCGTATTTGGTGTTAAGTGTTTAAATCCTTCAATTATTTTGCGATTTTCATCTACTAAAATTAAGTTACTATGTTTACCCATAATCTCAAGGATGACAGTGCGGTAAATAGTATCGCCAATTTCATCTTTACTCTTTATATCGATTTCAATGCGACGATCATTACCAATTTGCTTAATCGATTCGATAATACCACCTTCTAAGTGTTTTCTAAAAACACGCGCAAACATGGGTGGATTAAATGGATTATCATATTTTTTAGTAGTCAATTGTAATCTTGAAAAGTTTGGATGGATTGACAATAACAACTGATGGTTTTGTCTATTTTGACGTACAACCATTAGTATCGTGTCATTATCAGGTTGATTGATTTTGTGAACGCGTCCTGTTGTTAAAAATTGTAGAGACTCAACCATTTTCTTTGTAAATAAGCCATCATAAGCCATAATTTATCTTCCACCTTCTTCATATCATTCGTTTCATTTTAACATGATTGTAACTTTTCGGTATAGTTATTGAATCATACATTATGCCACGCATTTTACATTATCTAAAAGTTCGCAATTCAATTTATTTAATTAAAATTAATCGTGCAATATAACGATATTGTTAGACCTAATAGAAATTATGGCATGCAATTTCAAATATGCTATACAATATAAAGAACAATGTGATATCATATTTAAATAATAGAAGATTAGCTTAGAGAGGTCGTAAGGCATGGATAATGAAAAAGGATTGTTAATCGTTTTATCAGGACCATCTGGAGTAGGTAAAGGTACTGTTAGAAAACGAATATTTGAAGATCCAAGTACATCATATAAGTATTCTATTTCAATGACAACACGTCAAATGCGTGAAGGTGAAGTTGATGGCGTAGATTACTTTTTTAAAACTAGGGATGCGTTTGAAGCTTTAATTAAAGATGACCAATTTATAGAATATGCTGAATATGTAGGCAACTATTATGGTACACCAGTTCAATATGTTAAAGATACAATGGACGAAGGTCATGATGTATTTTTAGAAATTGAAGTAGAAGGTGCAAAGCAAGTTAGAAAGAAATTTCCAGATGCGTTATTTATTTTCTTAGCACCTCCAAGTTTAGATCACTTGAGAGAGCGATTAGTAGGTAGAGGAACAGAATCTGATGAGAAAATACAAAGTCGTATTAACGAAGCACGTAAAGAAGTTGAAATGATGAATTTATACGATTACGTTGTAGTTAATGATGAAGTAGAACTTGCGAAGAATAGAATTCAATGTATTGTAGAAGCTGAGCACTTAAAAAGAGAGCGCGTAGAAGCTAAGTATAGAAAAATGATTTTGGAGGCTAAAAAATAATGTTAAATCCACCATTAAACCAATTAACGTCACAAATTAAATCAAAGTATTTAATTGCAACAACTGCAGCGAAAAGAGCGCGTGAAATTGATGAACAACCTGAAACTGAATTATTAAGTGAATATCATTCATTTAAACCAGTTGGTAGAGCGTTAGAAGAAATTGCTGACGGTAAAATTCGCCCTGTTATTTCAAGCGATTATTATGGTAAAGAATAGTTTCGACCATTAAAAATATGTGAAGCAAGACGTATATCAAATACGTCAAGGCATATCCAAATCAAACGCACCTATGTAGGTGTGTTTTTTTAGTTTATCCAATGATTGATGTTATAATAATACTAAATTTGTATCTATAAAAAAGTAATGAGCATTTGTGCGCATATGATGATGTAAAGCGTAAATGTCATAGTGATATTTAAGGGAGATTGAATATGAAGAAAATATTGTTAGCCGTTACAGGTGGCATTGCGGCATATAAAGCGATTGATTTGACAAGTAAGTTAACACAATCTGGGTATGAAGTTCGCGTTATGTTAACGAATCACGCACAAAAATTTGTGACACCATTAGCATTTCAAGCAATAAGTCGAAATGCTGTTTATACAGATACTTTTATAGAAGAAAATCCTTCAGAAATACAGCATATTGCATTAGGTGATTGGGCAGATGCAATCATTGTTGCACCTGCAACGGCAAATACAATTGCAAAATTGAGTGTAGGTATTGCTGATGATTTGGTGACATCAACGTTGCTAGCAACAGAGACACCGAAATTTATTGCGCCTGCTATGAATGTGCATATGTATGAAAATAAACGTACGCAGCAAAATATTAATATTTTAAAAGAAGATGGGTATCATTTTATCGAACCAGGAAGCGGATTTCTAGCATGTGGTTATGTTGCTAAAGGACGTATGGAAGAACCGCTTCAAATCGTTTCTGTTATTGATGCTCATTTTCAAAATAGTAATCGTTTAGCTAATAGTTCATTTCAAGATAAACGCGCATTGGTTACAGCCGGACCAACTATTGAAGTTATCGATCCAGTCAGATTTGTATCCAATCGTTCTTCTGGAAAAATGGGTTATGCAATAGCTGAAGCATTGCGAAATCGAGGAGCTATCGTGACATTAGTTACTGGTCCTACAACACTAGAGGATCCAAAAGATATTGAAGTTATTCATGTTCAAAGTGCTGAAGAAATGTTTGAACAAGTGACTAGCCGATTTGATGAACAAGATATTGTTGTAAAAGCAGCAGCCGTATCTGACTATACACCGGTTGATGTATTAGAACATAAGATGAAAAAGCAGGATGGTGATTTGTCAGTATCTTTTAAACGTACTAAAGACATTCTTAAATATTTAGGTGAACATAAAACATCACAGTATTTAATAGGCTTTGCAGCAGAGACTGAAGATATTGAAAATTATGCACAACAAAAATTACGCAAGAAAAATGCAGATGTGATTATTTCAAATAATGTTGGGGATATGTCTATCGGATTTAGTTCTGATGATAATGAATTGACAATGCATTTTAAAAATAATGAAAAAGTAAATATCAAGAAAGGAAAAAAAGTAGTATTAGCTGCACAAATTTTAGATGAACTAGAAACTAGGTGGCAATAATGATAGCGAAAGTCATAGTCGATGTCGCGTCGAAGAGCGTTGACTATAAATTTGATTATATAATTCCTGAACAACTCGAATCTGTCATCCAACCTGGTGTGCGTGTAATTGTACCTTTTGGACCAAGAACGATTCAAGGTTATGTAATGGAAGTAACAGCAGAACCTGATGCACAACTTGACGTTTCGAAGTTAAAAAAAATCATAGAAGTGAAAGATATACAACCAGAATTAACATCAGAATTAATAGCTTTAAGTGAGTGGATGGGTTCAACTCATATCATTAAACGTATTTCTATGTTAGAAGTGATGCTTCCGAGTGCTATTAAAGCGAAGTATAAAAAAGCATTTAAGATGAAAGATGAGATAGAGGTACCTTCAGCTTTATTACAAAAATTTGATAAGCATGGTTACTATTATTATAAAGATGCCCAAAAAAATAATGATATTCAATTGCTTATGAAGTTGTTAAAAGATGATATCGTTGAAGAAAAAACGATTCTCACACAAAATATAACTAAAAAAACTAAGCGTGCTGTTCGTGTCATTGAAGGGTATCATCCTGATGAAGTATTAGCTAAATTGGAGAAAGTTATTAAACAATACGATTTGTATGCTTACTTGTCTGAAGAACAACATAAAACAATATTTTTAACTGATATTGAGGATATGGGCTTTTCAAAATCCAGTTTAGATGGACTTATCAAAAAAGGTTATGTTGAAAAATATGACGCGGTTGTTGAAAGAGACCCATTTAAAGATCGTGTTTTCGAACAAGAATCAAAACAGCAATTAACAGAAGACCAATTTAAAGCATATGAAGCGATTAAAGCTAAAATTGTAAGCCAAGAGCAAGAAACATTTTTACTTCATGGTGTGACGGGTTCAGGTAAAACAGAAGTATATTTACAAACGATAGAAGATGTTTTAAGCCAAGGAAAACAGGCCATGATGTTAGTTCCTGAAATCGCTCTAACACCGCAAATGGTTTTACGCTTCAAACGTCGATTTGGTGATGACGTTGCTGTATTACATTCTGGCTTATCTAATGGGGAACGTTATGATGAGTGGCAAAAAATTAGGGATGGTCGTGCGAGAGTAAGTGTTGGTGCAAGGTCAAGTGTGTTCGCACCTTTCAAAAATTTAGGTTTAATCATTATTGATGAAGAACATGAATCTACATATAAGCAAGAAGATTATCCGAGATATCACGCTAGAGAAATTGCCCAATGGCGAAGTGAATATCATCACTGCCCAGTCATTTTAGGAAGTGCAACACCATGTCTTGAAAGTTATGCTCGAGCTGAAAAAGGTGTTTATCATTTGCTATCATTACCAAACAGAGTGAACCAACAAGCTTTACCTGAAATTGATATAGTAGATATGCGTGAAGAATTGAGTGAAGGTAATCGGTCAATGTTTTCAAAAGATTTACGTGAAGCCATACAATTAAGATTAGATCGACAGGAACAAGTTGTTTTATTTTTAAATCGACGTGGTTATGCATCATTTATGTTATGTCGGGATTGTGGTTATGTACCGCAATGCCCAAACTGTGATATTTCATTAACGTATCATAAAACGACAGACTTATTAAAATGTCACTATTGTGGTTACCAAGAGACGCCACCGAATCAATGTCCAAATTGTGAGAGTGAACACATTCGACAAGTAGGTACAGGAACACAAAAAGTTGAAGAACTATTGCAGCAAGAATTTGAAGATGCGCGCATAATTAGGATGGATGTAGATACAACCTCAAAGAAAGGTGCACATGAAAAGTTATTGACTGAATTCGAAAAAGGTAACGGTGACATTTTACTAGGTACTCAGATGATTGCGAAAGGATTAGATTATCCAAATATTACTTTAGTTGGTGTGCTGAATGCAGATACAATGTTAAATTTACCTGATTTTCGGGCGAGTGAACGTACTTATCAACTATTAACGCAAGTGGCTGGTAGAGCTGGTCGTCATGAAAAGGCAGGTCAAGTCATCATTCAAACGTATAACCCAGATCATTATTCAATATTGGATGTTCAAAAAAATGATTATTTAACATTTTATCGTCAGGAAATGGAATATCGTAAATTAGGAAAGTATCCACCGTATTATTATTTGATTAATTTCACAATCTCACATAAAGAAATGAAGAAGGTTATGGAAGCATCACAGCATGTTCATAAAATTTTATTACAGCATTTAACGGAAAAAGCGCTTGTACTAGGTCCATCTCCGGCAGCACTTGCGAGAATCAACAATGAATTTAGATTCCAAATTTTAGTGAAATATAAAAGTGAACCTGGATTATTACAAGCCATTCAATTTTTAGATGACTATTACCATGAAAAATTTATAAAAGAAAAATTAGCATTGAAGATTGATATTGATCCACAGATGATGATGTAACATTACTAATTATTAGAAACAAGTTCAGTATGTACGAGTATTTGAACCAGTGTTTGAATATTTACTTTAAGTACAGAAAAAGGGCAGAATATACAACTGTTAACCATTTAAATTAGCAGTTTATATTCTGTCTTTTTATATGGCTTTATAACTTACGTGATTTTGATTTGATTAGGAATTTATTAGTATTTTCATTTACGAATTCTGATTTTAATGTAAGTGCCATACTTAATGATAAACAAAAGTACTAATGATTAAGCAAACTATTTTTAAATGCCAAATTGAAATAGTGCAAATTTTACACTTATAAATTAATGGCTATAAACTATTTTATATCTATCTATGTTTTAACTACTTAAATTATTAGACAAAACAATTTTCTTAAATTATCAATTAAAGTATTTAAAAATATTGATGGTTAATGTAAAATATCAATATAAATAAGTTTTTTAAATTTATGTATGTTTATTTGATTCAAAAAAATAACTTAAGAGGAGAAAGTTTATGAAAAAGACACTGGGATGTTTACTTTTAATTATGCTTTTAGTCGTAGCAGGTTGTTCTTTTGGTGGGAATCATAAATTATCATCAAAGAAATCAGAAGAATCAAAACAAGAAACTGTAAAAAAAGAATCGGAAGAAGAGGAGGACCCAAAAGTTGCACACTATAAAAAAAAATAAGGAAAAAATAGCGAAAGTTAAAGCAGTACCTGTTTTAGAAAAGATAGAACCATTTATAACCGAAAAGACATTTATGAATAGCACAGGTATGCAAGGGTGGAAAGATTATAAGTCTTTAATGAATCAAGTGAAGTTAGCAGATTATAATTTTACAAAAGAGTCTAAAGGTGCTTCAATGGAAGATGTTGATAAGTTTTTTAAAAATAAAAAAGGTGTAAAACGTAAAGAAGTTACTACTTATGATGGTTTGAAACAAGTTAACTATTGGTATGTAGATAAAAGTGGTAAAAAAATTGGTGGTTCAGACACACCTGTTTTTTATGCTGAAATTTTAACGAAATATAAAGATGGAAAGTTGATTTATGCATCAGTTGAACCTGGATCATATTCATATTCAAATAAGAATGCGGTAAATCTAGATAAAGTTGAAGAACTTGATGATTTAAGTATGTTCTCTAATCTGAAAGATCCTAAACCAGTACCATATAGTGTTGCTCAAATGGAAATATCAAGCGTCCCAGTTACAAGTGTATCTTTCGTAACAAAGGGAGGGAATCATAAAGATACTAATCCAGAGAAAGAACAAGTTGATATGCCACAACTAGCTTATTTAACTGTTTCACCACAGCTATACCATGATAAAGAGCATCCAGATCCGCATATAATTGGATTAGTTGCCTTGCCATACTTAAATGCATCTAGAGATTTTGGGAACGCGCATTACTCTGTTTTAAATAATCTTTCAAAAGAAATGAAAGAGAAATTAGCGAGTCGTTCATTGGACCTTAATAAATAGTGTACTACATTAAATAATCGAAATAATAATCCCGATAAACAATCAGCATTGCTGCTTATCATATAGAGTTCGTAATAACTATAACTCTATGATTCGCAAATAATAAATGATTGTCATCGGGATTTATTTTTATCAATTTATAAAGTGACATTACCTTGTTCATCAGCAGGTTTGAAAACAGTAATCACTGCACTAATAATTGCTAAAATGTGTGGGATACCTGTCCAACAGAATATTAAGTGTAGAATACCTTGCATATTCTTGCCGGCATAAAATTTATGAATACCAAAACTACCTAAGAACAATGCTAATAAAATATAAATAACTTTGTTTACTTGCATTTCTTTCCCTCCAGTTGAATTGCTTATAATGACATTAGCTTCTCTTTTTATTATACCCACTTTTAGTTCAAACATTCTAGTTTAAGCATTCCCAATCATCTAAATTTCAGTTTTTCAATCCTTACAATAAATTTAGGATTTCATTTCAGTTGCATTGTATTATTTTACGTGTGAAATATACGTAATGAATCACATGACAATCTTTAAATTGAAAAATATACATTCTATGATGTAAGGTCGCATTTTTAATATATTTACGTTATAATGGTTTGATGAATTTTATTGAGGAGTAAGAGCTATGGCGATTAAAAAGTTAGTACCAGCATCGCATCCTATTTTAACGAAAAAAGCGCAAGCAGTTGTAAAATTTGATGATTCGTTAAAAAGATTATTACAAGATTTAGAAGATACAATGTATGCACAAGAAGCTGCTGGCTTATGTGCACCTCAAATTAATCAGTCATTGCAAGTGGCAATCATTGATATGGAAATGGAAGGATTATTACAACTTGTTAATCCGAAAATTATTAGTCAATCAAATGAAACGATAACAGACTTAGAAGGTTCAATTACATTGCCAGATGTTTACGGCGAAGTGACAAGAAGTAAAATGATCGTTGTCGAAAGTTATGACGTCAATGGGAACAAAGTTGAACTAACTGCACATGAAGATGTAGCAAGAATGATTTTGCATATTATAGATCAAATGAACGGTATCCCTTTTACAGAACGTGCGGACCGTATTTTAACAGATAAAGAAGTGGAGGCATATTTTATAAATGACTAAAATAATATTTATGGGTACACCAGACTTTTCAACAACTGTTTTAGAAATGCTTATTGCAGAACATGATGTCATTGCAGTCGTAACACAACCAGATCGACCTGTTGGACGTAAACGTGTTATGACACCACCACCAGTTAAAAAAGTTGCAATGAAATATGATTTACCTGTATATCAGCCTGAAAAATTAAGTGGATCAGAAGAATTAGAACAATTGCTTCAATTAGATGTAGATTTAATTGTAACTGCTGCTTTTGGACAATTATTACCTGAATCATTGTTGGCATTACCAAAACTTGGCGCAATTAATGTACATGCATCATTGTTACCGAAGTATAGAGGTGGTGCACCAATTCATCAGGCGATTATCGATGGTGAACAAGAAACCGGCATAACAATTATGTATATGGTTAAAAAATTAGATGCGGGTAATATTATTTCGCAACAAGCAATTAAAATAGAAGAAAATGATAATGTCGGTACGATGCATGATAAATTAAGCGTATTAGGAGCAGATTTATTAAAAGAAACTTTACCATCTATTATAGAGGGCACAAATGAAAGTGTACCTCAAGATGATACGCAAGCAACATTTGCTTCCAATATTCGACGCGAAGATGAGCGAATTAGCTGGAATAAACCAGGAAGACAAGTGTTTAATCAAATTCGAGGATTATCACCGTGGCCAGTTGCTTATACAACTATGGATGACACTAACTTGAAAATATACGATGCTGAGCTCGTTGAGACTAATAAGATAAACGAGCCTGGAACAATTATAGAAACGACTAAAAAAGCCATTATTGTTGCTACAAATAATAATGAAGCTGTTGCAATTAAAGATATGCAATTGGCTGGGAAAAAGAGAATGTTAGCTGCCAATTATTTAAGTGGTGCGCAAAACACACTAGTAGGGAAGAAACTTATATGATAGAAAACGTGAGAAGTCTTGCTTTTGACACGATTCAAGATATATTAAATGAAGGTGCGTATAGTAACTTGCGTATCAATGAAGTGTTGTCAGAAAATGAATTAAATGCAATGGATAAAGCTTTATTTACAGAAATTGTCTACGGAACCGTTAAAAGAAAATATACGTTAGATTTTTATTTAAAGCCTTTTGTGAAAACAAAGATTAAGGCATGGGTTAGGCAATTATTATGGATGAGTATTTATCAATATGTTTATTTAGATAAAGTTCCAAATCACGCCATCATTAATGAAGCAGTTGAAATAGCAAAAGAACGAGGTGGCTATCACAACGGAAATGTCGTAAATGGCATTTTACGAACAATGATGCGTAGTGACTTACCTGATTTTAATAAAATTGCAGATCCTAAAAAAAGAATGGCAATCGAGTATAGTATGCCGAAGTGGATTATAGATCATTGGGCAACACATTATGGTCTCGAAGGAACTGAAACAATTTTACAGTCATTTTTAGAAACGACATCAACAACTGTGCGTGCCAACCTGACGCGAGCATCATTAGATGATATTATTGAAAAGTTGCAAGACGAAGGTTATGACGTTGAAAAAGATCATGACTTACCTTATTGTCTCCATATAGGAGGACAACCAATTATTCATTCTCGTTCATTTAAAGATGGATTCGTTTCAATTCAAGATAAAAGCTCAATGTTTGTTGCACACATTATGAATGTAGACCGACATGATCACGTATTAGATGCATGTAGTGCACCTGGCGGTAAGGCTTGTCACATTGCTGAAGTTTTAATGCCAGAAGGGCAAGTTGACGCTTCAGATATACATGATCACAAAATAGACTTAATTAATTTTAATATAAAAAAATTACGATTAACAAATATTAAAGCTTTTCAACATGATGCGACAAAACCTTATGATAAAACATACGATAAGATACTTGTTGATGCACCATGTAGCGGATTAGGTGTTATGAGACACAAGCCAGAGATTAAATATACTCAAAGCAAACAACATATTGAGTCACTAGTTGATTTACAGCTTGAAATATTGGAAAATGTAAAAAACAATGTAAAAATAGGTGGCGAAATCGTCTATTCAACATGTACAATAGAGCAACTAGAAAATGAAAACGTGATTTATACGTTTTTGAAAAATAATAAAAACTTCGAATTTGAACCGTTTCAACATCCGATAACTGGAGAGTTGGTCAAAACGTTACAAATCATGCCGCAAGACTTTAATTCAGATGGATTCTTTATCACTAAGATAAAAAGAAAGGACAATTAGGAATGATAACTGCTGAAAAGAAAAAGAAGAATAAATTTCTTCCAAATTTTGACAAGCAATCAATATATTCATTGCGATTTGACGAAATGCAAAACTGGCTCGTTGAACAAGGTCAACAAAAATTTCGAGCGAAACAGATTTTTGAATGGTTATATCAAAAAAGAGTAGATTCGATTGATGAAATGACGAACTTATCGAAAGACTTACGACAGCTTTTAAAAGATAACTTTACTGTTACAACTTTAACAACTGTAGTAAAACAAGAAAGTAAAGACGGTACAATTAAATTCTTATTTGAATTACAAGATGGCTATACAATTGAAACTGTTTTAATGAGACATGATTATGGAAATTCAGTATGTGTAACGACACAAGTAGGTTGTCGTATCGGATGTACGTTTTGTGCTTCTACACTTGGCGGCTTAAAAAGAAACCTTGAAGCTGGCGAAATTGTTTCACAAGTTTTAACAGTTCAAAAAGCCCTTGATGCTACAGAAGAGCGCGTATCTCAAATTGTCATAATGGGTATCGGTGAACCATTTGAAAATTATGATGAAATGATGGACTTCTTAAGAATCGTCAATGATGATAACAGTTTAAATATTGGTGCACGTCACATTACAGTATCAACATCAGGTATCATTCCTAGAATATATGACTTTGCGGATGAAGATATTCAAATTAATTTTGCTGTAAGCTTACACGCCGCAAAAGATGAAGTGCGATCACGCTTGATGCCAATTAACCGTGCATATAATGTTGAGAAGTTAATCGAAGCAATTCAATATTATCAAGAAAAAACAAATCGTCGTGTTACTTTTGAATATGGTCTGTTTGGTGGTGTGAATGACCAACTAGAACATGCAAGAGAATTAGCACATTTAATAAAAGGCTTAAACTGCCATGTTAACTTAATTCCTGTCAACCATGTTCCAGAAAGAAATTATGTAAAAACGGCTAAAAATGATATCTTTAAATTTGAAAAAGAATTAAAGAGACTAGGAATTAATGCCACAATACGTCGTGAACAAGGTTCAGATATTGACGCAGCTTGTGGTCAATTAAGAGCAAAGGAACGACAAGTAGAAACGAGGTAAAGACAAATGCTAGAGGCACAATTTTTTACTGATACTGGACAACATAGAGATAAGAATGAAGATGCGGGTGGTATTTTTTATAATCAAACTAATCAACAACTTTTAGTTCTGTGTGATGGTATGGGCGGCCATAAAGCAGGAGAAGTTGCAAGTAAATTTGTTACAGATGAGTTGAAATCCCGTTTTGAAGCGGAAAATCTTATAGAACAACATCAAGCTGAAAATTGGTTGCGTAATAATATAAAAGATATAAATTTTCAGTTATATCACTATGCACAAGAAAATGCAGAATATAAAGGTATGGGTACAACATGTGTTTGTGCACTTGTTTTTGAAAAATCAGTTGTGATAGCAAATGTCGGTGATTCTAGAGCCTATGTTATTAATAGTCGACAAATTGAACAAATTACTAGTGATCACTCATTTGTTAATCATCTTGTTTTAACGGGTCAAATTACGCCGGAAGAAGCTTTTACACATCCACAACGTAATATTATTACGAAGGTGATGGGCACAGATAAACGTGTGAGTCCAGATTTGTTTATTAAACGATTAAATTTTTATGATTATTTATTATTAAATTCAGATGGATTAACTGATTATGTTAAAGACAATGAAATTAAGCGTTTGTTAGTAAAAGAAGGTACAATAGAAGATCATGGGGATCAATTAATGCAATTGGCATTAGATAACCATTCGAAAGATAACGTTACTTTCATACTCGCGGCTATTGAAGGTGATAAAGTATGATAGGAAAAATAATAAATGAACGATATAAAATTGTAGATAAGCTTGGCGGCGGTGGCATGAGTACTGTTTATCTTGCAGAAGATACGATACTTAACATTAAAGTTGCAATTAAGGCGATTTTTATACCACCTAGAGAAAAAGAAGAAACATTAAAACGTTTTGAACGAGAAGTACATAACTCATCACAGCTATCACATCAAAATATAGTAAGTATGATCGATGTTGATGAAGAAGATGACTGTTACTACTTAGTAATGGAATATATTGAAGGTCCGACTTTGTCTGAGTACATTGAAAGTCATGGGCCATTAAGTATTGACACAGCGATTAATTTTACGAATCAAATATTGGATGGCATTAAACATGCGCATGATATGCGTATTGTACATAGAGATATTAAGCCGCAAAATATATTAATTGACAGCAATAAAACGCTGAAAATATTTGATTTTGGAATTGCTAAAGCTTTAAGTGAGACGTCTTTAACTCAGACTAATCATGTGTTAGGTACTGTGCAGTACTTTTCACCAGAACAAGCAAAAGGTGAGGCAACGGATGAATGTACAGATATTTATTCTATAGGTATTGTGTTATATGAAATGCTTGTTGGTGAACCACCATTTAATGGAGAAACTGCAGTTAGCATTGCGATTAAACATATTCAGGATTCTGTGCCAAATGTGACAACAGATGTACGTAAGGATATTCCGCAATCTTTAAGTAATGTCATTTTACGTGCTACAGAAAAAGACAAAGCGAATCGTTACAAAACAATTCAAGAAATGAAAGATGATTTGAGTAGTGTTTTACATGAAAATCGAGCGAATGAAGATGTCTATGAACTCGATAAAATGAAAACGATAGCGGTACCTTTGAAAAAAGAAGATCTAGCAAAGCATATTAGTGAACATAAGTCGAATCAACCTAAACGTGAAACGACGCAAGTACCTATTGTAAATGGGCCTGCTCATCATCAGCAATTCCAAAAGCCAGAAGGTACGGTGTACGAACCAACACCTAAAAAGAAATCAACACGAAAGATTGTGCTCTTATCACTAATCTTTTCGTTGTTAATGATTGCACTTGTTTCTTTTGTGGCAATGGCAATGTTTGGTAATAAATACGAAGAGACACCTGATGTAATCGGGAAAACTGTAAAAGAAGCAGAGCAAATATTCAATAAAAATAACCTGAAATTGGGTAAAATTTCTAGAAGTTATAGTGATAAATATCCTGAAAATGAAATTATTAAGACAACTCCTAATACAGGTGAACGTGTTGAACGTGGTGACAGCGTTGATGTTGTTATATCAAAAGGCCCTGAAAAGGTTAAAATGCCAAATGTCATTGGTTTACCTAAGGAGGAAGCCTTGCAGAAATTAAAATCGTTAGGTCTTAAAGATGTTACGATTGAAAAAGTATATAATAATCAAGCACCAAAAGGATACATTGCAAATCAAAGTGTAACCGCAAATACTGAAATCGCTATTCATGATTCTAATATTAAACTATATGAATCTTTAGGCATTAAGCAAGTTTATGTAGAAGACTTTGAACATAAATCCTTTAGCAAAGCTAAAAAAGCCTTAGAAGAAAAAGGATTTAAAGTTGAAAGTAAAGAAGAGTATAGTGACGATATTGATGAGGGTGATGTAATTTCTCAATCTCCTAAAGGGAAATCAGTAGATGAGGGGTCAACGATTTCATTTGTTGTTTCTAAAGGTAAAAAAAGCGACTCATCAGATGTCAAAACGACAACTGAATCGGTAGATGTACCATACACTGGTAAAAATGATAAGTCACAAAAAGTTAAAGTTTATATTAAAGATAAAGATAATGACGGTTCAACTGAAAAAGGTAGTTTCGACATTACTAGTGATCAACGTATAGACATTCCTTTAAGAATTGAAAAAGGAAAAACAGCAAGTTATATTGTTAAAGTTGACGGTAAAACTGTAGCTGAAAAAGAAGTCAGTTATGATGATATTTAAATATAATTGAAGTAAATGTACCGAGGTTTCTATTTGGAAGTCTCGGTATTTTTATGTTGAGATTGCGGTGGTTTTAAAATGCTTCATGTCATCATATACAGATGAGTATTGTCTATCAATTCTGTTTCACTCTCACAATATTTATATCATTTGAAATGATCATTTATATATTAATTTTCCAGTCTTTGATATAATAAATGCAGTAAAATTAATCGAGAGGTGCCATTTTGAAGACAGGTCGAATAGTGAAATCAATTAGTGGGGTATATCAAGTAGACGTTAATGGCGAACGTTTCAATACAAAACCACGAGGATTATTTAGAAAGAAAAAATTTTCACCGGTAGTTGGAGATATAGTGGAATTTGATGTACAAAACATTAACGAAGGCTATATTCATCAAGTGTGTGAGCGGAAAAATGAGTTGAAAAGACCACCTGTAAGTAATATAGATACACTAGTAATTGTAATGAGTGCTGTCGAGCCAAATTTTTCAACGCAATTATTAGATCGATTTTTAGTTATTGCACATTCGTATCAGTTAAATGCGAGAGTTTTGGTGACTAAAAAAGATAAAACACCAATTGAAAAGCAGCTCGAAATTAATGAGTTGTTGAAAATATATGAAAATATTGGCTATGAGACTGAATTTATTGGGAATGATGATGATCGAAAAAAAATTGTAGAAGCTTGGCCAGCAGGACTTATAGTACTTAGTGGTCAATCAGGTGTCGGTAAGTCTACTTTCTTAAATCATTATCGTCCAGAACTTAATCTTGAGACAAATGATATATCAAAATCATTAAATCGAGGAAAGCATACTACAAGACATGTCGAACTATTCGAACGTCAAAACGGTTATATTGCAGACACACCTGGATTCAGTGCTTTAGATTTTGATCATATAGATAAAGATGAAATAAAAGATTATTTTCTTGAATTAAATCGATATGGTGAAACATGTAAGTTTAGAAATTGTAATCATATCAAAGAACCTAATTGTAATGTTAAGCATCAATTAGAGATAGGGAATATTGCGCAATTTAGATACGACCATTATTTACAACTATTTAATGAAATTTCAAATAGAAAGGTTAGATATTAAATGACAAAACTATATCCATCATTATTATCTGTTGATTTTTTGGATTTACAACATGAATTAAAACGACTTGAAGAAGCAGGTGTCGACGGGGTTCATTTTGATGTTATGGATGGTCAATTTGTGCCTAATATATCTATTGGTTTACCAATATTAGATGCCGTAAGAAAAGGCACAACATTACCTATAGACGTACATTTGATGATTGAAAATCCAGAAAAGTATATTGCATCATTTGCAGAACATGGTGCCGATATGATTTCAATTCATGTCGAATCAACGCCTCATATCCATCGTGCTATTCAAATGATTAAACATTTAGATAAAAAAGCTGGTGTAGTAATTAATCCTGGTACACCAATATCACAAATTGAACCTATTTTAGACATTGTTGATTATGTACTAGTGATGACAGTTAACCCAGGGTTTGGTGGTCAATCATTTATTGATCAATGCGTAGAAAAAATAGCGGGTCTTAATGCTATTAAAATGGAACGTCAATTAAACTTTGATATTGAAGTTGATGGAGGCGTAAATACCGATACAGCGAAAGTTTGTGTTGAAAATGGTGCTACAATGCTAGTAACGGGTTCATTTTTCTTTAAACAAGAGGATTATAAAAAAGTCACACAAGCATTGAAAGGTTGAGTGTATATGCATATAAATTTATTATGTTCTGATCGACACTTGCCGCAAGATATTTGGGCCAAAAGTAATGAAGGTAAATGGGGAGGCGTTGATAGAGGTGCTTTGATTTTATTGAAGCATCAAATTATCCCTTTTTTCTCAGTAGGGGACTTTGATTCAGTCAGTAAAGAAGAATGCCAACTTCTAACAGAACAGTTACAAATCAAACCTGTTCAAGCTGAAAAAGCTGATACGGATTTAGCTTTAGCGGTTGATAAAGCTGTTGCACTTGGATTTGATAGTATTACAATTTATGGTGCAACAGGCGGACGATTAGATCACTTTTTTGGGGCAATTCAGTTATTATTGAAAAAAGCATATTATAAACATGATGTTCATATAGAAGTTATCGATCAACAAAATAAAATTGAATTATTGCCTAAAGGTCAACATACAGTTGAAAAAGATAAGAGTTATCCGTACATTTCATTTATACCGATGACTGATGATGTAGAACTTTCTCTAGCAGGATTTAAATATAATTTAGCTAGACAAATGCTTAATATAGGTTCTACTTTAACTATTTCAAATGAAATTGAGTCTTTGCAAGCGAAAGTAATTGTACATGATGGGTTGATTTTGCAAATTAGAAGTACAGATTTAAATTAAGTATATTCAAGTCTGTGAAGATTTTTAATAAAGTGCATAAGTTATTTAATAAAGTGACGTTTGTAGATAGAATTTATAGCATTATAATAGATGAATCACGCTGTAATTAATGAAGATTATGGCGTGATTTATTATTGAAAGGAAAATTGTAGGTCCTAGTACATTGGTTTATGTGCCAAAATCGATATTGAACCCATAAGTCCAATTTGACAGAGAACCATTATTAAACGTTTTAACCAAATTATATTGATATTTCGAATTTCACTATGAACCATTATGTATTGTTTTGTAACAAAAAAAGAACTAAGAGGTTGAGCTCTTAGTTCTTAAGTAAATGCGTCCTCCACATAAGGTCACATTTTTTATGTGCAATATATTTATTAAACTCTAGTTACTTTACCAGATTTTAAAGCACGTGCAGAAACCCAAACTTTTTTAGGTTTACCGTCAACTAGGATTCTAACTTTTTGAAGGTTAGCGTTCCATCTACGTTTAGTAGAGTTTAAAGCGTGTGAACGTCTGTTACCAGTCGAAGCTTTACGACCTGTTACGAAACATTGTTTACCCATATGAGTACCTCCTTTAATAAATATAAATACACATAACTACTTATATACTTAACTAAGATAGCATAGTTTCATTTGAAAAACAATGAATAATTTTCACATAAAAGTCAAAAATACTGAGTTTTGTGATATAATTGTAGACTGTGAAGTTATGTAGTATGATATTTTAGAGAAATAAGTGAATGAAACATTTAAACTTTTTATTTAATGATACTACATCTATTAAAAGAAAACGCCTATAGATAATCGTCATGAGTGTAAATTCAGTTTACTCAAAATATAATAGGTGATTTAAGCGTAAGTCATTCTGATAAGTTGTACCATTGATATTTTATAAAAATAAACAATGAAACTTAAAGCGTTTATGACTACACTAAGTGGTAAAATTTTAAAAGTGATTAGGGAAAACGAATAATAAACTTTGAAATTTAGGAGGGACAAAGATATGACATTAGAGATTTCAAATGATTACGGTAAAATTGATATTTCAAACGAAGTGATTGCTTCGGTTGTAGGTGGAAAGGCCGTTGAATGTTATGGTATTGTAGGTATGGCATCTAGACAACAAGTTAGAGATGGTATTGCGGAAATACTAGGACATGAAAATTATGCTAAAGGCATCAAAGTAACTGAAAATAATGGCGTAGTGGATATAGATATGTACATTATTGTAAGTTATGGTGTGAAAATATCTGAAGTTGCCAATAATGTACAATCAACAGTGAAATATACTTTGGAAAAATCACTTAATGTATCAGTAAATTCAATCAATATATATGTACAGGGTGTACGTGTGAATAATACAGGCAAGAAAGCTTAGGAGGACAACTTGAAATGATTAGCAAAATTAATGGTAAATTATTTGCCGATATGATTATACAAGGGGCACAAAATTTATCTAACAATGCAGATTTGGTAGATTCTTTGAATGTGTATCCAGTGCCAGATGGTGATACAGGAACAAATATGAATCTTACTATGACTTCAGGTCGCGAAGAAGTAGAGAATAATTTGTCGAAAAATATCGGCGAATTAGGTAAAACATTCTCGAAAGGTTTACTAATGGGTGCAAGAGGTAACTCTGGTGTCATCTTGTCACAATTATTCAGAGGATTTTGTAAAAATATTGAAAGTGAATCTGAAATTAATTCAAAATTGTTAGCTGAAAGTTTTCAAGCTGGTGTTGAAACGGCATATAAAGCTGTTATGAAACCAGTTGAAGGTACAATACTTACAGTTGCAAAAGATGCTGCGCAAGCTGCAATAGAAAAAGCAAATAGTACTGAAGATTGTATAGAACTAATGGAGTACATTATTGTAAAAGCCAATGAATCACTTGAAAACACACCAAACTTATTAGCTGTACTTAAAGAAGTTGGTGTTGTTGATAGTGGTGGTAAAGGTTTGTTATGCGTTTACGAAGGTTTCTTAAAAGCGCTTAAAGGTGAAAAAGTTGAAGCCAAAGTTGCAAAGCTAGATAAAGATGAATTTGTACATGATGAACATGATTTCCATGGTGTAATTAATACTGAAGATATTATTTATGGCTATTGTACTGAAATGATGGTTCGTTTTGGAAAGAATAAAAAAGCCTTTGATGAACAAGAATTCAGGCAAGATATGAGTCAATTTGGTGATTCTTTATTAGTCATTAATGATGAAGAAATTGTGAAAGTTCACGTGCATACCGAATACCCAGGTAAAGTGTTTAATTATGGTCAACAATATGGTGAATTAATTAAACTTAAGGTTGAAAATATGAGAGAACAGCATCGTGAAGTGATTCGAAAAGAACAGCACACAGCTAAACCGAAAATGGAAACGGTTGAAACAGCAATTATTACTATTTCTATGGGTGAAGGTATTTCAGAGATATTTAAATCAATGGGTGCCACACATATCATTAGTGGTGGACAAACGATGAATCCTTCTACAGAAGATATCGTTAAAGTCATTGAACAATCAAAATGTAAACGTGCAATTATTTTACCGAATAATAAAAATATCTTAATGGCAAGTGAACAAGCAGCGAGTATTGTTGATGCAGAAGCAGTTGTTATTCCAACGAAATCTATTCCTCAAGGTATAAGCGCACTATTCCAATATGATGTGGACGCAACACTTGAAGAAAATAAAGCGCAAATGGCTGATTCAGTAAATAACGTTAAATCTGGTTCATTAACGTACGCTGTTCGTGATACGAAAATTGATGGCGTTGAGATTAAAAAAGACGCGTTTATGGGCTTAATTGAAGATAAGATTGTAAGCAGCAAAAGTGATCAATTAACAACGGTTACTGAGTTGTTAAATGAGATGTTAGCAGAAGATAGTGAAATATTGACTGTGATTATTGGTCAAGATGCAGAGCAAGCAGTTACAGATAACATGATAAACTGGATTGAAGAGCGATATCCAGATGTAGAAGTGGAAGTTCATGAAGGTGGACAACCAATTTATCAATATTTCTTTTCAGTAGAATAAAAATTTAAAATAAAAAACTACCAATGATAAATCATCAATTGGTAGTTTTTTATTTTGCTATTTTAGTGAGATAGCGGGTTAAAAGTATCATTCTCGAGTTGCTAACAATGTCATGTTCAACTTAGTCATGATAAAATAAATAACATACTAAATGATACGTAAAATCAAATAAAACATAGGTGATTTATTTTGGCGAAAGTAAACTTAATAGAAAGTCCATATTCTCTTTTACAATTAAAAGGTATAGGTCCTAAGAAAATAGAAGTGTTGCAACAACTAAATATTCATACAGTGGAAGATCTTGTTCTTTATTTGCCAGCTAGATATGAAGATAATACAGTGATTGATTTGAATCAAGCAGAAGATCAATCTAACGTTACGATAGAAGGACAAGTATATACAGCTCCAGTAGTTGCATTTTTTGGAAGAAATAAATCAAAATTAACTGTTCATTTAATGGTAAATAATATTGCTGTCAAATGTATTTTTTTCAATCAACCGTATTTAAAAAAGAAAATCGAATTAAATCAAACTATAACTGTTAAAGGTAAGTGGAATAGGGTTAAACAGGAAATTACTGGTAATAGGGTTTTCTTTAATTCACAAGGTACACAAACTCAAGAAAACGCAGATATTCAATTAGAACCAGTCTATCGTATTAAGGAAGGTATTAAACAAAAGCAAATACGAGACCAAATTAGACAAGCGTTAAATGATGTGACAATTCATGAATGGTTAACTGATGAACTAAGAGAAAAATATAAATTAGAGACCTTGGACTTTACTTTGAACACGTTACATCATCCTAAAAGTAAAGAGGATTTATTACGTGCTCGTAGAACCTATGCATTTACTGAACTGTTTTTATTCGAATTACGTATGCAATGGCTAAATAGATTAGAAAAGTTATCTGACGAAGCAATTGAAATTGATTATGACTTAGACCAAGTTAAATCATTTATTGATCGTTTACCTTTTGAACTAACTGAAGCACAGAAATCCAGTGTTAATGAAATTTTTAGAGATTTAAAAGCACCAATACGTATGCATCGATTACTTCAAGGTGATGTAGGTTCAGGAAAAACAGTAGTTGCTGCAATTTGTATGTATGCGTTAAAAACGGCTGGCTATCAATCAGCATTGATGGTACCAACTGAAATTTTAGCAGAGCAACATGCTGAAAGTTTAATTGCTTTATTTGGAGATTCTATGAACGTTGCGTTGTTAACTGGGTCAGTAAAAGGTAAGAAACGAAAGATACTTTTAGAACAACTTGAAAATGGTACGATTGATTGTTTAATTGGAACCCATGCTTTGATTCAAGATGATGTAATTTTCCATAATGTTGGTTTAGTAATTACAGATGAACAACATCGATTTGGTGTGAATCAACGCCAACTTTTAAGAGAAAAAGGTGCAATGACGAATGTGTTATTTATGACAGCAACCCCGATACCAAGAACACTAGCAATATCAGTTTTTGGTGAGATGGATGTGTCTTCAATTAAACAATTACCAAAAGGTCGTAAACCTATCATTACTACTTGGGCAAAGCATGAGCAATACGATAAAGTTTTGATGCAAATGACCTCAGAGTTGAAAAAAGGTCGTCAAGCATATGTCATTTGCCCGCTTATAGAAAGTTCTGAGCATCTCGAAGATGTTCAAAATGTTGTCGCATTGTACGAGTCTTTACAACAGTATTATGGTGTTTCTCGTGTAGGATTATTGCATGGTAAGTTGTCTGCCGATGAAAAAGATGAGGTCATGCAAAAGTTTAGTAATCATGAGATAGATGTTTTAGTTTCTACTACTGTTGTTGAAGTAGGTGTTAATGTACCGAATGCAACTTTTATGATGATTTATGATGCGGATCGCTTTGGATTATCAACTTTACATCAGTTACGCGGTCGTGTAGGTAGAAGTGACCAGCAAAGTTACTGTGTTTTAATTGCATCCCCTAAAACAGAAACAGGAATTGAAAGAATGACAATTATGACACAAACAACGGATGGATTTGAATTGAGTGAACGAGACTTAGAAATGCGTGGTCCTGGAGATTTCTTTGGTGTTAAACAAAGTGGATTGCCAGATTTCTTAGTTGCCAATTTAGTTGAAGATTATCGTATGTTAGAAGTTGCTCGTGATGAAGCAGCTGAACTTATTCAATCTGGCGTATTCTTTGAAAATACGTATCAACATTTACGCCATTTTGTTGAAGAAAATTTATTACATCGCAGTTTTGACTAATTGCCATCCTGATTTGTCAATTTAAGTGCAACACTTCGTTAATTGAGTGATATGACACTTGAACTATTTAAATGTAAAGTGGTATTTTAAAAATTTATAAATTTTCGACTAAATAATAGCTAAATAATACAGTTATTTGTTGAGTCGGTTAAATAGAAAGTGTTATGATATGTGAGGAATGTTTAAGACTAGGTACTAAAAAATGAGGGGTGAGACGTTGAAACTAAAGAAAGATAAACGTAGAGAAGCAATCAGACAACAAATTGATAGCAATCCCTTCATCACAGACCATGAACTAAGCGACTTATTTCAAGTGAGTATACAAACAATTCGTTTAGATCGCACTTATTTAAACATACCAGAATTAAGGAAGCGTATTAAATTAGTTGCTGAAAAAAATTATGACCAAATAAGTTCTATTGAAGAACAAGAATTTATTGGTGATTTGATTCAAGTCAATCCAAATGTTAAAGCGCAATCAATTTTAGATATTACATCGGATTCTGTTTTTCATAAAACTGGAATTGCGCGTGGTCATGTGCTGTTTGCACAGGCGAATTCATTATGTGTTGCGCTAATTAAGCAACCAACAGTTTTAACTCATGAGAGTAGCATTCAATTTATTGAAAAAGTAAAATTAAATGATACGGTAAGAGCAGAAGCACGAGTTGTAAATCAAACTGCAAAACATTTTTACGTCGAAGTAAAGTCATATGTTAAACATACATTAGTTTTCAAAGGAAATTTTAAAATGTTTTATGATAAGCGAGGATAAAATTATGGTTAAATTAGCAATTGATATGATGGGTGGCGACAATGCGCCTGATATCGTATTAGAAGCCGTACAAAAGGCTGTTGAAGACTTTAAAGATCTAGAAATTATACTATTCGGTGACGAAAAAAAGTATAATCTGAACCATGAACGAATCGAATTTAGACATTGTTCTGAAAAGATTGAAATGGAAGATGAGCCTGTTAGAGCGATTAAACGTAAAAAAGATAGCTCAATGGTAAAAATGGCTGAAGCTGTGAAATCTGGTGAGGCAGATGGATGTGTGTCAGCAGGTAATACTGGTGCTTTAATGTCAGCTGGTTTATTCATTGTTGGACGTATTAAAGGTGTAGCTAGACCGGCTTTAGTAGTAACATTGCCAACGATTGATGGAAAAGGTTTTGTCTTTTTAGACGTTGGTGCAAATGCTGATGCTAAACCTGAACACTTATTACAGTATGCGCAACTAGGGGATATTTATGCTCAAAAAATTAGAGGTATTGATAAACCGAAAATCTCATTATTAAATATAGGTACCGAGCCAGCTAAAGGTAATAGTTTAACGAAAAAATCATATGAGTTATTAAATCAAGATCATTCATTGAATTTTGTTGGGAATATTGAAGCGAAGACATTAATGGATGGCGATACAGATGTTGTAGTTACCGATGGCTATACTGGGAACATGGTCCTTAAAAATTTAGAAGGTACTGCAAAATCAATCGGTAAAATGTTAAAAGATACGATTATGAGTAGTACTAAAAATAAATTAGCAGGTGCAATATTGAAGAAAGATTTAGCCGAATTCGCTAAAAAGATGGATTACTCAGAATACGGTGGTTCCGTATTATTAGGATTGGAAGGTACCGTAGTTAAAGCACACGGTAGTTCAAATGCTAAAGCTTTTTATTCTGCAATTAGACAAGCGAAAATCGCAGGAGAGCAAAATATTGTACAAACAATGAAAGAGACTGTAGGTGAATCAAATGAGTAAAACAGCAATTATTTTTCCGGGACAAGGTGCCCAAAAAGTTGGCATGGCACAAGATTTATATAACAACAACGATCAAGCAACTGAAATTTTAACTTCAGCAGCAAACACATTAGACTTTGATATTTTAGAGACAATGTTTACTGATGAAGAAGGTAAATTGGGTGAAACTGAAAACACGCAACCAGCTTTATTGACGCATAGTTCGGCATTATTAGCAGCACTAAAAAATTTGAATCCCGATTTTACTATGGGACATAGTTTAGGTGAATATTCAAGTTTAGTTGCAGCTGACGTATTATCATTTGAAGATGCAGTTAAAATTGTTAGAAAACGTGGTCAATTAATGGCACAAGCATTTCCTACTGGTGTAGGAAGCATGGCTGCAGTATTGGGATTAGATTTTGATAAAGTCGATGAAATTTGTAAGTCATTATCATCTGATGACAAAATAATTGAACCAGCAAACATTAATTGCCCAGGTCAAATTGTTGTTTCAGGTCATAAAGCTTTAATTGATGAACTAGTAGAAAAAGGTAAATCATTAGGCGCAAAACGTGTCATGCCTTTAGCAGTATCTGGCCCATTCCATTCATCGCTAATGAAAGTGATTGAAGAAGATTTTTCAAGTTATATTAATCAATTTGAATGGCGTGATGCTAAGTTTCCTGTAGTTCAAAATGTAAATGCGCAAGGTGTAACTGACAAAGAAGTAATTAAATCTAATATGGTCAAACAATTATATTCACCAGTACAATTCATTAATTCAACAGAATGGCTAATAGAACAAGGTGTTGATCATTTTATTGAAATTGGTCCTGGAAAAGTTTTATCTGGCTTAATTAAAAAAATAAATAGAGATGTTAAGTTAACATCAATTCAAACTTTAGAAGATGTGAAAGGATGGAATGAAAATGACTAAGAGTGCTTTAGTAACAGGTGCATCAAGAGGAATTGGACGTAGTATTGCGTTACAATTAGCAGAAGAAGGATATAATGTAGCAGTAAACTATGCAGGCAGCAAAGAGAAAGCTGAAGCAGTAGTCGAAGAAATCAAAGCTAAAGGTGTTGACAGTTTTGCGATTCAAGCAAATGTTGCCGATGCTGATGAAGTTAAAGCAATGATTAAAGAAGTAGTTAGCCAATTTGGTTCTTTAGATGTTTTAGTAAATAATGCAGGTATTACTCGCGATAATTTATTAATGCGTATGAAAGAACAAGAGTGGGATGATGTTATTGACACAAACTTAAAAGGTGTATTTAACTGTATCCAAAAAGCAACACCACAAATGTTAAGACAACGTAGTGGTGCTATCATTAATTTATCAAGTGTTGTTGGAGCAGTAGGTAATCCGGGACAAGCAAACTATGTTGCAACAAAAGCAGGTGTTATTGGTTTAACTAAATCTGCGGCGCGTGAATTAGCATCTCGTGGTATCACTGTAAATGCAGTTGCACCTGGTTTTATTGTTTCTGATATGACAGATGCTTTAAGTGATGAGCTTAAAGAACAAATGTTGACTCAAATTCCGTTAGCACGTTTTGGTCAAGACACAGATATTGCTAATACAGTAGCGTTCTTAGCATCAGACAAAGCAAAATATATTACAGGTCAAACAATCCATGTAAATGGTGGAATGTACATGTAATATATTTGAGCTAAAGCTCATTGACACAGTGGTTGACTGGTCATCCAATGGAGAATTGCCTGACCTAGTCAACTTTGCGGAGGAAATTCTAAGCAACCAAGATAAGGTTCCAGAATTTCTCCCTAAGAAACAGTAATCAATAAATTGATAACTGTTTCTAAAATTTCTACTTGTTTTTTAGAATTTAAAATGGGAAAATATAATAGTCTATTTATAGGCATTTTTAAAGGAGGTGAATCGACGTGGAAAATTTCGATAAAGTAAAAGATATCATCGTTGACCGTTTAGGTGTAGACGCTGATAAAGTAACTGAAGATGCATCTTTCAAAGATGATTTAGGCGCTGACTCACTTGATATCGCTGAATTAGTAATGGAATTAGAAGACGAGTTTGGTACTGAAATTCCTGATGAAGAAGCTGAAAAAATCAACACTGTTGGTGATGCTGTTAAATTTATTAACAGTCTTGAAAAATAATAAATCTTACATCTGGGTCGTCAGTATTGTCGACTCAGTTTTTTCTTTAATTATCAATAGTTTTAACGTAAAATTAAAGATGATTCAAGAGCAACACATAAAGGAGATAAAATAATGTCTAAACAAAAGAAAAGTGAGATAGTTAATCGTTTTAGAAAGCGCTTTGATACTAAAATGACAGAGTTAGGCTTTACTTATCAAAATATTGATTTATACCAACAAGCATTTTCGCATTCGAGTTTTATTAATGATTTTAATATGAATCGTTTAGACCATAATGAGCGTTTAGAGTTTTTGGGTGATGCGGTATTAGAATTGACGGTTTCACGATATTTATTTGATAAACATCCCAACTTGCCAGAAGGGAATTTAACAAAAATGCGTGCCACTATTGTATGTGAGCCCTCACTTGTAATATTTGCGAATAAAATTGGATTGAACGAAATGATTTTACTTGGTAAAGGTGAAGAGAAAACAGGGGGACGTACAAGACCATCATTAATATCAGATGCATTCGAAGCATTTATTGGGGCATTGTATTTGGATCAAGGACTAGATATAGTTTGGAAATTTGCTGAGAAAGTCATTTTCCCACATGTAGAACAAAATGAGTTATTAGGCGTGGTAGATTTTAAAACACAATTCCAAGAATATGTGCACCAGCAAAATAAAGGTGATGTAACCTATAATTTAATAAAAGAAGAGGGACCGGCACATCATCGTCTATTCACTTCAGAAGTTATTCTGCAAGGGGAAGCAATAGCTGAAGGTAAAGGGAAAACGAAAAAAGAATCAGAACAACGTGCTGCTGAAAGTGCCTATAAGCAATTAAAGCAAATTAAATAGAAATTTATATGATACGACATATAGGTGTTCGATTTAGGGTTTATGGAAGAATTTTTAATATTTTATGGAACAACCTCGAAATTTAATATACAAATATTAAAATATCGTATACGTATGTTCTTTAAAATTGTGATAAGGAGTTTAGGATGGTTTATTTAAAATCAATAGATGCCATTGGATTTAAGTCTTTTGCAGATCAAACCAATGTTCAATTCGATAAAGGTGTAACTGCAATTGTTGGTCCAAATGGAAGCGGTAAAAGTAATATTACAGATGCTATTAAATGGGTGTTGGGTGAACAATCGGCTAAATCATTACGTGGCTCAAAAATGGAAGATATTATCTTCTCAGGTGCAGAACATCGCAAAGCTCAAAATTATGCTGAAGTACAGTTAAGATTAGATAATCATTCTAAAAAGCTCAGTGTTGATGAAAACGAAGTTATTGTAACAAGAAGATTGTATCGAAGTGGTGAAAGTGAGTACTACATAAATAATGACCGTGCAAGATTAAAAGATATTGCCGATTTATTTTTAGATTCTGGATTGGGGAAAGAAGCATATAGCATTATCTCGCAAGGTAGAGTTGATGAAATACTAAATGCTAAACCAATTGATAGACGTCAAATTATTGAAGAATCGGCTGGTGTACTTAAATATAAAAAACGTAAAGCTGAATCATTAAATAAACTTGACCAAACAGAAGATAATTTAACGAGAGTAGAAGACATTTTATATGATTTGGAAGGTCGCGTAGAACCTCTAAAAGAGGAGGCAGCTATAGCTAAAGAATATAAGACACTTTCACACCAAATGAAACATAGTGACATTGTAGTTACAGTGCACGATATTGATCAATATACAAATGACAATAGACAATTAGATCAACGTTTAAATGATTTACAAGGTCAACAAGCAAATAAAGAAGCTGACAAGCAACGTTTAAGCCAACAAATTCAACAATATAAAGGTAAACGTCATCAACTTGATAATGATGTTGAATCGCTTAATTATCAATTAGTAAAAGCTACGGAAGCCTTTGAAAAATATACGGGACAATTAAATGTTTTAGAAGAACGTAAGAAAAATCAATCTGAAACAAATGCACGATATGAAGAAGAACAAGAAAATTTAATGGAGCTTTTAGAAAATATATCAAGTGAGATTTCTGAAGCTCAAGATACTTATAAGTCTCTGAAAAGTAAACAAAAAGAACTCAATGCTGTCATTCGTGAACTTGAAGAACAACTATATGTTTCAGACGAAGCACACGATGAAAAATTGGAAGAAATTAAAAATGAATACTATACATTAATGTCAGAGCAATCAGATGTTAACAATGATATTCGTTTTTTAAAGCATACTATAGAAGAGAATGAGGCTAAAAAATCAAGACTAGATTCTCGATTAGTTGAAGTTTTTGAGCAATTGAAAGATATTCAGGGTCAAATAAAAACGACTAAAAAAGAATATCAACAGACCAACAAGGAACTTTCTGCTGTAGATAAAGAAATTAAAAATATAGAAAAAGAACTCACTGATACAAAAAAAGCACAAAACGAATACGAAGAGAAATTGTATCAAGCATATCGATATACCGAAAAAATGAAAACACGTATTGATAGTTTGGCAACGCAAGAGGAAGAATATACTTATTTTTTCAATGGCGTCAAACATATTTTGAAAGCTAAAAATAAAGAATTAAAGGGCATTCATGGTGCAGTTGCGGAAATTATTGATGTGCCATCTAAATTAACTCAGGCAATTGAAACAGCATTAGGTGCTTCATTACAACATGTCATTGTAGATTCAGAAAAAGATGGTCGCCAGGCTATTCAATTTTTAAAAGAACGTAATTTAGGTCGTGCGACGTTTTTACCATTAAATGTTATACAGAGTAGAGTGGTAGCGACTGATATTAAGTCTATTGCTAAAGAGGCAAACGGATTTATTAGTATTGCTTCGGAAGCAGTGAAAGTAGCACCAGAATATCAAAATATTATTGGGAATTTATTAGGTAATACGATTATCGTTGATCATTTAAAGCATGCAAATGAATTGGCACGTGCGATTAAATATCGAACTCGTATTGTTACTTTGGAAGGTGATATTGTAAATCCTGGTGGTTCTATGACTGGTGGTGGCGCTCGTAAGTCAAAAAGTATTCTGTCTCAAAAAGACGAGTTGACAACAATGAGACACCAATTAGAAGATTACTTGCGTCAAACAGAATCATTTGAACAACAATTTAAAGAGTTGAAGATAAAAAGCGATCAATTAAGTGAACTGTATTTTGAAAAAAGTCAAAAGCATAATACACTTAAAGAGCAAGTGCATCATTTTGAAATGGAGCTCGATAGATTAACTACACAAGAAACACAAATAAAAAATGATCATGAAGAATTCGAATTTGAAAAAAATGATGGTTATACGAGTGACAAAAGTCGACAAACTTTGACTGAAAAAGAAACTCATTTAGAAAGTATTAAAGCATCTTTAAAACGACTAGAAGATGAAATTGAACGCTACACAAAACTTTCTAAAGAAGGTAAGGAAAGCGTAACTAAAACACAACAAACGTTACATCAGAAACAATCTGATCTTGCTGTGGTTAAAGAGCGTATTAAAACACAACAACAGACAATAGATCGATTAAATAATCAAAGTCAACAAACTAAAAATCAATTAAATGATGTTAAAGAAAAAATTGCATTTTTTAATTCGGATGAAGTGATGGGCGAACAAGCTTTTCAAAATATTAAAGATCAAATTAATGGTCAACAAGAAACGAGAACACGCTTAGCTGATGAATTAGATAAATTGAAACAACAACGTATTGAGTTGAATGAACAAATCGATGCGCAAGAAGCTACACTACAAGTTTGTCACCAAGATATTTTAGCTATCGAAAATCACTACCAAGATATTAAAGCTGAACAATCAAAGCTAGATGTATTAATTCATCATGCGATAGATCATTTAAATGATGAATATCAATTGACTGTTGAACGTGCAAAATCTGAATATACGAGTGATGAATCGATTGACGCATTACGTAAAAAAGTTAAATTAATGAAGATGTCGATTGATGAACTAGGTCCTGTAAACTTAAATGCAATTGAACAATTTGAAGAGTTAAATGAACGTTATACATTTTTAAGTGAGCAACGTACAGATCTTCGTAAAGCTAAAGAAACATTAGAGCAAATTATAAGTGAAATGGATCAAGAGGTTACTGAAAGATTTAAAGAAACTTTCCATGCTATTCAAGGACATTTTACAGCTGTGTTCAAACAATTGTTTGGTGGAGGCGATGCAGAATTGCAATTAACTGAAGCCGATTATTTAACAGCTGGTATTGATATTGTGGTACAACCACCGGGTAAAAAGTTGCAACATTTATCGTTACTAAGTGGTGGTGAGCGTGCATTAACTGCTATTGCTTTACTATTTGCAATTTTAAAAGTAAGATCTGCACCTTTTGTTATATTAGATGAGGTTGAAGCTGCATTAGATGAAGCGAATGTTATTAGATACGCAAAATATTTAAATGAGTTATCAGACGAAACACAATTCATTGTTATTACACACCGTAAAGGAACAATGGAATTTGCAGATAGGTTATACGGTGTAACAATGCAAGAATCAGGTGTTACTAAACTTGTGAGTGTGAATTTAAATACAATAGATGATGTGTTGAAGGAGGAGCAATAATGAGCTTTTTTAAACGCTTAAAAGATAAGTTTGCAACAAATAAAGAAAATGAAGAAGTTAAATCCTTAACAGAAGAACAAGGTCAAGACAAATTAGAAGATACACATTCTGAAGGTTCAACGCAGGACGTAAATGATTTAGCAGAAAATGCTGAAGTGAAAAAAAAGCCACGCAAGTTGAGTGAAGCGGATTTTGATGACGATGGCTTGATATCAATTGAAGATTTTGAAGAAATTGAAGCTCAAAAAATGGGTGCTAAATTTAAAGCAGGACTCGAAAAATCTCGTCAAAATTTCCAAGAACAATTAAATAATTTGATAGCGAGATATCGTAAAGTAGATGAAGACTTTTTTGAAGCTTTAGAAGAAATGTTAATCACTGCAGACGTCGGTTTTAATACAGTGATGACGTTAACTGAAGAATTACGTATGGAAGCACAACGACGTAATATTCAAGATACTGAAGATTTGCGTGAAGTCATTGTTGAAAAAATCGTAGAGATTTACCATCAAGAAGATGATAATTCAGAAGCTATGAACTTAGAAGATGGTCGTTTAAATGTCATTTTAATGGTTGGTGTGAATGGTGTTGGTAAAACAACAACAATTGGGAAATTAGCTTACCGATATAAAATGGAAGGTAAAAAAGTAATGTTAGCTGCGGGCGATACTTTTAGAGCGGGTGCTATTGATCAATTGAAAGTTTGGGGCGAACGTGTTGGTGTAGATGTAATTAGCCAAAGTGAAGGTTCTGATCCAGCTGCTGTTATGTATGATGCGATTAATGCCGCTAAAAACAAAGGTGTTGATATTTTAATCTGTGATACCGCTGGACGTTTACAAAATAAAACAAATCTAATGCAAGAATTAGAAAAAGTTAAGCGTGTAATTAATCGAGCAGTGCCAGATGCGCCTCATGAAGCATTACTATGTTTAGATGCTACAACTGGTCAGAATGCGTTGTCACAAGCTAGAAACTTTAAAGAAGTAACAAATGTTACAGGTATTGTATTAACGAAATTAGATGGTACAGCCAAAGGTGGTATCGTATTAGCCATTCGTAATGAATTGCACATTCCAGTTAAATATGTAGGTTTAGGTGAGCAATTAGATGACTTACAACCATTTAACCCTGAAAGTTATGTCTACGGCTTATTCGCTGATATGATTGAACAAAATGAAGAAATAACAACAGTTGAAAATGATCAAATTGTAACAGAAGAAAAGGACGATAATCATGGGGCAAAATGATTTAGTTAAAACGTTACGAATGAATTATTTGTTTGATTTTTATCAATCCTTATTGACGAATAAACAACGTAATTATTTGGAATTATTTTATCTCGAAGATTATTCTTTAAGTGAAATCGCAGATACTTTTAATGTGAGTAGACAAGCAGTTTATGATAATATAAGAAGAACTGGCGATTTAGTTGAAGATTATGAAAAGAAATTGGAATTATACCAGAAATTTGAGCAACGCCGAGAAATATATGATGAAATGAAAAAACATTTAAGTAATCCAGAACAAATACAACGTTATATTCAACAATTAGAAGACTTAGAATAGATATAAATTGAGGGAGGACATCGATATGGCATTTGAAGGCTTATCAGAACGCCTGCAAGCGACGATGCAAAAAATGCGTGGTAAGGGTAAACTTACTGAAGCTGATATAAAGATAATGATGCGTGAAGTAAGATTAGCGTTACTTGAGGCTGACGTAAACTTTAAAGTGGTAAAAGAATTTATTAAAACAGTATCAGAACGCGCATTAGGTTCCGATGTAATGCAATCATTAACACCAGGGCAACAAGTTATTAAAATAGTTCAAGATGAATTAACGAAGTTGATGGGTGGAGAAAATACATCGATTAATATGTCAAATAAACCACCTACTGTTGTTATGATGGTTGGTTTACAAGGTGCTGGTAAAACAACAACTGCAGGTAAATTAGCATTATTGATGCGTAAAAAATACAACAAAAAACCTATGTTAGTTGCAGCAGATATTTATCGTCCAGCAGCGATAAATCAATTACAAACAGTAGGGAAACAAATTGATATTCCTGTATACAGTGAAGGAGATCAAGTAAAGCCACAACAAATTGTAACTAATGCATTAAAACATGCTAAAGAAGAACATTTAGACTTTGTAATTATTGATACAGCAGGTCGATTACACATCGATGAAGCATTGATGAACGAATTAAAAGAAGTAAAAGACATTGCTAAACCAAACGAAATTATGTTAGTTGTCGATTCAATGACGGGTCAAGATGCTGTCAATGTTGCAGAATCTTTTGACGATCAACTTGATGTCACAGGTGTTACCTTAACTAAATTAGATGGTGATACACGTGGTGGTGCAGCTTTATCTATTCGTTCGGTGACACAAAAACCAATTAAATTTGTTGGTATGAGTGAAAAGTTAGATGGTTTAGAGCTATTCCATCCTGAACGTATGGCATCACGTATTTTAGGTATGGGTGATGTGTTAAGTTTAATTGAAAAAGCGCAACAAGATGTGGATCAAGAAAAAGCAAAAGATTTAGAGAAAAAGATGCGTGAGTCATCATTTACTTTAGATGATTTTTTAGAACAACTTGATCAGGTGAAAAATTTAGGACCACTGGATGATATTATGAAAATGATTCCAGGTATGAATAAAATGAAAGGTCTAGATAAGCTTAATATGAGTGAAAAGCAAATTGATCATATTAAAGCGATTATCCAGTCAATGACGCCGGCTGAAAGAAACAATCCAGACACATTGAATGTATCACGTAAAAAGCGTATTGCTAAAGGTTCTGGTCGTTCATTACAAGAAGTCA
Source organism: Staphylococcus sp. HMSC062H10 (assembly GCF_001836945.1). Classification (NCBI taxonomy): domain Bacteria; kingdom Bacillati; phylum Bacillota; class Bacilli; order Caryophanales; family Staphylococcaceae; genus Staphylococcus; species Staphylococcus sp. HMSC062H10. The sequence continues at coordinate 153,995 of NZ_KV830972.1, forward strand.
ATCGTTTGATGAAACAATTTAACGATATGAAGAAAATGATGAAACAATTCACTGGTGGCGGTAAAGGTAAAAAAGGTAAACGCAATCAAATGCAAAATATGTTAAAAGGTATGAATTTACCGTTTTAATTATTAATTTAACACGCTGATTTTTGTTGCAATTAGATGTGCATCCCGAAAGTTATACTAAAGAATATAACTTTATGGGGTGCATATTTTTAGATACACAATAATAATTCAAAACTGAAATAGCTGATTTGCTAGAACATGAGGTTATTGTTGCTAATATTAATAAGTTATATTGGTGGAACGTGTGCGTTAGAAGTCGTACCATTCATGTCCTTACGAGATAAATTAACTAAACACGTATATGGTGAAATTTACTATGAATTTTTATAACCTATTAACAGTCTAATTTAGTAATCGCATAGTTATTTTTGTAAGAAAAAGGTTCAATAAATTTCTAGGTAAAGAAAAAACTCTTTACAAACATTCATACACCTGTTAATATTATTTCTTGTAGAAAATAAAAATTAAAACATGACTTAAAGGAGATTTTATAAATGGCAGTTAAAATTCGTTTAACACGTTTAGGTTCAAAAAGAAATCCATTCTATCGTATCGTAGTAGCAGATGCTCGTTCTCCACGTGACGGACGTATCATCGAACAAATCGGTACTTATAACCCAACGAGCGCTAATGCTCCAGAGATTAAAGTTGACGAAGCGTTAGCTTTAAAATGGTTAAATGATGGTGCGAAACCAACTGATACAGTTCACAATATCTTATCAAAAGAAGGTATTATGAAAAAATTTGACGAACAAAAGAAAGCTAAGTAATTTAGCGTAAAATTGTTCTAACAATAAGAATAACTCGTTTACACTGACAGTTATTACTCAATGATACGTTGGGAATATCACATGTTAGTAATATAGAACGTATTGGGTACCATAATGGTGCCCTTTTTCTTTGAATTATTTTCAATTAAAATAGAAGTGTTCAAAGCATAGAGTTGGAGGTAATAGAATGAGAGTTGAAGTTGGTCAAATTGTTAACACACATGGTATTAAAGGTGAAATTAAAGTGAAATCCAATTCAGACTTTACAGACGTTCGTTTTCAACCCGGTCAAGTGCTGACAGTTGTGCATAACAATAACGACCTTAAATATACTGTTAAGTCACATAGAGTGCATAAAGGGCTTCATATGCTCACATTTGAAGGTATTAATAATATTAATGATATTGAGCATCTAAAAGGGAGTTCTATTTATCAAGAGCGTGATCATGAAGATATCGTACTTGAGGAAAATGAATTTTATTATTCAGATATTATAGGATGTACAGTTTTTGATGATCAAGAAACACCAATAGGTCGTGTAATTAATATATTTGAAACAGGTGCGAATGATGTGTGGGTGATTAAAGGATCTAAAGAATATTTGATTCCTTATATTGCTGATGTTGTAAAAGAAGTGGATGTTGAAAATAAAAAAATTATCATCACGCCAATGGAAGGATTGTTGGATTAATGAAAATTGATTATTTAACTTTATTTCCTGAAATGTTTGATGGTGTTTTAAATCATTCAATTATGAAACGTGCCCAAGAAAACAATAAATTACAAATCAATACGGTTAATTTTAGAGATTATGCAATTAACAAGCACAATCAAGTAGATGATTATCCGTATGGTGGCGGACAAGGTATGGTGTTAAAGCCTGAACCTGTTTTTAATGCGATGGAAGACTTAGATGTCACAGAACAAACACGCGTTATTTTAATGTGTCCACAAGGCGAGCCATTTTCACATCAGAAAGCTGTTGAATTAAGCAAGGCTGACCACATTGTTTTCATATGTGGGCATTATGAAGGTTACGATGAACGTATCCGAACACATCTTGTCACAGATGAAATATCAATGGGTGACTATGTTTTAACAGGTGGAGAATTGCCAGCGATGACCATGACTGATGCTATTGTTAGACTTATTCCAGGTGTTTTAGGTAATGAACAGTCACATCAAGACGATTCATTTTCTGATGGGTTATTAGAGTTTCCGCAATATACACGTCCGCGTGAATTTAAGGGTCTAACAGTTCCAGATGTTTTATTGTCTGGAAATCATGCCAATATTGATGCATGGAGACATGAGCAAAAGTTGATCCGCACATATAATAAAAGACCTGACTTAATTGAAAAATATCCATTAACTAATGCAGATAAGCAAATATTAGAAAGATATAAAATAGGATTGAAAAAAGGTTAGTATTGTGCTAACATAATCTGAGTGTGGAAACACAAAAATCACTATGATCCGCTGCTATATATTTGTCGAGGCAAGAACATAGGTTGAAGAGGAGAATTTATAATGACAAATCACAAATTAATCGAAGCAGTAACTAAATCACAATTACGTACAGACTTACCAAGTTTCCGTCCTGGTGATACTTTACGTGTACACGTACGTATCATTGAGGGTACTCGTGAGCGTATCCAAGTATTCGAAGGCGTTGTAATTAAACGTCGTGGCGGTGGCGTTTCTGAAACGTTTACAGTTCGTAAAATTTCATCAGGTGTTGGCGTGGAACGTACATTCCCATTACACACACCAAAAATTGAAAAAATCGAAGTTAAACGTCGTGGTAAAGTACGTCGTGCTAAATTATATTACTTACGTAGTTTACGTGGTAAAGCTGCTAGAATCCAAGAAATTCGTTAATCAGCATTTAAACAAAGCTATGTATGAGTCATATTCGACTCAAACAACAAAGCCATCTAGATCACTTTTATGGAGTGATCTAGATGGCTTTTTTTGCTGTTTTGTTAATGTGAAGTTGATAATGTAATTGTTTTTCGCTTCTTTATTCATAACGTGTTTGCTCAAAATGGTTATATAAAAAAAATCTACTAAGTGCCATTGAAAAGGACTTAGTAGATTTATTAAATATATGCGTAGCAACATTATTTTTGTCTTGCCCATCTCGTGAAAATTATACTACATATAATGCCAAATATAGTAATTGTTATAAGTAAATAATAGTATGGTGGGGTATAGCTCAATTGAATCTTTGTTATATTTTTAGGTGCTTTAATGCCGGTCATAACACCATTTACTTGTTCAACTTTAAGACTTTGATCACCTGATGTCGCTTTCATACCTTGATTATATGCTGTTGGCAAAACAATATACCCAGATGAATTTTTATTTTTAGTAATAGTATAACCTTGCTTTGTCTTACTAACTTTGACAGCCTCTAATGAATTTGAAGCGTCTTTAAGCGTGGTATAATCTTCGCCGTATATCCCTTTTAAATTTACACGATACTTACCTTTAGGCAATGATAATCTAATCCTATCTGAAACTTTAATAAGTATTGTTACGGGTGTTACAAAGCGTCGATATTTATAAGTGAGTTTATTTCTTTCTTGTGTATATTCATTCACTTTAACATCATGAGCTTTATCCGGCGAAAGTAATTCTAAATCCATTTCAAAATACAAATCTTTAAATTGATTAGAAACTGATTTTGGCAACTGTACAGTTAGACCACCATTATTTTGTTTAACTTGTAATAAATGTTTTGTAGGAGATTGCCAGGCTGCACTATTTAATTTAATTGTTGAATCTGATAGTAAATTTTTATTGGCTTTAAAATGTGTATTTACATCTTTAGTATTGTTAGAAACAATCCCTTGCAACATTGCTTGTTCTTTATCTAATGGAGATTTTAATTCTTTATTGGAAAAGACCTTATTTGTAATATGTGCACTTGGATAATGGATGGTATTTTTAGAATGAATCCAACGAACTTTATTGTCTTTGTGTTCAGAGTTAATTTTAAATCCATATGGTAAGTTGTCATCATGATTCACTCTAATTCGATCATTAACATTCCAAAGTGATAGTAAATTTTGACGATTGCCAAGTAGTCTATAAGTGCTGTTTTTATCAATTGGCATATTAATTTGGAGTGTCTTGTCATAATATTTTAAAATGTCTCCATCAAAAATACTAGAATATAATGAAATGCCATTATAATGATATATAAATGGTGAATTTAATGCATAGTCTGACATATAATCAATGCGATTAAATGGGCCTGTTGCATTTTGATTTATCTTTTTTATAAGCTGGTTTACATAGTTACTATGGTAATCATGTTGTTTCAACGTTGATAATGATTGTTGATAAGGTTTGATTGCCATATTTTTGTTGTTATCTAAAATGACGATTTGTTGAATCATAACGATTAATACTAATATTGCAACGGTTAATTTTTTATAACGCCATAAACTAAATTTTAAAATAACGGCAAGCACCATTAGCAGGATAATACCTACTATAAGTGCGAGTGGGTGTGTCGGTGATAGTAATACATAAAGTAATGCGATGATGCTTACTGGTATTGTTCTGATTAAATAATATTTCATATTTAATGTTGATAAATGTTGAATAAACAATCCGCAAAGAGCACTTGATGATAGTGCTAAGATATACACCCAACGCCTTTCTGGAAATGAAAAACCATTAAAAGCACTGTCGAAATACTGTGATAATGAACCAATAAATAATATCCATGTTACTATTGCGAAAAGTCTATAAAAGTAAAAACGATACAGTTTGAATGACAATAATGCAACGATAGTAAGAATTGAAATCGTAATGAAAAATCCATCGCTAAAGAAAAAATAATGATAATCAAGTGGTGTCAAAAATGGTATATCAACATTGGGATTTTGCTTTCTGTCATTTTCCAAAAACGCAGAAATGCCAGTGAATAAACCAAATACACTTGATAATACACTCAATACTGTAGCAGATATGACGCAAATTAATTTTTGTGTTCTAGAGACAATGTCATATTTGTAAGTGAAAATGAGTCGATATAAATAGTAGCAACCTATAATAATAGCTTGATAATAACTGAAATAAAAATTGCTAAATAGTGTTAAGGCAATCGCAACAATGAAAATACCGATTTTGCGTTGTTGAAAATATCTTTCCAATCCAAGAATCGATAATGGCAATAAATATAATAAATTTCCATAAAATGACCAAGTAAAATTAAAGTATATAACGACAGTTGACATGCCGTATAAAATCGTAGCGATCATATTTGTTGAGCGTTTAAAGTGTAATATTTTAAATAAGTAGAAGGTCACGACAAATGTTATGATAGCTCGTACCATAGCCATAATAAGTTGGTTTGTCGGCCAAAAATGTATTGTTGTCGGATTAAATATACCAACTGTTTCTCCTATTTTAATGAATAGAAAATTGAGCCACATTAAAGGTGACAGCGAATAATAATATGATAGTCCTTTCATATAATCGCCACCTAATCCAAACGATGCATCATATAAACTAGAAAAACTACTTAGATGTTCATACAAATACATTTGAAATGGCATCATTTGACGGAATCCATCTCCAGATCCACTAAAAACAGTACCATTCACAATATATTCATAGATATGAGTAGAAAATAAAATAAGCGTTAATATTACGCTCATGAAAGTTATGACCAAGAATTGTTTGACGTTTGAATTTGACCATTTTTTTTAACACAACATTATCCTCAACTTTCAAATTTAAAATTAAGTTTAACTGAAACTAAAGTTAATGAGGTTCTCGATAGGTAAAGACAAAGATGACTGTGGAACAGATACCTTATCATAGTTACTTAAACTTTGGATTATTTTTAGTTTATCATTAAACAAATATATTGAATAATAAAAATGTCATACTGTATTAATTGAATATCACCTAATAAGCAGCTTAGATTTAATAAATGATAATTTTTAATTATAGAAAACTTGGAATAATCACTCATACCTAAATCTAAAGCATTGTTAAGAAGTGTGACAATGTTAAAATAAATATAGTTGAATTAATGAATTTGTTCTATAATTAACAGGTTATAGATTTTAATAATGAGAAAAGAATTGACGAAAGTAAGGTGAATTGAATGGTTATTCAATGGTATCCAGGACATATGGCGAAAGCCAAAAGAGAAGTAAGTGAACAATTAAAAAAAGTAGATGTAGTGTTTGAACTAGTAGATGCAAGAATTCCATATAGTTCAAGAAACCCTATGATAGATGAAGTTATTAACCAAAAACCACGTGTTGTTATATTAAATAAAAAAGATATGTCTAATTTAAATGAGATGTCAAAATGGGAACAATTTTTTATTGATAAAGGATACTATCCTGTATCAGTGGATGCTAAGCACGGTAAAAATTTAAAGAAAGTGGAAGCTGCAGCAATTAAGGCGACTGCTGAAAAATTTGAACGTGAAAAAGCAAAAGGACTTAAGCCAAGAGCGATTAGAGCGATGATTGTTGGAATTCCAAATGTTGGTAAATCCACATTAATAAATAAATTGGCAAAGCGTAGTATTGCACAGACTGGTAATAAACCAGGTGTGACCAAACAACAACAATGGATTAAAGTTGGTAATGCATTACAACTATTAGATACACCAGGGATTCTTTGGCCTAAATTTGAAGATGAAGAAGTCGGTAAGAAGTTGAGTTTAACAGGCGCGATTAAAGATAGTATTGTGCACTTAGATGAAGTTGCCATCTATGGTCTGAACTTTTTAATTCAAAATGATTTAGCACGCTTAAAAGCACATTATAAAATCGAAGTTCCTGATGATGCAGAAATCATAGCGTGGTTTGATGCGATAGGGAAAAAACGTGGCTTAATTCGACGTGGTAATGAAATTGATTACGAAGCAGTCATTGAACTGATTATTTATGATATTCGAAATGCTAAAATAGGAAATTATTGTTTTGATATTTTTAAAGATATGACTGAGGAATTAGCAAATGACGCTAACAATTAAAGAAGTAACGCAGTTGATTAATGCGGTTAATACAATAGAAGAATTAGAAAATCATGAATGCTTTTTAGATGAGCGAAAAGGTGTACAAAATACCATAGCCAGACGAAGAAAAGCGTTAGAAAAAGAACAAACTTTAAAAGAAAAGTATGTTGAAATGACTTACTTTGAAAATGAAATATTAAAAGAGAATCCTAATGCTATTATTTGTGGTATTGATGAAGTTGGAAGAGGACCTTTAGCAGGTCCAGTCGTTGCATGTGCAACAATTTTAAATTCAAATCACAATTATTTGGGCCTTGATGACTCGAAAAAAGTACCTGTTACGAAACGTTTAGAATTAAATGAAGCACTAAAAAATGAAGTTACTGCTTTTGCATATGGTATCGCGACAGCTGAAGAAATAGATGAATTTAATATTTATAAAGCAACTCAAATCGCCATGCAGCGAGCTATTGATGGATTATCAGTACAACCAACGCATTTATTGATAGACGCGATGACGCTTGATAATGCACTGACTCAAGTATCTTTAATCAAGGGTGATGCAAGAAGTGTATCTATTGCAGCTGCAAGCATCATGGCAAAGGTTTTTCGTGATGATTATATGACACAGTTATCTAAAGATTATCCTGAATATGGTTTTGAAAAAAATGCGGGTTACGGTACCAAACAACATTTACTAGCAATCGATGATATTGGCATTATGAAAGAGCATAGAAAAAGCTTTGAACCTATAAAATCATTAATGTAAATCGTAAAATTCAATTAAATGATAAAAAAGTAGCATTTAAGTTTACAATAGCGCTTACATTTTTTATAATTGTAAGGGAACTTAACCTAAGTAACAGGAGGATGGAAGATGAATATCCACGAGTATCAAGGTAAAGAAATATTTCGTTCAATGGGCGTTGCAGTTCCAGAAGGACGAGTAGCATTTACTGCTGAAGAAGCGGTGGAGAAAGCAAAAGAATTAAATTCTGATGTATATGTTGTAAAAGCACAAATTCATGCTGGAGGTAGAGGTAAAGCAGGCGGAGTAAAAATTGCTAAATCTTTATCTGAGGTAGAAACATATGCAAAAGAATTATTAGGGAAAACTTTGGTGACACATCAAACTGGTCCAGAAGGTAAAGAAATTAAGCGTTTATATATCGAAGAAGGTTGTGCTATTCAAAAAGAATATTACGTTGGATTCGTTATTGATCGTGCGACTGACCAAGTAACATTGATGGCGTCTGAAGAAGGGGGCACTGAGATTGAAGAAGTTGCTGCGAAGACTCCTGAAAAGATCTTCAAAGAAACTATCGATCCAGTAATCGGACTTTCACCATTCCAAGCAAGACGAATTGCGTTTAATATTAATATTCCTAAAGAATCTGTTAACAAAGCTGCTAAATTCTTATTAGCACTTTATAATGTATTCATTGAAAAAGATTGTTCAATCGTAGAAATCAACCCATTAGTTACAACAGCTGATGGTGATGTATTGGCATTAGATGCTAAAATTAATTTTGATGATAATGCATTATTCAGACATAAAGATGTTGTAGAATTACGTGATTTAGAAGAAGAAGATCCGAAAGAGATTGAAGCGTCTAAACATGATTTATCATACATTGCATTAGATGGTGACATCGGATGTATGGTGAATGGTGCAGGTTTAGCCATGGCAACAATGGATACGATTAATCATTTCGGTGGAAACCCAGCCAATTTCTTAGATGCAGGCGGAAGCGCTACTAGAGAAAAAGTAACTGAAGCATTTAAAATCATTTTAGGTGATGAAAATGTTAAAGGTATTTTTGTAAACATTTTCGGTGGCATTATGAAATGTGATGTTATCGCAGAAGGTATCGTTGAAGCTGTAAAAGAAGTAGATTTAACTTTACCACTAGTTGTACGCTTAGAAGGTACAAATGTTGAGTTAGGTAAAAAAATCTTAAAAGACTCAGGATTAGCAATTGAACCAGCAGCAACAATGGCTGAAGGTGCACAAAAAATTGTTAAACTAGTCAAAGAAGCATAAGGAAAGGATGGGAGCACTAAGATGAGTGTATTTATAGATAAGAATAGTAAAGTAATGGTACAAGGTATTACAGGGTCTACTGCCCTTTTCCATACAAAACAAATGCTTGATTATGGTACGAAAATAGTAGCAGGTGTGACGCCTGGTAAAGGTGGTCAAGTTGTTGAAGGCGTTCCTGTTTTCAACACTGTTGAAGAAGCTAAAAATGAAACTGGGGCAACGGTTTCAGTCATTTACGTTCCAGCACCATTTGCTGCAGACTCAATTTTAGAAGCAGCTGATGCAGACTTAGATATGGTTATTTGTATCACTGAACATATTCCTGTATTAGACATGGTTAAAGTTAAACGCTACTTACAAGGTAGAAAAACACGTTTAGTTGGTCCAAACTGTCCAGGTGTGATTACAGCAGATGAATGTAAAATTGGTATTATGCCTGGCTATATTCACAAAAAAGGTCATGTTGGCGTAGTATCACGTTCAGGTACACTAACATATGAAGCAGTGCACCAATTGACTGAAGAAGGTATTGGTCAAACTACAGCTGTTGGTATTGGTGGAGACCCAGTCAACGGAACAAACTTTATTGATGTTTTAAAAGCATTCAATGAAGATGACGAAACGAAAGCAGTTGTTATGATTGGTGAAATCGGTGGTACAGCTGAAGAAGAAGCAGCTGAATGGATTAAAGCGAATATGACAAAACCAGTTGTAGGCTTTATCGGTGGACAAACAGCACCTCCTGGAAAACGTATGGGACATGCTGGTGCAATCATTTCAGGTGGTAAAGGTACTGCTGAAGAAAAAATTAAAACATTAAATAGTTGTGGTGTGAAAACAGCGGCAACACCTTCAGAAATTGGTTCAACATTAATTGAAGCTGCTAAAGAAGCAGGTATTTATGAATCATTATTAACAGTTAATAAATAAAGTTAAAAGATGATATAAATGGCTATAGCCCATTCCGATACTTTATAAAAGTATCGGAAATGGGCTATTTGTCGTGCGATGAATTTTAGTACGCTTTTCATATTTTGAAAAGGCAAGTTAATTATTTTACCTCCTTTAATAGCTTTCTAAAACAAAGCAAATTTTTTATTAGAATATATAGTGCACTATGTTATAATATTTATATATTATTGTAAGGAGTGTTTCATCATGAATAAACAACAAAGTAAAGTACGCTATTCAATTAGAAAAGTTAGTATTGGAATTTTGTCAATTTCAATAGGTATGTTTTTGGCATTGGGTATGTCGAACAAAGCATATGCAGATGAAATTGATAAATCTAAAGATTTTACAAGAGCGTATGAGCAAAATGTATTCGCGAAATCAGAGTTAAATGCTAATAAAAATACGACAAAAGACAAAATAAAAAATGAAGCTGTTGTTAAAACATCGGACACAAGTTTAAAGTTAGACAACAAATCAGCAATTTCAAATGGAAATGAAATTAATCAAGATATAAAGATTTCAAATACTCCGAAAAACTCAAGCCAAGGTAACAATCTAGTTGTTAATAACAATGAACCTACTAAAGAAATTAAAATTGCAAACTTGGAAGCTCAAAATTCTAATCAGAAGAAAGTGAATAAAGGTACTAATAATTACTTTGGTTACTACAGTTTTAGAGAAGCTCCAAAAACACAAATCTATACTGTAAAAAAAGGTGACACACTTAGTGCTATAGCATTAAAATACAAAACTACAGTTTCAAATATTCAAAATACAAATAATATAGCAAATCCTAATTTAATATTTATTGGTCAAAAATTAAAAGTGCCAATGACACCATTAGTAGAACCAAAACCAAAAACAGTGTCTTCAAATAATAAAAGTAATAGTAATAACAGTACATTAAATTATTTGAAAACATTAGAGAATAGAGGATGGGATTTCGACGGTAGTTATGGATGGCAATGTTTCGATTTAGTCAATGTATATTGGAATCATCTTTATGGTCATGGATTAAAAGGATATGGAGCTAAAGATATACCATATGCAAATAATTTTAATAGTGAAGCTAAAATTTATCACAACACACCAACTTTCAAAGCTGAACCTGGGGACTTAGTGGTTTTTAGTGGAAGATTTGGTGGAGGATATGGTCATACAGCTATTGTCTTAAATGGTGATTATGATGGAAAATTAATGAAGTTCCAAAGTTTAGATCAAAACTGGAATAATGGTGGATGGCGTAAAGCAGAGGTTGCACATAAAGTTGTTCATAATTATGAAAATGATATGATTTTTATTAGACCATTTAAAAAAGCATAATTTAAATCGAAGGCAGGACATTGAAATATGAAATTTTCAACTTTAAGTGAAGAAGAATTTACCAACTACACCAAAAAGCACTTCAAACATTATACACAGTCTATAGAATTATATAATTATAGAAATAAAATAAATCATGAAGCACATATTGTGGGAGTGAAGAATGATAAAAATGAAGTTATAGCTGCATGTTTATTAACAGAGGCACGTATTTTTAAATTCTACAAATATTTCTACTCTCATAGAGGTCCTTTACTTGATTATTTCGATGCTAAATTAGTTTGTTACTTTTTTAAAGAATTATCTAAATTCATTTATAAAAATAGAGGAGTATTTATTCTTGTTGATCCATATTTAATAGAGAATTTAAGAGATGCAAATGGTAGGATAATAAAGAATTATAATAATTCAGTGATAGTAAAGATGCTAGGGAAAATTGGGTATCTCCATCAAGGTTATACAACAGGATATTCAAATAAAAGTCAAATTAGGTGGATTTCTGTATTGGATTTAAAAGATAAAGATGAGAATCAACTTTTAAAAGAAATGGAATATCAAACTAGAAGAAATATAAAAAAGACTATTGAGATTGGTGTCAAGGTTGAAGATTTATCTATTGAAGAAACAAATCGATTTTATAAATTGTTTCAAATGGCTGAAGAAAAACATGGTTTTCATTTCATGAATGAAGATTATTTTAAACGAATGCAAGAAATATATAAAGATAAGGCAATGTTAAAGATAGCTTGTATAGATCTTAATGAATATCAAGATAAATTAAAAATACAATTATTGAAAATCAAAAATGAAATGATGACTGTGAACAGAGCATTAAATGAAAATCCAAATTCTAAAAAGAATAAATCAAAATTAAATCAGTTAAATATGCAATTATCTAGTATTAATAATAGAATTAGTAAAACCGAAGAACTAATATTAGAAGATGGGCCTGTTTTGGATTTAGCTGCTGCTTTATTTATATGTACTGATGATGAAGTTTATTATCTATCAAGTGGATCAAATCCTAAATATAATCAGTATATGGGCGCATATCATCTACAATGGCATATGATAAAATATGCAAAATCACATAATATTAATAGGTATAATTTTTATGGAATAACAGGCGTCTTTAGTAATGAGGCGGATGATTTTGGTGTACAACAATTTAAAAAAGGTTTTAATGCACATGTTGAAGAATTAATTGGTGATTTCATCAAACCAGTAAGACCAATTCTATATAAATTTGCAAAACTTATTTATAAGGTTTGATTATAAAGTATGTTGGAAATTGAAATTTAAAATTCTTTCCAACATACTTTTCACTTTTTAAGTCGGTATTTTACTCCTTAAAATAACATTACATCGACAATGTTTTTGTATTAGAAATGTAAAACAAAAATAGAATATGATTTTGTATGATTAAAAAAAGGAGTTGATTTATTGATTAGACTATTTTTGCTTAAGTTATACTGGGCACACTTTTCGACTAAACAAATTCATCAATTTTTAATGGCATATCCTAATGTAATTAAAGAGGGGGGCAGAAAAAAAAGATAGTTATTTATGTGAATGGGTGAATAGGGAAGAAAATGTTCATTTATTACGTAAATACTATGCTTTTATAAAACTTAATCATAACGATATTATTAAAGAACTGCAGAAATTAAAAGTAAGTTACATTACATATATGGATACTGAATACCCAGTGCTATTAAAAGAAATATATCAATTTCCATTACTTCTTTTCTATAAAGGAAACATCAAATTAATAAATAATATGCATCATTTGGCAGTAGTAGGTGCAAGAGATTCTACAAGTTATACCCAACAGTCTTTAGAATTTTTATTATCAAATGATAAAAGCAAATATTTAACAATTGTTTCCGGCCTTGCTCAAGGAGCTGATGCAATGGCACATCAAATAGCTTTAAAATACAATCTCCCTACAATAGCAGTTTTAGCCTTTGGCCATCAAACGCATTATCCCAAAAGTACATTAGCATTAAGAAATAAAATAGAAGAAAAAGGTTTAGTTATATCCGAATATCCACCACATACACCAATTGCTAAATATAGATTTCCTGAGCGCAATAGAATTATCAGCGGTTTGTCAAAAGGGGTTTTAATTACTGAGGCTAAGGAACAAAGTGGCAGTCACATCACGATAGATTTTGCATTAGAGCAAAATAGAAATGTTTATGTTTTACCTGGATCTATGTTTAATCCTATGACAAAAGGTAATTTATTACGTATCCAAGAAGGAGCTAAGGTAGTATTAAACGCTAATGATATATTTGAAGACTACTATATTTAAAACTAAAAATAACGAGTTGCTTCATATTTCTTTTGTTACCCTTTGTAATTTATTTTTTAATAAAATCTATAAAAAATAGACAAGGAAAATGATTTGTTTAGATATAAAACGTTGACAAAAGCAAAATTAAGCGTTTATCATTTATCTTTAGTAATTAGATTAGCGAGGGGGAAATGACATTGGCAGATAATTTAGTCATTGTTGAATCGCCTGCAAAAGCAAAAACCATTGAAAAGTATTTAGGTAAGAAATATAAAGTTATAGCTTCAATGGGACACGTCAGAGACTTACCAAGAAGTCAAATGGGTGTCGACACTGAAGATAATTACGAACCAAAATATATAACAATACGCGGAAAAGGTCCTGTTGTAAAAGAATTGAAAAAACATGCAAAAAAAGCGAAAAACGTCTTTCTCGCAAGTGACCCCGACCGTGAAGGTGAAGCAATTGCTTGGCATTTATCAAAAATTTTAGAGCTTGAAGATTCTAAAGAAAATCGCGTTGTTTTCAACGAAATAACTAAAGACGCTGTTAAAGAAAGTTTTAAAAATCCTAGAGAAATTGAAATGAACTTAGTCGATGCACAACAAGCGCGTCGAATATTAGATAGATTGGTTGGCTATAACATCTCGCCAGTTCTATGGAAAAAAGTAAAAAAAGGGTTGTCAGCGGGTCGAGTTCAATCTGTTGCACTTCGTTTAGTCATTGACCGTGAAAATGAAATACGAAACTTTAAACCAGAAGAATATTGGACTATTGATGGAGAATTTAGATACAAAAAATCAAAATTCAATGCTAAATTCCTTCATTATAAAAATAAACCTTTTAAATTAAAAACGAAAAAAGATGTTGAGAAAATTACAGCTGCATTAGATGGAGATCAATTCGAAATTACAAACGTGACTAAAAAAGAAAAAACGCGTAATCCAGCAAACCCATTTACAACTTCTACATTACAACAAGAGGCGGCACGTAAATTAAACTTTAAAGCTAGAAAAACAATGATGGTCGCACAACAATTATATGAAGGTATAGATTTGAAAAAACAAGGTACGATTGGTTTAATAACATATATGAGAACCGATTCTACGCGTATTTCAGATACTGCCAAAGCTGAAGCAAAACAGTATATAACTGATAAATACGGTGAATCTTACACTTCTAAACGTAAAGCATCAGGGAAACAAGGTGACCAAGATGCCCATGAGGCTATTAGACCTTCAAGTACTATGCGTACGCCAGATGATATGAAGTCATTTTTGACGAAAGACCAATACCGATTATACAAATTAATTTGGGAACGATTTGTTGCTAGTCAAATGGCTCCAGCAATACTTGATACAGTCTCATTAGATATAACACAAGGTGACATTAAATTTAGAGCGAATGGTCAAACAATCAAGTTTAAAGGATTTATGACACTTTATGTAGAAACTAAAGATGATAGTGATAGCGAAAAGGAAAATAAACTGCCTAAATTAGAGCAAGGTGATAAAGTCACAGCAACTCAAATTGAACCAGCTCAACACTATACTCAACCACCTCCAAGATATACTGAGGCGAGATTAGTAAAAACACTAGAAGAATTGAAAATTGGGCGACCATCAACTTATGCACCGACAATAGATACGATTCAAAAGCGTAACTATGTCAAATTAGAAAGTAAGCGTTTTGTTCCTACTGAGTTGGGAGAAATAGTTCATGAACAAGTGAAAGAATACTTCCCAGAGATTATTGATGTGGAATTCACAGTGAATATGGAAACGTTACTTGATAAGATTGCAGAAGGCGACATTACATGGAGAAAAGTAATCGACGGTTTCTTTAGTAGTTTTAAACAAGATGTTGAACGTGCTGAAGAAGAGATGGAAAAGATTGAAATCAAAGATGAGCCAGCCGGTGAAGACTGTGAAGTTTGTGGTTCTCCTATGGTTATAAAAATGGGACGCTATGGTAAGTTTATGGCTTGCTCAAACTTCCCGGATTGTCGTAATACTAAAGCGATAGTTAAGTCAATTGGTGTTAAATGTCCAAAATGTAATGATGGTGACGTCGTAGAAAGAAAATCTAAAAAGAATCGTGTCTTTTATGGATGTTCGAAATATCCTGAATGCGACTTTATCTCTTGGGATAAGCCGATTGGAAGAGATTGTCCAAAATGTAACCAATATCTTGTTGAAAATAAAAAAGGTAAGACAACACAAGTAATATGTTCAAATTGCGATTATAAAGAGGCAGCGCAGAAATAATATTTTTATTTCCTAGAGACATTTTAAGATAGTTAAATAGAATCATTAGTGAATCTTATTTTAAAGATAGTAATGGATTAATCTAAATAAGTGCGGATAATATTAACATAACAACATAATTAAAAGACATAAATGACAATAAAAGGAGTATAGAAATGACTCAAACTGTAAATGTAATAGGTGCTGGTCTTGCCGGTTCAGAAGCGGCATATCAATTAGCTGAAAGAGGAATTAAAGTTAATCTAATAGAGATGAGACCTGTTAAACAAACACCAGCACACCATACTGATAAATTTGCGGAACTTGTATGTTCCAATTCATTACGTGGAAATGCTTTAACTAATGGTGTGGGTGTTTTAAAAGAAGAAATGAGAAGATTGAATTCTATAATTATTGAAGCGGCTGATAAGGCACGAGTTCCAGCTGGTGGTGCATTAGCAGTTGATAGACACGATTTTTCAGGTTATATTACTGAAACACTCAAAAATCATGAAAATATCACAGTTATTAATGAAGAAATTAATGCCATTCCAGATGGATACACAATTATCGCAACAGGACCACTTACTACAGAAACGCTTGCGCAAGAAATAGTGGACATTACTGGTAAAGATCAACTTTATTTCTATGATGCGGCTGCTCCAATTATTGAAAAAGAATCTATTGATATGGATAAAGTTTACTTAAAGTCCCGTTATGATAAAGGTGAAGCTGCATATTTAAACTGTCCTATGACTGAAGATGAATTTAATCGCTTTTATGATGCAGTATTAGAAGCTGAAGTTGCACCTGTAAATTCATTTGAAAAAGAAAAATATTTCGAGGGTTGTATGCCTTTTGAAGTAATGGCAGAACGCGGGCGCAAGACATTACTATTTGGACCAATGAAACCAGTAGGATTAGAAGATCCAAAGACTGGGAAACGTCCTTATGCAGTGGTTCAATTAAGACAAGATGACGCTGCTGGCACACTCTACAATATTGTCGGCTTCCAAACACATTTAAAATGGGGAGCTCAAAAAGAAGTCATTAAATTAATTCCAGGCTTAGAAAATGTTGATATTGTTAGATATGGTGTGATGCATAGAAATACCTTCATTAACTCACCGGACGTATTAAACGAGAAATATGAATTGATTTCACAACCAAACATACAGTTTGCAGGACAAATGACTGGTGTTGAAGGTTACGTAGAAAGCGCAGCTAGCGGCTTAGTTGCAGGCATCAATCTTGCGCATAAAATATTGGGCAAAGCTGAGGTAGTATTTCCGAGAGAAACTATGATTGGAAGTATGGCTTACTATATTTCTCATGCTAAAAATAATAAGAATTTCCAACCTATGAATGCTAACTTCGGGTTATTACCATCTTTAGAAACTAGAATTAAAGATAAAAAAGAACGCTATGAAGCACAAGCTAATAGAGCTTTGGATTACTTAGAAAATTTCAAAAAAACTTTATAAAATAGTTAGAAAGACTAGATATGCTATTCATTCTTAAGTCATCAACGAGTAAGTAATGACTTTCTAAATGGAAAATACTTATCCTAGTCTTTTTAATTTTGGAATTGTTACGTATTTCTGACAATTTAGAATTCGTATTCAAAAAAATATCTAAATAAATAACACGCAATAAGTTGATTGATGTAACATGTAAGAGAATGTTTTAAATAAACTTTATTTAAAAGACAATGAAATAATAAATGGCAAGGCTATTAATAAAGACTTTTAGTAATTAATTTAAAAAAGAGGTATTCTAATTAACAGGTTTTCCGATTAGTTACAATTATTTAATTCTCAAAAGATTTAGAATTGATTATCAAATTACTGTAAGCCCTTTGCTGTATATGCTACAATTCTTATTGATGGAGGGTAAATGTATTGAATCATATTCAAGAAGCGTTTTTAAATACATTGAAAGTTGAACGGAATTTTTCGGAACATACATTGAAATCATATCAAGATGACTTAATTCAGTTTAATCAATTTTTAGAACAAGAACATTTACAGTTGAATACTTTTGAATACAAAGATGCTAGAAATTATTTGAGCTATTTATATTCAAATCATTTGAAAAGAACATCTGTTTCTCGTAAAATCTCAACGTTAAGAACTTTCTATGAATATTGGATGACGCTTGATGAGAACATTATTAATCCATTTGTTCAATTAGTACATCCGAAAAAAGAAAAATATCTTCCGCAATTCTTTTACGAAGAAGAAATGGAAGCGTTATTTAAAACTGTAGAAGAGGACACTTCAAAAAGTTTACGGGATCGAGTTATTCTTGAATTGTTATATGCTACAGGTATCCGTGTTTCGGAATTAGTTAATATTAAAAAACAAGATATAGATTTTTACGCGAATGGTGTTACCGTATTAGGAAAAGGGAGCAAAGAGCGTTTTGTACCGTTTGGTGCTTATTGTAGACAAAGCATCGAAAATTATTTAGAACATTTCAAACCAATTCAGTCATGCAATCATGATTTTCTTATTGTAAATATGAAGGGTGAAGCAATCACTGAACGCGGTGTACGATATGTTTTAAATGATATTGTTAAACGAACTGCAGGCGTAAGTGAGATTCATCCCCACAAGCTCAGACATACATTTGCAACGCATTTATTGAATCAAGGTGCAGACCTAAGAACAGTACAATCGTTATTAGGTCATGTTAATTTGTCAACAACTGGTAAATATACACACGTATCTAACCAACAATTAAGAAAAGTGTATCTAAATGCACATCCTCGAGCGAAAAAGGAGAATGAAACATGAGTAATACAACATTACATGCAACAACAATTTATGCTGTAAGACATAATGGGAAAGCAGCTATGGCTGGAGATGGGCAAGTAACGCTTGGTCAACAAGTCATCATGAAACAAACGGCTAGAAAAGTGCGACGTTTATATGAAGGTAAAGTGTTAGCTGGTTTCGCAGGTAGTGTAGCAGATGCGTTTACGTTATTTGAAAAATTCGAAACAAAATTACAACAGTTTAGTGGTAACTTAGAAAGAGCTGCTGTTGAATTGGCACAAGAATGGCGAGGCGATAAACAATTACGTCAATTAGAAGCTATGCTAATTGTAATGGATAAAGATGCTATTTTAGTTGTCAGTGGAACTGGCGAAGTTATTGCCCCAGATGATGACCTTATCGCTATAGGATCAGGAGGCAACTACGCATTAAGCGCAGGACGTGCATTGAAACGCCATGCATCGCATTTGTCTGCTGAAGAAATGGCATATGAGAGCTTGAAAGTAGCGGCTGATATTTGTGTCTTTACCAACGATAATATTGTTGTTGAAACACTATAATAATCAGAGCACGATAAATAATTACGATCAATTAATTTTAGTTAAAAGACGGAGGAATGAAATTAATGGATACAGCTGGAATAAGATTAACTCCAAAAGAAATCGTATCTAAATTAAATGAATACATCGTTGGACAAAATGATGCTAAACGTAAAGTGGCAATTGCCCTACGTAATCGATACAGAAGAAGTTTATTAGATGAGGAATCAAAGCAAGAAATTTCACCTAAAAATATTTTGATGATTGGACCAACAGGCGTTGGTAAAACTGAAATTGCAAGAAGAATGGCCAAAGTTGTCGGCGCGCCATTTATAAAAGTAGAAGCTACTAAATTTACTGAGGTAGGTTATGTAGGACGAGATGTTGAAAGTATGGTTAGAGATCTTGTTGATGTTTCAGTAAGATTAGTCAAGGCGCAGAAAAAATCATTGGTACAAGATGAAGCAACAGCTAAGGCCAATGAAAAACTTGTTAAGTTATTAGTTCCAAGTATGAAAAAGAAAGCGTCTCAAACGAATAATCCTTTAGAGTCACTTTTCGGAGGTGCAATTCCAAATTTCGGACAAAATAATGAAGATGAAGAAGAACCACCTACTGAGGAAATTAAAACAAAACGTTCTGAAATTAAGAGACAGCTAGAAGAAGGCAAACTTGAAAAAGAAAAGGTAAGAATTAAAGTAGAACAAGATCCTGGTGCTTTAGGAATGCTAGGTACAAATCAAAATCAGCAAATGCAAGAGATGATGAATCAATTAATGCCTAAAAAGAAAGTTGAGCGAGAAGTTGCTGTTGAGACGGCAAGGAAAATCTTAGCTGATAGTTATGCGGATGAACTAATTGACCAAGAAAGCGCTAATCAAGAAGCGCTTGAATTAGCAGAACAAATGGGTATCATCTTTATAGATGAAATCGACAAAGTTGCGACGAATAATCATAATAGTGGTCAAGATGTCTCAAGACAAGGTGTTCAAAGAGATATTTTACCTATACTTGAAGGTAGCGTTATTCAAACCAAATATGGTACTGTGAATACTGAACATATGCTGTTTATAGGTGCTGGAGCTTTCCATGTATCTAAGCCGAGTGACTTGATACCAGAATTGCAAGGTCGTTTTCCGATTAGAGTTGAACTTGATAGTTTATCGGTAGAAGATTTTGTAAGAATTTTGACAGAACCAAAATTGTCATTAATTAAACAATATGAAGCATTGCTTCAAACAGAAGAAGTTACTGTAAACTTTACGGATGAAGCAATTACTCGCTTAGCTGAGATTGCTTATCAAGTAAATCAAGATACAGACAACATTGGTGCACGTCGACTTCATACAATTTTAGAAAAGATGCTAGAAGATTTATCATTCGAAGCACCAAGTATGCCGAATGCAGTTGTAGATATTACCCCACAATATGTTGATGATAAATTAAAATCAATTTCAACAAACAAAGATTTAAGTGCATTTATTCTATAAAAATATACAAAAGGAGAAAAATTCATGAGCTTATTATCTAAAACGAGAGAGTTAAACACGTTACTTCAAAAACACAAAGGTATTGCGGTTGATTTTAAAGATGTAGCACAAACGATTAGTAGCGTAACTGTAACAAATGTATTTATTGTATCGCGTCGAGGTAAAATTTTAGGATCGAGTCTAAATGAATTATTAAAAAGTCAAAGAATTATTCAAATGTTGGAAGAAAGACATATTCCAAGTGAATATACAGAACGATTAATGGAAGTTAAACAAACAGAATCAAATATTGATATCGACAATGTATTAACAGTTTTCCCACCTGAAAATAAAGAGTTGTTTATTGATAGTCGTACAACTATCTTCCCAATTTTAGGTGGAGGAGAAAGATTAGGTACATTAGTACTTGGTCGAGTACATGATGATTTTAATGAAAATGATTTGGTATTAGGTGAATATGCTGCTACAGTTATTGGTATGGAAATCTTACGTGAGAAGCATAGCGAAGTAGAAAAAGAAGCGCGCGATAAAGCTGCTATTACAATGGCAATTAATTCATTATCTTATTCTGAAAAAGAAGCAATTGAACATATCTTTGAAGAACTTGGCGGTACGGAAGGCCTATTAATCGCATCAAAAGTTGCAGATAGAGTTGGTATTACTAGATCTGTAATTGTAAATGCACTACGTAAATTAGAAAGTGCTGGTGTAATTGAATCACGTTCTTTAGGAATGAAAGGTACTTTCATTAAAGTTAAAAAAGAAAAATTCTTAGATGAATTAGAAAAAAGTAAGTAAGTCGATGAGTCTGGGATATAATTCAATGTCCTAGTCGTGACGATGTTATCTTGGCAGTAGTCAACGAAATGACTTTGATGATTATGTTGAAGTCATTTCTTTATTTTTGTCTAATTTCCAATCAAATTGATATTCCACATTAACATGATAGAATTACCTTTAAATTTATGAAAAAATGCTTGAAAAACATTTGCTTTAGACACGGCATTATGTTATATTTATTTTCGGCTATAAAGCCAATACACACATATCAAACGTGATTGTGTAAAGGGTGCAATATTTGTATATTGTCTTTACATTAGTTTGCTATGGAGGTAATTAACCAATAGGAGGAATTTATAATGGCAGTAATTTCAATGAAACAATTACTAGAAGCGGGTGTTCACTTCGGCCACCAAACACGTCGTTGGAACCCAAAAATGAAAAAATATATCTTCACTGAAAGAAATGGTATTTATATCATCGACTTACAAAAAACAGTGAAAAAAGTAGACGAGGCATACAACTTCTTGAAACAAGTTTCAGAAGATGGTGGACAAGTCTTATTCGTAGGAACTAAAAAACAAGCACAAGAATCAGTTAAATCTGAAGCAGAACGTGCTGGTCAATTCTACATTAACCAAAGATGGTTAGGTGGATTATTAACTAACTATAAAACGATCTCAAAACGAATCAAACGTATTTCTGAAATTGAAAAAATGGAAGAAGATGGTTTATTCGAAGTATTACCTAAAAAAGAAGTAGTAGAACTTAAAAAAGAATACGACCGTTTAATCAAATTCTTAGGCGGAATTCGTGATATGAAATCAATGCCTCAAGCATTATTCGTAGTTGACCCACGTAAAGAGCGTAATGCAATTGCTGAAGCTCGTAAATTAAATATTCCTATCGTAGGTATCGTTGACACTAACTGTGATCCTGACGAAATTGACTACGTTATCCCAGCAAACGACGATGCTATCCGTGCGGTTAAATTATTAACTGCTAAAATGGCAGATGCAATCTTAGAAGGTCAACAAGGCGTTTCTAATGAAGAAGTAGCTGCAGAACAAAACATCGATTTAGATGAAAAAGAAAAATCAGAAGAAACAGAAGCAACTGAAGAATAATCAACTGTTGAATCTGACTTAGATATAGTTTAAATGGGTGATAAGATATTAATGCTTATCACCTTTTTTAAAAAGAAAATCGAGGCAAATTACAAATATTCAATTAGAGTATTGGCAATCTTGCCTATAATAATGCTAAAATCATAATATATAAAATGATAACTTATTGGAGGAATAATGAATGGCAACTATTTCAGCAAAACTTGTTAAAGAATTACGTGAAAAAACTGGCGCGGGTATGATGGATTGTAAAAAAGCGCTAACTGAAACTGATGGTGACATCGATAAAGCGATTGATTACCTACGTGAAAAAGGTATTGCTAAAGCAGCTAAAAAAGCAGACCGTATTGCGGCTGAAGGTTTAGTACATGTAGAAACTAAAGGTAACGATGCAGTTATCGTTGAAATCAACTCTGAAACAGACTTTGTTGCTCGTAACGAAGGTTTCCAAGAGTTAGTTAAAGAAATCGCTAATCAAGTATTAGATACAAAAGCTGAAACTGTTGAAGCTTTAATGGAAACAACTTTACCAAATGGTAAATCAGTTGATGAAAGAATTAAAGAAGCAATTTCAACAATCGGTGAAAAATTAAGTGTTCGTCGTTTTGCTATCAGAACTAAAACTGATAACGATGCTTTCGGTGCTTACTTACACATGGGTGGACGCATTGGTGTATTAACAGTTGTTGAAGGTTCAACTGACGAAGAAGCAGCAAGAGACGTTGCTATGCATATCGCTGCAATCAACCCTAAATATGTTTCTTCTGAACAAGTTAGCGAAGAAGAAATCAACCACGAAAGAGAAGTTTTAAAACAACAAGCATTAAATGAAGGTAAACCAGAAAACATCGTTGAAAAAATGGTGGAAGGACGTTTACGTAAATACTTACAAGAAATTTGTGCTGTAGATCAAGACTTCGTTAAAAACCCTGATGTAACAGTTGAAGCTTTCTTAAAAACAAAAGGTGGAAAACTTGTTGACTTCGTACGCTATGAAGTAGGCGAAGGTATGGAAAAACGCGAAGAAAACTTTGCGGATGAAGTTAAAGGACAAATGAAATAATCTGTCATAAAGTAAAACAAGGAAGAAGACACCTTTAATGTTGCTTTATTAAAATGTAAATCATTCTAATAAAACAACAACTGTGTCTTCTTTACTTGTATATGTTACATATATTCACGATAGAGAGGATAAGAAAATGGCTCAAATTTCTAAATATAAACGTGTAGTTTTGAAACTAAGTGGTGAAGCGTTAGCTGGAGAAAAAGGATTTGGCATAAATCCAGTAATTATTAAAAGTGTTGCTGAGCAAGTGGCTGAAGTTGCTAAAATGGACTGTGAAATCGCAGTAATCGTTGGTGGCGGAAACATTTGGAGAGGTAAAACAGGTAGTGACTTAGGTATGGACCGTGGAACTGCTGATTACATGGGTATGCTTGCAACTGTAATGAATGCCTTAGCATTACAAGATAGTTTAGAACAATTGGATTGTGATACACGAGTATTAACATCTATTGAAATGAAGCAAGTGGCTGAACCTTATATTCGTCGTCGTGCAATTAGACACTTAGAAAAGAAACGTGTAGTTATTTTTGCTGCAGGTATTGGAAACCCATACTTCTCTACAGATACTACAGCGGCATTACGTGCTGCAGAAGTTGAAGCAGATGTTATTTTAATGGGCAAAAATAATGTAGATGGTGTATATTCTGCAGATCCTAAAGTAAACAAAGATGCGGTTAAATATGAACATTTAACGCATATTCAAATGCTTCAAGAAGGTTTACAAGTAATGGATTCAACAGCATCCTCATTCTGTATGGATAATAACATTCCGTTAACTGTTTTCTCTATTATGGAAGAAGGAAATATTAAACGTGCTGTTATGGGTGAAAAGATAGGTACGTTAATTACAAAATAAATTTAGAGGTGTAAAATAATGAGTGACATTATTAATGAAACTAAATCAAGAATGCAAAAATCAATCGAAAGCTTATCACGTGAATTAGCGAACATCAGTGCAGGAAGAGCTAATTCAAATTTATTAAACGGCGTAACAGTTGATTACTATGGTGCACCAACACCTGTACAACAATTAGCAAGCATCAATGTTCCAGAAGCACGTTTACTTGTTATTTCTCCATACGACAAAAGTTCTGTAGCTGACATCGAAAAAGCGATAATAGCAGCTAACTTAGGTGTCAACCCAACAAGTGATGGCGAAGTGATACGTATTGCAGTACCTGCCTTAACAGAAGAACGTAGAAAAGAGCGCGTTAAAGATGTTAAGAAAATTGGTGAAGAAGCTAAAGTATCTGTTCGAAATATTCGTCGTGATATGAATGATCAGTTGAAAAAAGATGAAAAAAATGGCGACATTACTGAAGATGAGTTGAGAAGTGGTACTGAAGATGTTCAGAAAGCAACAGACAATTCAATAAAAGAAATTGATCAAATGATTGCTGATAAAGAAAAAGATATTATGTCAGTATAAAACTAATATACAATGACATATTAAAATGCCAGTATTAAACGATAATGTAACATTTAAAATGGGCATGTTTAATTAAATCAAATATGCATGTGATAATTTAAATTCACAATGAGCATAAAATGGTGTTTAAACAAGTTAATTAAACATATACTTTATAAATAATAGGCATTAGGTATATTGCTATAATAAAGTTATGTAATTTTTAACCTCAGTATGTATGTCACATTTCTGGTGTAAACTGTACCGAGTCAGACTTTGGTACAGTTTTTTTATTTGCTTATTCAATGCATTAAATGAGTATGATAAAATGATAATGATTGTTTAGTAACTTATACTATATGACAGAGATGATCAGGCTCGGAGGAAAGACCATGTTTAAAAAGCTAATAAATAAAAAGAACACTATAAATAATTATAATGAAGAATTAGACTCGTCTAATATACCTGAACATATCGCTATTATTATGGATGGTAATGGGCGATGGGCTAAGAAGCGAAAAATGCCTAGAATTAAAGGTCATTACGAAGGTATGCAAACAATAAAAAAAATTACTAGGGTAGCTAGTGATATTGGTGTTAAGTACTTAACTTTATATGCCTTTTCCACTGAAAATTGGTCAAGACCTGAAAGTGAAGTAAATTATATTATGAATTTGCCTGTCAATTTCTTAAAGACATTTTTACCGGAACTAATTGAAAAAAATGTCAAAGTTGAAACAATTGGATTTACTGATAAGTTGCCAAAATCAACGATAGAAGCAATAAATAATGCTAAAGAAAAGACAGCTAATAATACCGGCTTAAAATTAATATTTGCAATTAATTATGGTGGCAGAGCAGAACTTGTTCATAGTATTAAAAATATGTTTGACGAGCTTCATCAACAAGGTTTGAATAGTGATATCATAGATGAAACATATATAAACAATCATTTAATGACAAAAGACTATCCTGATCCAGAGTTGTTAATTCGTACTTCAGGAGAACAAAGAATAAGTAATTTCTTGATTTGGCAAGTTTCGTATAGTGAATTTATCTTTAATCAAAAATTATGGCCTGACTTTGACGAAGATGAATTAATTAAATGTATTAAAATTTATCAGTCACGTCAAAGACGCTTTGGCGGATTGAGTGAGGAGTAGTATAGTATGAAAGTTAGAACGCTGACAGCTATTATTGCCTTAATCGTATTCTTGCCTATCTTGTTAAAAGGCGGCCTTGTGTTAATGATATTTGCTAATATATTAGCATTGATTGCATTAAAAGAATTGTTGAATATGAATATGATTAAATTTGTTTCAGTTCCTGGTTTAATTAGTGCAGTTGGTCTTATCATTATTATGTTGCCACAACATGCAGGACCATGGGTACAAGTAATTCAATTAAAAAGTTTAATTGCAATGAGCTTTATTGTATTAAGTTATACTGTCTTATCTAAAAACAGATTTAGTTTTATGGATGCTGCATTTTGCTTAATGTCTGTGGCTTATGTAGGCATTGGTTTTATGTTCTTTTATGAAACGAGATCAGAAGGATTACATTACATATTATATGCCTTTTTAATTGTTTGGCTTACAGATACAGGGGCTTACTTATTTGGTAAAATGATGGGTAAACATAAGCTTTGGCCAGTAATAAGTCCGAATAAAACAATCGAAGGATTCATAGGTGGCTTGTTCTGTAGTTTGATAGTGCCTCTTGCAATGTTATATTTTGTAGATTTCAATATGAATGTATGGATATTACTTGGAGTGACATTGATTTTAAGTTTATTTGGTCAATTAGGTGATTTAGTGGAATCAGGATTTAAGCGTCATTTCGGCGTTAAAGACTCAGGTCGAATACTACCTGGACACGGTGGTATTTTAGACCGATTTGACAGCTTTATGTTTGTGTTACCATTATTAAATATTTTATTAATACAATCTTAATGCTGAGAACAAATCAATAAACGTAAAGAGGAGTTGCTGAGATAATTTAATGAATCTCAGAACTCCTTTTGAAAATTATACGCATTATTAACTTTGAAAATTAGACGTTATATTTTGTGATTTGTCAGTATCATATTATAATGACTTATGTTACGTATACAGCAATCATTTTTAAAATAAAAGAAATTTATAAACAATCGAGGTGTAGCGAGTGAGCTATTTAGTTACAATAATTGCATTTATTATTGTTTTTGGTGTACTAGTAACCGTTCATGAATATGGCCATATGTTTTTTGCGAAAAGAGCAGGCATTATGTGTCCAGAATTTGCGATCGGTATGGGGCCGAAAATTTTTAGTTTTAGAAAAAATGAAACACTTTACACTATTAGGTTATTGCCTGTTGGTGGATATGTTCGTATGGCAGGAGATGGCTTAGAAGAGCCACCAGTCGAGCCTGGTATGAACGTTAAAATTAAACTGAATGAAGAAAATGAAATAACACATATCATATTAGATGATCATCATAAGTTTCAACAAATTGAAGCGATCGAAGTTAAAAAATGTGATTTTAAAGACGACTTATTCATAGAAGGTATTACTGCTTATGATAATGAAAGACATCATTTTAAAATTGCTAGAAAGTCTTTCTTTGTTGAAAATGGTAGCTTAGTTCAAATTGCTCCGAGAGACAGACAGTTTGCACATAAAAAGCCATGGCCGAAATTTTTAACATTATTTGCAGGACCGTTATTTAACTTTATATTAGCTTTAGTCCTATTTATTGGTCTTGCTTATTATCAAGGTACACCTACGTCTACTGTAGAACAAGTCGCAGATAAGTATCCAGCTCAACAAGCAGGCTTACAAAAAGGCGATAAAATTGTCCAAATTGGCAAATATAAAATATCTGAATTTGATGATGTTGATAAGGCGTTAGATAAAGTTAAAGATAATAAGACGACTGTTAAATTTGAACGTAATGGTAAAACAAAGTCAGTTGAATTAACACCTAAAAAGACTGAAAGAAAACTGACTAAAGTTAGTTCAGAGACGAAGTATGTTCTCGGATTCCAACCAGCGAGTGAACGTACGCTCTTCAAACCAATTGTATATGGATTTGAAAGCTTTTTGAAAGGTAGTACACTAATTTTTACAGCTGTAGTAGGTATGTTGGCTAGTATATTTACGGGCGGATTCTCATTTGATATGTTAAATGGTCCGGTTGGTATTTATCATAACGTAGACTCAGTTGTTAAAGCGGGTATCATTAGCTTAATTGGATACACTGCGTTATTAAGTGTAAACTTAGGTATTATGAATTTAATTCCTATTCCTGCACTAGACGGTGGTCGTATTTTATTTGTTATATATGAAGCGATTTTCAGAAAACCAGTTAATAAAAAAGCGGAAACAACGATTATTGCTATTGGTGCCATTTTCATGGTCGTTATTATGATATTAGTAACGTGGAATGATATTCGACGATATTTCTTATAATTTAGGAGGATAAATAATTATGAAGCAATCCAAAGTTTTTATACCAACGATGCGTGACGTGCCATCAGAAGCAGAAGCACAAAGTCATCGTTTATTATTGAAAGCGGGTTTGATAAAGCAAAGTACAAGTGGGATTTATAGTTATTTACCGCTAGCAACACGTGTGTTAAATAATATTACTGCAATTGTGCGACAAGAAATGGAACGTATCGATTCTGTTGAAATTTTAATGCCAGCGTTACAACAAGCTGAATTATGGGAAGAATCAGGACGTTGGGGTGCATATGGCCCAGAATTAATGCGTTTACAAGATAGACATGGAAGACAATTTGCATTAGGTCCAACACATGAAGAATTAGTTACATCAATAGTAAGAAATGAATTGAAATCATACAAACAATTACCGATGACATTATTCCAAATTCAATCTAAATTCCGTGATGAAAAGAGACCACGTTTTGGTTTACTTCGTGGTCGTGAATTTATTATGAAAGATGCATATTCATTCCATGCTGACGAGGCATCATTAGATCAAACGTATCAAGATATGTATCAAGCGTATAGCCGTATTTTTGAGAGAGTTGGCATTAACGCAAGACCAGTAGTTGCAGATTCAGGTGCTATTGGCGGTAGCCATACACATGAATTTATGGCATTAAGTGCTATCGGTGAGGATACAATCGTTTACAGTAAAGAAAGTGATTATGCTGCTAACATCGAAAAAGCAGAAGTCGTTTACGAACCAAATCATAAGCATACTACTGTGCAACCTTTAGAAAAAATTGAAACACCAAATGTAAAGACTGCGCAAGAATTGGCAGACTTCTTAGGTAGACCAGTAGATGAAATCGTTAAAACGATGATTTTCAAAGTTGATGGCGAATATATTATGGTTTTAGTGCGTGGACATCATGAAATTAATGACATTAAATTAAAATCTTATTTCGGCACAGATAATATTGAACTCGCAACACAAGACGAAATTGTTAATTTAGTTGGTGCAAATCCTGGTTCACTAGGTCCTGTAATTGATAAAGAAATCAAAATTTATGCAGATAATTTTGTGCAAGATTTAAATAATTTAGTTGTCGGTGCTAACGAAGATGGTTATCACTTAATTAATGTAAATGTAGGTAGAGACTTCAACGTTGATGAATATGGCGATTTCCGTTTTATTTTAGAAGGCGAAAAGTTAAGTGATGGTTCAGGCGTTGCACATTTTGCTGAAGGTATTGAAGTTGGTCAAGTATTCAAATTGGGTACTAAGTATTCAGAATCAATGAATGCTACATTCTTAGATAACCAAGGAAAAGCCCAACCTTTAATTATGGGTTGTTACGGTATTGGAATTTCTAGAACGCTAAGTGCGATTGTTGAACAAAATCACGATGATAATGGAATTGTTTGGCCTAAATCAGTTACTCCATTTGATTTACATTTAATTTCTATTAATCCTAAGAAAGATGATCAACGAGAACTAGCGGAGGCACTATATGCTGAATTTAATACTAAATTTGATGTGTTGTATGATGATCGTCAAGAACGTGCGGGTGTCAAATTTAATGATGCTGATTTAATTGGTTTACCACTGCGAATTGTTGTTGGTAAACGTGCATCGGAAGGTATTGTAGAAGTTAAAGAACGTTTAACAGGTGATAGCGAAGAAGTTCACATTGATGACTTAATGACTGTCATTACAAATAAATATGATAACTTAAAATAATTAAGATCGAATGAATTATAAGAGTAGGAAAAAGCTGAAAGAAATCAGATGCTTATGTCCTGCTCTTATTATTTTTGATATAATGATTATTCGATGAAAAATGACTGAAGACATAGTATAATTAAAGATAAATTTGTTTTAACAATATTATGATTAGCCAAATATAAAGCATTTAATTTTCTATCATTACTATGCCTACATAATCTAAATATTGTTCGAACACGTAAAAGTAATTTCTATTTAAGGTGGTAATTGTCTTGGCAATGACAGAGCAACAAAAATTTAAAGTGCTTGCTGATCAAATTAAAATTTCAAATCAATTAGATGCTGAAATTTTAAATACAGGTGAACTGACACGTATAGATGTTTCTAACAAAAACAGAACATGGGAATTTCATATTACATTACCACAATTCTTAGCTCATGAAGATTATTTATTATTTTTAAATGCAATAGAGCAAGAGTTTAAAGATATCGCCAACGTTACATGTCGTTTTACGGTAACAAATGGCACGAATCAAGATGAACATGCAATTAAATACTTTGGGCACTGTATTGACCAAACAGCTTTATCTCCAAAAGTTAAAGGTCAATTGAAACAGAAAAAGCTTATTATGTCTGGAAAAGTATTAAAAGTAATGGTATCAAATGACATTGAACGTAATCATTTTGATAAGGCATGCAATGGAAGTCTTATCAAAGCGTTTAGAAATTGTGGTTTTGATATCGATAAAATCATATTCGAAACAAATGATAATGATCAAGAACAAAACTTAGCTTCTTTAGAAGCACATATTCAAGAAGAAGACGAACAAAGTGCACGATTGGCAACAGAGAAACTTGAAAAAATGAAAGCTGAAAAAGCGAAACAACAAGATAACAACGAAAGTGCTGTCGATAAGTGTCAAATTGGTAAGCCGATTCAAATTGAAAATATTAAACCAATTGAATCTATTATTGAGGAAGAGTATAAAGTTGCAATAGAGGGCGTCATTTTTGATATAAACTTAAAAGAACTTAAAAGTGGTCGTCATATCGTAGAAATTAAAGTGACTGACTATACGGACTCTTTAGTTTTAAAAATGTTTACTCGTAAAAACAAAGATGATTTAGAACATTTTAAAGCGCTAAGTGTTGGTAAATGGGTTAGGG
This sequence comes from Staphylococcus sp. HMSC062H10, assembly GCF_001836945.1. Lineage (NCBI taxonomy): Bacteria > Bacillati > Bacillota > Bacilli > Caryophanales > Staphylococcaceae > Staphylococcus > Staphylococcus sp. HMSC062H10. Next base: position 185,212 of record NZ_KV830972.1, read on the forward strand.
CTCAAGGTCGTATTGAAGAAGATACATTTATTAGAGATTTAGTTATGATGATGTCTGATATTGAAGAGATTAAAAAAGCGACAAAAAAAGATAAGGCTGAAGAAAAGCGTGTAGAATTCCACTTGCATACTGCAATGAGTCAAATGGATGGTATACCAAATATTGGTGCGTATGTTAAACAGGCAGCAGACTGGGGACATCCAGCCATTGCGGTTACAGACCATAATGTTGTGCAAGCATTTCCAGATGCTCACGCAGCAGCGGAAAAACATGGTATTAAAATGATATATGGTATGGAAGGTATGTTAGTTGATGATGGTGTTCCGATTGCATACAAACCACAAGATGTCGTATTAAAAGATGCTACTTATGTTGTATTCGACGTCGAGACAACTGGTTTATCAAATCAGTATGATAAAATCATTGAGCTTGCAGCTGTGAAAGTTCATAACGGCGAAATCATCGATAAGTTTGAAAGGTTTAGTAATCCGCATGAACGATTATCGGAAACGATTATCAATTTGACGCATATTACTGATGATATGTTAGTAGATGCCCCTGAGATTGAAGAAGTACTTACAGAATTTAAAGAATGGGTTGGCGATGCGATATTCGTAGCACATAATGCTTCATTTGATATGGGCTTCATCGACACGGGATATGAACGTCTTGGATTTGGACCATCTACGAATGGTGTTATCGATACATTAGAATTATCTCGTACGATTAATACTGAATATGGTAAACATGGTTTAAATTTCTTAGCTAAAAAATATGGCGTAGAATTAACGCAACATCACCGTGCCATTTATGATACAGAAGCAACAGCTTACATTTTCATAAAAATGGTTCAACAAATGAAAGAATTAGGCGTATTAAATCATAACGAAATTAACAAAAAACTCAGTAATGAAGATGCATATAAACGTGCAAGACCTAGTCATGTCACATTAATTGTACAAAACCAACAAGGTCTTAAAAATCTATTTAAAATTGTAAGTGCATCATTGGTGAAGTATTTCTACCGTACACCTCGAATTCCACGTTCATTGTTAGATGAATATCGTGAGGGATTATTGGTAGGTACAGCGTGTGATGAAGGTGAATTATTTACGGCAGTTATGCAGAAGGACCAGAGCCAAGTTGAAAAAATTGCCAAATATTATGATTTTATTGAAATTCAACCACCGGCACTTTATCAAGATTTAATTGATAGAGAGCTTATTAGAGATACTGAAACATTACATGAAATTTATCAACGTTTAATACATGCAGGTGACACAGCGGGTATTCCTGTTATTGCGACAGGAAATGCACACTATTTGTTTGAACATGATGGTATCGCACGTAAAATTTTAATAGCATCACAACCTGGCAATCCACTTAATCGCTCAACTTTACCGGAAGCGCATTTTAGAACTACAGATGAAATGTTAAACGAGTTTCATTTTTTAGGTGAAGAAAAAGCGCATGAAATTGTTGTGAAAAATACAAACGAATTAGCAGATCGAATTGAACGTGTTGTTCCTATTAAAGATGAATTATACACACCGCGTATGGAAGGTGCTAACGAAGAAATTAGAGAACTAAGTTATGCAAATGCGCGTAAATTGTATGGTGAAGACCTGCCTCAAATCGTAATTGATCGATTAGAAAAAGAATTAAAAAGTATTATCGGTAATGGATTTGCGGTAATTTACTTAATTTCGCAACGTTTAGTTAAAAAATCATTAGATGATGGATACTTAGTTGGTTCCCGTGGTTCAGTAGGTTCTAGTTTTGTAGCGACAATGACTGAGATTACTGAAGTAAACCCGTTACCGCCACACTATATTTGTCCGAACTGTAAAACGAGTGAATTTTTCAATGATGGTTCAGTAGGATCAGGATTCGATTTACCTGATAAGACGTGTGAAACTTGTGGAGCGCCACTTATTAAAGAAGGACAAGATATTCCGTTTGAAACATTTTTAGGATTTAAGGGAGATAAAGTTCCTGATATCGACTTAAACTTTAGTGGTGAATATCAACCGAATGCCCATAACTACACAAAAGTATTATTTGGTGAGGATAAAGTATTCCGTGCAGGTACAATTGGTACTGTTGCTGAAAAGACTGCTTTTGGTTATGTTAAAGGTTATTTGAATGATCAAGGCATCCACAAAAGAGGCGCTGAAATAGATCGACTTGTTAAAGGATGTACAGGTGTTAAACGTACAACTGGACAGCATCCAGGGGGTATTATTGTAGTACCTGATTACATGGATATTTATGATTTTACGCCGATACAATATCCTGCCGATGATCAAAATTCAGCATGGATGACGACACATTTTGATTTCCATTCTATTCATGATAATGTATTAAAACTTGATATACTTGGACACGATGATCCAACAATGATTCGTATGCTTCAAGATTTATCAGGGATTGATCCAAAAACAATACCTGTAGATGATAAAGAAGTTATGCAGATTTTTAGTACACCTGAAAGTTTGGGTGTTACTGAAGATGAAATTTTATGTAAAACAGGTACGTTTGGGGTACCAGAATTCGGTACAGGATTCGTGCGTCAAATGTTAGAAGATACAAAGCCAACAACATTTTCTGAATTAGTTCAAATCTCAGGATTATCTCATGGGACAGATGTGTGGTTAGGTAATGCTCAAGAATTAATTAAAACCGGTATATGTGATTTATCAAGTGTAATTGGTTGTCGTGATGATATCATGGTTTATTTAATGTATGCTGGTTTAGAACCATCAATGGCTTTTAAAATAATGGAGTCAGTACGTAAAGGTAAAGGTTTAACTGAAGAAATGATTGAAACGATGAAAGAAAATGAAGTGCCGGATTGGTATTTAGATTCATGTCTTAAAATTAAGTACATGTTCCCTAAAGCCCATGCAGCAGCATACGTTTTAATGGCAGTACGTATTGCATATTTCAAAGTACATCATCCACTTTATTACTATGCATCTTACTTTACAATTCGTGCGTCAGATTTTGATTTAATCACGATGATTAAAGATAAAACAAGCATTCGAAATACTGTAAAAGACATGTATTCTCGCTATATGGATCTAGGTAAAAAAGAAAAAGACGTATTAACAGTCTTGGAAATTATGAATGAAATGGCGCATCGAGGTTATCGAATGCAACCGATTAGTTTAGAAAAGAGTCAGGCGTTCGAATTTATCATTGAAGGCGATACACTTATTCCGCCGTTCATATCAGTGCCTGGGCTTGGCGAAAACGTTGCGAAACGAATTGTTGAAGCTCGTGACGATGGCCCATTTTTATCAAAAGAAGATTTAAACAAAAAAGCTGGATTATCTCAGAAAATTATTGAGTATTTAGATGAGTTAGGCTCATTACCGAATTTACCAGATAAAGCTCAACTTTCGATATTCGATATGTAAAATGAAATAATCAAGGTATTTATTTAATGCGTATGGCGTAGTTAAAGAAATACAAAATTGTTGCCGGACATAAAATTATGCCTGTATTTCTTTTCAACGTCTTACGAGTCTATTCGAATGTAATAGTGAAGTAAATGAACAAACTTTTGCAAGAATCTCTGATTAATAGTGAAGTCATTTGTTTCAAGCATAAACTTATGCTATAATTAAGTTGCTTAAAAATTAGTGAACTCAGGCAGAAGAGTGGGAGATTCCCGCTCTTTTCTATTTGCCAAAAAGGGAGGCCTGTATGAGTAAAATTACAGAACAAGTAGAAGTGATTGTTAAACCAATTATGGAAGACTTGAATTTTGAACTTGTAGACGTTGAATATGTCAAAGAGGGTAGAGATCATTTTCTTAGAATCTCTATTGATAAAGAAGGTGGCGTAGATTTAAAAGATTGTACGCTAGCTTCTGAAAAAATAAGTGAAGCTATGGATGCAAATGATCCTATTCCTGAAATGTATTATTTAGATGTAGCGTCACCTGGTGCAGAACGTCCAATTAAAAAAGAACAAGATTTCCAAAATGCAATAACTAAACCTGTATTTGTTTCTTTATATGTACCAATTGAAGGTGAAAAGGAATGGTTAGGCATTTTACAAGAAGTCAATAATGAAACAATTGTAGTACAAGTTAAAATCAAAGCAAGAACGAAAGATATAGAGATACCGAGAGACAAAATAGCAAAAGCACGTCACGCAGTTATGATTTAACGTGATGAGGAGGAAAAAACGTGTCAAGTAATGAATTATTATTAGCTACTGAGTATTTAGAAAAAGAAAAGAAGATTCCTAGAGCAGTATTAATTGATGCTATTGAAGCAGCTTTAATTACTGCATACAAAAAGAATTATGATAGTGCAAGAAATGTCCGTGTGGAATTAAATATGGATCAAGGTACTTTCAAAGTTATCGCTCGTAAAGATGTTGTTGAAGAAGTATTTGACGACAGAGATGAAGTGGATTTAAGTACAGCGCTTGTTAAAAACCCTGCATATGAAATTGGTGATATATACGAAGAAGATGTAACACCTAAAGATTTTGGTCGTGTAGGTGCTCAAGCAGCGAAACAAGCAGTAATGCAACGTCTTCGTGATGCTGAACGTGAAATTTTATTTGAAGAATTTATAGACAAAGAAGAAGATATACTTACTGGAATTATTGACCGTGTTGACCATCGTTATGTATATGTGAATTTAGGTCGTATCGAAGCTGTTTTATCTGAAGCAGAAAGAAGTCCTAACGAAAAATATATTCCTAACGAACGTATCAAAGTATATGTTAACAAAGTGGAACAAACGACAAAAGGTCCTCAAATCTATGTTTCTCGTAGCCATCCAGGTTTATTAAAACGTTTATTTGAACAAGAAGTTCCAGAAATTTACGATGGTACTGTAATTGTTAAATCAGTAGCACGTGAAGCTGGTGATCGCTCTAAAATTAGTGTCTTCTCTGAAAACAATGATATAGATGCTGTTGGTGCATGTGTTGGTGCCAAAGGCGCGCGTGTTGAAGCTGTTGTTGAAGAGCTAGGTGGCGAAAAAATCGACATCGTTCAATGGAATGAAGATCCAAAAGTATTTGTAAAAAATGCTTTAAGCCCTTCTCAAGTTTTAGAAGTTATTGTTGATGAAACAAATCAATCTACAGTAGTTGTTGTTCCTGATTATCAATTGTCATTAGCGATTGGTAAAAGAGGACAAAACGCACGTCTAGCTGCTAAATTAACCGGCTGGAAAATTGATATTAAATCAGAAACAGATGCGCGTGAAGCGGGTATCTATCCAGTAGTTGAAGCTGAAAAAGTAACTGAAGAAGATGTTGCTTTAGAAGATGCTGACACAACAGAATCAACCGAAGAGGTAACTGATGTTTCAGTTGAAACAAATGTAGAGAAAGAATCTGAATAATAGGTTGGAGTGAAGTATCTATGAAAAAGAAAAAAATTCCGATGCGAAAATGTATTCTTTCAAATGAAATGCATCCCAAAAAAGATATGATTCGTGTTGTTGTTAATAAAGAAGGCGAAATCTTTGCGGATGTTACTGGAAAGAAACAAGGCCGTGGCGCATATGTTTCTAAAGATGTTGCTATGGTTGAAAAAGCACAACAAAAAGAAATTTTAGAAAAATATTTTAAAGCATCTAAAGAGCAATTGGATCCTGTTTACAAAGAAATTATTAGGTTAATTTATAGAGAAGAGATCCCAAAATGAGTATAGTTCAAATATTAAACTTTTTAGGATTAGCAATGAGAGCTGGTAAAGTAAAAACAGGTGAATCAGTCATTGTTAATGAAATTAAAAAAGGAAATTTGAAGCTCGTTATTGTTGCAAATGATGCGTCTAATAATACAGCTAAATTAATTACAGATAAATGTAAGAGTTACAAAGTTCCATTCAGAAAGTTTGGAAATCGAAATGAATTGGGAATAGCACTTGGAAAAGGTGAGCGTGTTAATGTAGGGATTACTGACCCAGGCTTTGCTAAAAAGTTGCTATCAATGATAGATGAATATCATAAGGAGTGATTATATGAGTAAACAAAGAATTTACGAATATGCGAAAGAATTAAATCTAAAGAGTAAAGAGATTATAGATGAGTTAAAAAGCATGAATATTGAGGTTTCAAATCATATGCAAGCTTTGGAAGATGACCAAATTAAAGCATTAGATAAAAAGTTCAAAAAAGAACAAAAGAACGACAATAAACAAAGCACTCAAAATAATCACCAAAAATCAAACAATCAAAACCAAAATAAAGGGCAACAAAAAGATAACAAAAAGAATCAACAACAAAATAATAAAGGCAACAAAGGCAATAAAAAGAATAATAGAAATAATAAGAAAAATAACAAGAATAATAAACCACAAAGTCAACCAGCTGCTCCAAAAGAAATACCATCAAAAGTGACATATCAAGAAGGTATTACAGTAGGCGAATTTGCGGATAAATTAAATGTTGAATCATCAGAAATTATCAAAAAATTATTCTTACTTGGTATTGTTGCTAATATCAATCAATCATTAAATCAAGAAACAATTGAATTAATTGCCGATGATTATGGCGTTGAGGTTGAAGAAGAAGTTGTGATTAATGAAGAAGATTTATCAATCTACTTCGAAGACGAAAAAGATGATCCAGAAGCAATTGAGAGACCAGCTGTTGTAACAATTATGGGACATGTTGACCATGGTAAAACTACTTTATTAGATTCAATTCGTCATACAAAAGTTACAGCAGGTGAAGCAGGCGGAATCACTCAACATATTGGTGCATATCAAATTGAAAACGATGGCAAAAAAATCACTTTCTTAGATACACCGGGACATGCTGCTTTTACAACGATGCGTGCGCGTGGTGCACAAGTAACAGATATTACGATTTTAGTAGTAGCAGCTGACGATGGTGTTATGCCACAAACAATTGAAGCAATTAACCATGCTAAAGAAGCAGAAGTACCAATTATTGTTGCAGTAAATAAAATTGATAAACCAACTTCAAATCCTGATCGAGTTATGCAAGAATTAACTGAATATGGTTTAATTCCTGAAGATTGGGGCGGCGAAACAATTTTCGTTCCACTTTCTGCATTAAGTGGTGATGGTATCGACGATTTATTAGAAATGATAGGATTAGTTGCAGAAGTTCAAGAACTTAAAGCAAATCCTAAAAACCGTGCTGTTGGTACAGTTATCGAAGCTGAATTAGATAAATCACGTGGTCCTTCTGCTTCATTATTAGTACAAAACGGTACATTAAATGTTGGTGATGCGATTGTAGTTGGTAATACTTACGGCCGTATCCGTGCAATGGTTAACGACTTAGGTCAAAGAATCAAAACAGCTGGTCCATCAACGCCTGTTGAAATTACAGGTATTAATGATGTGCCACAAGCTGGGGATCGCTTTGTTGTATTTAGTGATGAAAAACAAGCTCGTCGTATTGGTGAATCAAGACACGAAGCAAGCATTGTACAACAACGTCAAGAAAGTAAAAATGTTTCATTAGATAACCTGTTTGAACAAATGAAACAAGGTGAAATGAAAGATTTAAACGTTATTATTAAAGGTGATGTTCAAGGTTCTGTTGAAGCTTTAGCTGCATCATTAATGAAAATTGATGTTGAAGGCGTAAATGTTCGTATCATTCATACAGCGGTTGGTGCGATTAACGAGTCAGACGTAACACTTGCTAATGCCTCAAACGGTATTATCATTGGTTTCAATGTTCGTCCAGACAGTGGTGCAAAACGTGCTGCAGAAGCTGAAAATGTTGATATGCGTTTACACAGAGTTATTTATAATGTTATCGAAGAAATTGAATCAGCGATGAAAGGTTTACTTGATCCAGAATTTGAAGAACAAGTTATCGGACAAGCTGAAGTTCGTCAAACATTCAAAGTTTCTAAAGTTGGTACTATTGCTGGATGTTATGTTACTGAAGGTAAAATTACGCGAAATGCTGGTGTACGTATTATTCGTGATGGTATTGTTCAATATGAAGGCGAATTAGATACACTTAAACGTTTCAAAGATGATGCTAAGGAAGTTGCAAAAGGTTATGAATGTGGTATTACAATTGAAAACTACAATGACCTTAAAGAAGGCGATGTTATCGAAGCATTTGAAATGGTTGAAATTAAGCGTTAATTAAATAAATTACAAGCTAAAAGTATAGTTAAGATTGATATGCTCCCTATAAATATTGCACTTTTTAAGTGTCTACTTTATAGGGAGCATATTTGATACTAGCTTTTGGATTTTTATTAGAATAAATTAACTATTAAAAGTTACGTTATATAGACATGATTTTTGTATAAAATTTTGTGGTGACCTAGAATGCTTTTTAATGACAAAATATAATGTCGACTATTATTGGAAAATTTTCTGTTGAAATGCCTATCTTACGGCAAACTTTATTTGATTTTATAGGTTTAATTTATTAAAATAACGTGTGAGCTAAAATAATTGTTTAAGCATTGTTACACTAAAAAATGCAAATAACAATTGAACTTAAAGATAAAGAGGTGACAAGAATGAGCAGTATGAGAGCAGAGCGTGTTGGTGAACAAATGAAGAAGGAATTAATGGATATCATCAACAATAAAGTCAAAGATCCTCGAGTTGGTTTTATTACAATTACAGATGTTGTTTTAACAAATGATTTATCGCAGGCTAAAGTATTTTTAACTGTATTAGGTAACGATAAAGAAGTAGAAAATACATTTAAAGCACTTGATAAAGCAAAAGGCTTCATTAAGTCTGAATTAGGTTCTAGAATGCGATTACGTATTATGCCGGAATTAATGTATGAATATGATCAATCAATCGAATATGGTAATAAAATTGAACGAATGATTCAAGATTTACACAAACAAGATAGATAATTTAGTGTTAGATATCTGGAAAATGTTTGATAATTTCTTAATATCGGTATATTAACATTAAACAGTTAATACATAGATGTGTAGAAATAGTTAACATTTTCCAGTTTTTTTATGGATAAATTCAGTTAATACGCTATTAAAATATATTTTTAAAAAAGAAGGTGACAACATGTATAACGGTATATTACCAGTATATAAAGAACGTGGTTTAACAAGTCATGACGTCGTATTCAAATTGCGTAAAATTTTAAAGACTAAAAAAATAGGGCACACAGGTACGCTTGATCCTGAAGTTGCAGGCGTGTTACCGGTATGTATAGGTAATGCAACGAGAGTTAGTGATTATGTTATGGATATGGGCAAAGCTTATGAAGCAACTGTATCGATAGGAAGAAGCACAACGACTGAAGATCAAACGGGTGATACATTGGAAACAAAAGGTGTACACTCAGCAGATTTTAATAAGGACGATATTGACCGATTGTTAGAAAGTTTTAAAGGTATCATTGAACAAATTCCGCCGATGTACTCATCCGTCAAAGTAAATGGTAAAAAATTATATGAATATGCGCGTAATAATGAAACAGTTGAAAGACCAAAGCGTAAAGTTTATATTAAAGACATTGGGCGTATATCTGAATTAGATTTTAAAGAAAATGAGTGTCATTTTAAAATACGCGTCATCTGTGGTAAAGGTACATATATTAGAACGCTAGCAACTGATATTGGTGTGAAATTAGGCTTTCCCGCACATATGTCGAAATTAACACGAATCGAGTCTGGTGGATTTGTGTTGAAAGATAGCCTTACATTAGAACAAATAAAAGAACTTCATGAGCAGGATTCATTGCAAAATAAATTATTTCCTTTAGAATATGGATTAAAGGGTTTGCCAAGCATTAAAATTAAAGATTCGCACATAAAAAAACGTATTTTAAATGGGCAGAAATTTAATAAAAATGAATTTGATAACAAAATTAAAGACCAAATTGTATTTATTGATGATGATTCAGAAAAAGTATTAGCAATTTATATGGTACACCCTACAAAAGAATCAGAAATTAAACCTAAAAAAGTCTTTAATTAAAGGAGATAGAATTTATGAAAGTCATAGAAGTGACACATCCTATACAATCTAAACAGTATATTACAGAGGATGTTGCAATGGCATTCGGATTTTTCGATGGCATGCATAAAGGTCATGACAAAGTCTTTGATATATTAAACGAAATAGCTGAGGCACGCAGTTTAAAAAAAGCGGTGATGACATTTGATCCGCATCCGTCTGTCGTGTTGAATCCTAAAAGAAAACGAACAACGTATTTAACGCCACTTTCAGATAAAATCGAAAAAATTAGCCAACATGATATTGATTATTGTATAGTGGTTAATTTTTCATCTAGGTTTGCTAATGTGAGCGTAGAAGATTTTGTTGAAAATTATATAATTAAAAATAATGTAAAAGAAGTCATTGCTGGTTTTGATTTTACTTTTGGTAAATTTGGAAAAGGTAATATGACTGTTCTTCAAGAATATGATGCGTTTAATACGACAATTGTGAGTAAACAAGAAATTGAAAATGAAAAAATTTCTACAACTTCTATTCGTCAAGATTTAATCAATGGTGAGTTGCAAAAAGCGAATGATGCTTTAGGCTATATATATTCTATTAAAGGCACTGTAGTGCAAGGTGAAAAAAGGGGAAGAACTATTGGCTTCCCAACAGCTAACATTCAACCTAGTGATGATTATTTGTTGCCTCGTAAAGGTGTTTATGCCGTTAGTATTGAAATCGGCACTGAAAATAAATTATATCGAGGGGTAGCTAACATAGGTGTAAAGCCAACATTTCATGATCCTAACAAAGCAGAAGTTGTCATCGAAGTGAATATCTTTGACTTTGAGGATAATATTTATGGTGAACGAGTGACCGTGAATTGGCATCATTTCTTACGTCCTGAGATTAAATTTGATGGTATCGACCCATTAGTTAAACAAATGAACGATGATAAATCGCGTGCTAAATATTTATTAGCAGTTGATTTTGGTGATGAAGTAGCTTATAATATCTAGAGTTGCGTATAGTTATATAAACAATCTATACCACACCTTTTTCTTAGTAGGTCGAATCTCCAACGCCTAACTCAGATTAAGGAGTATTCAAACATTTTAAGGAGGAAATTGATTATGGCAATTTCACAAGAACGTAAAAACGAAATCATTAAAGAATACCGTGTACACGAAACTGATACTGGTTCACCAGAAGTACAAATCGCTGTACTTACTGCAGAAATCAACGCAGTAAACGAACACTTACGTACACACAAAAAAGACCACCATTCACGTCGTGGATTATTAAAAATGGTAGGTCGTCGTAGACATTTATTAAACTACTTACGTAGTAAAGATATTCAACGTTACCGTGAATTAATTAAATCACTTGGTATCCGTCGTTAATCTTAATATAACGTCTTTGAGGTTGGGGCATATTTATGTTCCAACCTTAATTTATATTAAAAAAGCTTTTTACAAATATTAACATTTATTATATGTTAAGCTAATATTGAGTGAATAATAAGGTTACAATGAGATAAAGATGATATAAGTACACCTAGAGTAATAATCAAGATATTAAAAATAAAGTATGTTTTTTAAAAAATATAACTTATATTTATACTGATAAGGGTGGGACGATAAGTCTATTTTGTAAATAATAGATGGATATCCCGCTCTCTTTTTTCCAATTCAATATTTTATAACTAATATTAAAATACGATAATAAATGATATGATATAACTATTAGATTCAAGAGAGGAGATTTATAATGTCTCAAGAAAAGAAAGTTTTTAAAACTGAATGGGCAGGAAGATCTTTAACGATTGAAACAGGGCAATTAGCTAAACAAGCAAATGGCGCTGTATTGGTTCGTTATGGAGATACAGTCGTGTTATCGACGGCAACTGCATCAAAAGAACCTCGTGATGGAGATTTCTTCCCATTAACAGTGAACTATGAAGAAAAAATGTACGCTGCGGGTAAAATTCCTGGTGGATTTAAAAAGAGAGAAGGACGTCCTGGTGACGATGCAACATTAACTGCGCGATTAATTGATAGACCAATTAGACCTTTATTCCCTAAAGGATATAAGCATGATGTTCAAATTATGAACATGGTATTAAGTGCAGATCCTGATTGTTCACCACAAATGGCTGCAATGATTGGTTCATCTATGGCGCTTAGTGTGTCGGATATTCCATTCCAAGGGCCAATCGCCGGTGTAAATGTGGGTTATATTGATGGTAAATATATCATTAACCCAACAGTAGAAGAAAAAGAAGTTTCTCGTTTAGACCTTGAAGTAGCAGGTCATAAAGATGCAGTAAACATGGTAGAGGCAGGCGCTAGTGAGATTACTGAACAAGAAATGTTAGAGGCGATTTTCTTTGGTCATGAAGAGATTCAACGTTTAGTTGATTTCCAACAACAAATCGTCGACCACATTCAACCTGTTAAACAAGAATTTATTCCAGCAGAGCGTGATGAAGCGCTAGTTGAACGTGTAAAATCATTAACCGAAGAAAAGGGACTTAAAGAAACAGTTTTAACATTTGATAAACAACAACGAGATGAAAATCTTGATAATTTAAAAGAAGAAATCGTCAATGAATTTATCGATGAAGAAGATCCAGAGAATGAATTACTTATTAAAGAAGTTTATGCAATTTTAAATGAATTAGTGAAAGAAGAAGTTCGACGTTTAATTGCAGATGAAAAAATCAGACCAGACGGCCGTAAACCTGATGAAATCCGTCCATTAGATTCTGAAGTTGGTATTTTACCTAGAACGCATGGTTCAGGTCTATTTACACGCGGTCAGACTCAAGCACTTTCAGTTTTAACGTTAGGTGCTTTAGGCGATTATCAATTAATTGATGGTTTAGGACCTGAAGAAGAAAAAAGATTCATGCATCATTATAACTTCCCGAATTTTTCAGTAGGTGAAACTGGTCCAGTACGTGCGCCAGGTCGTCGTGAAATTGGACATGGTGCGTTAGGTGAAAGAGCATTAAAATATATTATTCCTGATACTGCTGATTTCCCATATACAATTCGTATTGTAAGTGAGGTACTTGAATCAAACGGTTCATCATCTCAAGCGTCAATTTGTGGATCAACATTAGCATTAATGGATGCGGGCGTACCGATTAAAGCACCAGTTGCTGGTATTGCTATGGGCCTTGTTACACGTGAAGATAGCTATACGATTTTAACTGATATCCAAGGTATGGAAGATGCATTAGGTGATATGGACTTTAAAGTCGCTGGTACTAAAGAAGGTATTACAGCAATCCAAATGGATATTAAAATTGACGGTTTAACACGTGAAATTATCGAAGAGGCTCTAGAACAAGCGAGACGTGGTCGTTTAGAAATAATGAATCATATGTTACAAACAATTGATCAACCACGTACTGAATTAAGTGCTTACGCGCCAAAAGTTGTAACTATGACAATTAAACCAGATAAGATTAGAGATGTTATCGGACCTGGTGGTAAAAAAATTAACGAAATTATTGATGAAACAGGCGTTAAATTAGATATTGAACAAGATGGTACTATCTTTATTGGGGCCGTTGATCAAGCTATGATAAATCGTGCTCGTGAAATCATTGAGGAAATTACACGTGAAGCGGAAGTAGGTCAAACTTATCAAGCCACTGTTAAACGTATTGAAAAATACGGTGCGTTTGTAGGCCTATTCCCAGGTAAAGATGCGTTGCTTCACATTTCACAAATTTCAAAAAATAGAATTGAAAAAGTGGAAGATGTTTTAAAAATCGGTGACACAATTGAAGTTAAGATTACTGAAATTGATAAACAAGGTCGAGTAAATGCATCACACAGAGCATTAGAAGAATAATATTTAAAGTCATATGACGACAATGTATCGTCATGTGATTTTTTTATGCCATTTTTTACGAAGTGATCCATTTTGAATTTGTTGTATTGAACATTTTAAAACGCTTTATTATTTTGTGTGCAACTGTTAATTATCCTGTATGTATAGTGATTAATAGTGTACATCAAGTCTTTTTTAACTTATAATGAATAGTGAGTTTATATATGGACGGGTAACAAATTTAGGAGGTAAGATTTTGAGTTTAATAAAGAAAAAGAATAAAGATATTCGCATTATACCATTAGGCGGTGTTGGCGAAATTGCTAAAAATATGTATATCGTTGAAGTAGACGATGAAATGTTTATGTTAGATGCTGGACTTATGTTTCCAGAAGACGAAATGCTAGGTATTGATATTGTTATACCAGATATTTCATACGTACTTGAAAATAAAGATAAATTGAAGGGTATATTCCTTACACACGGACATGAGCACGCGATTGGTGCAGTGAGTTATGTTTTAGAACAATTAGATGCACCAGTATATGGATCTAAATTGACAATAGCGTTAATTAAAGAAAATATGAAAGCCCGTAATATTGATAAAAAAGTTCGCTACTACACAGTTAATAATGATTCAATTATGAGATTCAAAAACGTGAATATTAGTTTCTTTAATACGACACACAGTATTCCTGATAGTTTAGGTGTTTGTATTCACACGTCATATGGTGCCATTGTGTATACAGGTGAATTTAAGTTTGACCAAAGTTTACATGGACATTATGCACCAGATATTAAACGTATGGCAGAGATTGGTGAAGAAGGCGTATTTGTCTTAATCAGTGATTCGACTGAGGCAGAGAAACCTGGATATAATACTCCGGAAAATGTGATTGAACATCATATGTATGATGCTTTTGCAAAAGTGCGAGGTCGCTTGATTGTTTCATGTTATGCTTCGAACTTTATACGTATTCAGCAAGTTTTAAATATTGCTAGCAAGCTAAATCGTAAAGTGTCATTTTTAGGAAGATCACTTGAAAGTTCATTTAATATTGCTCGTAAAATGGGGTATTTCGACATTCCTAAAGATTTGCTAATTCCTATAACAGAAGTTGATAATTATCCTAAAAATGAAGTGATAATTATAGCTACTGGTATGCAAGGAGAACCTGTAGAAGCCTTAAGTCAAATGGCGCAACATAAGCATAAAATTATGAATATCGAAGAAGGCGATTCTGTATTTTTAGCAATTACGGCTTCTGCTAATATGGAAGTTATCATTGCGAATACATTAAATGAGCTTGTACGTGCTGGCGCACATATTATTCCAAATAACAAGAAGATTCATGCTTCAAGTCATGGTTGCATGGAAGAATTAAAAATGATGATTAATATTATGAAACCTGAATACTTTATTCCTGTACAAGGTGAATTTAAAATGCAGATAGCACATGCGAAGCTAGCATCTGAAGCAGGTGTTGCACCAGAAAAGATTTTCCTTGTGGAAAAAGGAGATGTCATTAATTACAACGGTAAAGATATGATATTAAATGAAAAGGTAAATTCAGGAAATATTTTAATAGATGGTATTGGTATTGGGGATGTAGGAAATATCGTATTGAGAGACCGTCATCTTTTAGCAGAAGATGGTATCTTTATTGCTGTAGTAACGTTAGATCCTAAAAATAGACGTATAGCTGCAGGACCTGAAATTCAATCTCGTGGATTTGTATATGTACGTGAAAGTGAAGACTTATTACGTGAAGCAGAAGAGAAAGTACGTGAAATAGTAGAAGCTGGTTTACAAGAAAAACGCATAGAATGGTCTGAAATTAAGCAAAATATGCGTGATCAAATTAGTAAACTATTATTCGAAAGTACAAAACGTCGTCCTATGATTATTCCAGTAATTTCTGAAATTTAATCAAAAAGTCATTAACATAAAAGAGGTCAGAACAAGTCACCGAAATATAATGGTTGTCATGGACAATTTACTTATATTTTATGATGGTCAATTGAAAGGGGTAACGATTAATCTGTTATCTTAAGTAAATTGATACATAGATGATATTGTTCTAACCTCTTTCATCGTCTGTTTGGACTACATATTCTAAAAATCAAATAGGAAATTATATAATAACGTCGTTTTAACTAAGGTAACATAAGGAGGTGCGTCAATTGGCACAAGCAAAAAAGAAATCGACAGCTAAGAAAAAAACAACATCAAAAAAAAGAACAAATTCGAGGAAAAAGAAGAATGATAATCCGATACGTTATGTCATAGCTATTTTAGTAGTTGTATTAATGGTGTTGGGTGTTTTCCAATTAGGAATAATAGGTCGTCTAATTGACAGCTTCTTTAATTATTTATTTGGGTACAGTAGATATTTAACATATATTTTAGTACTCTTAGCAACTGGTTTTATTACATACTCTAAACGTATTCCTAAAACTAGACGAACGGCTGGTTCGATTGTATTGCAAATTGCATTGCTATTTGTATCACAGTTAGCTTTTCATTTTAATAGTGGTATCAAAGCTGAAAGAGAACCTGTACTTTCTTATGTGTATCAGTCATACCAACACAGTCATTTTCCAAATTTTGGTGGCGGTGTATTAGGCTTTTATTTATTAGAGTTAAGCGTACCTTTAATTTCATTATTTGGTGTATGTATTATTACTATTTTATTATTATGCTCAAGTGTTATTTTATTAACAAACCATCAACATCGTGATGTTGCAAAAGTTGCACTGGAAAATATAAAAGCTTGGTTTGGTTCATTTAATGAAAAAATGTCGGAAAGAAACCAAGAAAAACAATTGAAGCGTGAAGAAAAAGCGAGACTTAAAGAAGAACAAAAGGCACGTCAAAATGAACAGCCACAAATAAAAGATGTGAGTGATTTTACGGAAGTGCCTCAAGAAAGAGATATTCCAATTTATGGGCATACTGAAAATGAAAGTAAAAGCCAGAGTCAACCAAGTCGAAAAAAACGTGTGTTTGATGCAGAGAATAGTTCGAATAACATCGTAAATCATCATCAAGCAGATCAGCAAGAACAATTAACAGAACAAACTCATAACAGTGTTGAAAGTGAAAACACTATTGAAGAAGCTGGTGAAGTTACGAATGTGTCGTATGTTGTTCCACCGTTAACTTTACTTAATCAACCTGCAAAACAAAAAGCAACATCTAAAGCTGAAGTGCAACGTAAAGGACAAGTACTAGAGAATACATTAAAAGATTTTGGGGTAAGTGCAAAAGTGACACAAATTAAAATTGGTCCTGCAGTAACTCAATATGAAATTCAACCAGCTCAAGGGGTTAAAGTGAGTAAAATTGTAAACTTGCATAATGATATTGCATTAGCTTTAGCAGCAAAAGATGTTAGAATTGAAGCGCCAATACCTGGTCGCTCTGCAGTAGGTATTGAAGTGCCAAATGAGAAAATTTCATTAGTTTCACTAAAAGAAGTTTTAGATGAAAAATTCCCGTCTAATAATAAACTAGAAGTTGGATTAGGACGAGATATATCAGGTGATCCAATTACTGTTCCACTAAATGAAATGCCACACTTATTGGTGGCAGGATCGACGGGTAGTGGTAAATCTGTTTGTATAAATGGTATTATTACAAGTATTTTATTAAATGCTAAGCCGCATGAAGTTAAACTTATGTTAATCGATCCGAAAATGGTTGAACTAAATGTTTATAACGGAATTCCACATTTATTAATTCCGGTTGTTACAAATCCTCATAAAGCTGCTCAAGCTTTAGAAAAAATTGTAGCTGAGATGGAAAGACGTTATGATTTATTCCAACATTCATCAACTAGAAATATTAAAGGTTATAACGAATTAATCCGTAAGCAAAATCAAGAATTAGATGAGAAACAACCAGAATTACCTTATATCGTTGTTATTGTAGATGAGCTTGCAGATTTAATGATGGTAGCTGGTAAAGAAGTTGAAAATGCGATTCAACGTATTACACAAATGGCACGTGCAGCAGGTATACATTTGATTGTAGCAACACAAAGACCTTCTGTGGATGTAATTACGGGTATCATTAAAAATAATATTCCATCTAGAATTGCTTTTGCTGTGAGTTCTCAAACAGATTCAAGAACTATTATTGGTACTGGCGGCGCAGAAAAGTTACTTGGTAAAGGTGACATGTTATACGTTGGAAATGGTGATTCATCACAAACACGTATTCAAGGGGCGTTTTTAAGTGACCAAGAGGTGCAAGATGTTGTAAATTATGTAGTAGAACAACAACAGGCAAATTATGTAAAAGAAATGGAACCAGATGCACCAGTGGATAAATCGGAAATGAAAAGTGAAGATGCTTTATATGATGAAGCGTATTTGTTTGTTGTTGAACAACAAAAGGCAAGTACATCATTGTTACAACGCCAATTTAGAATTGGTTATAATAGAGCATCTAGGTTGATGGATGATTTAGAACGCAATCAGGTAATCGGTCCACAAAAAGGAAGCAAGCCTAGACAAGTTTTAATAGATCTTAATAATGACGAGGTGTAAAAAAATGTCAGAAATGAATGCGGTATATAACGTTAAACAATACATTTTAAATTTGATTAAGCAAAATAAATTGGAATATGGTGACCAACTTCCAAGTAATTTATCAATTGCCAGAGAATTAAATGTAAAAACCGACGATGTTTATGAAGCAATTCAGGCATTGATTACTGAACAAGTCATTAAAGATAATTTTGAAGAGGGCACAAGTGTTAAGTCACTGCCCCCTTTCTTTTATCCATTGAATGAACTTATAAGTATTGGGCAAATGATTAAAAATGCAGGATTTGAATGCGGAACTGAATACTTAAATTTTGATGAGCAACCAGCAACTATGTTAGATGCAAATTTGTTGAGCGTTGAAGAAGGATATCCAGTAACCATTATAGAACGATTACGAACTGCCGATGGAGAACCGGTCGTCTATTGTTTAGATAAAATTGCTAAAAAAGAATTAACATGTACAGAGTATCAAATGAGCAATGGATCGATACTAAGTGCGATAAAAGAACAAAGTAATCATAATATTTGTTATGCTGATACAGAAATTGAAGCGGTAAATTATGAACCTCGAATATCCGAAGTACTTAATGCTTCGCCACACGAAGGTTTGATTTTATTAAAAATTACGCACTACAATGAATTAGATGAACCTATTTTGTATTCATTAAATTATATGAAAAATAGCTTAGTTCAATTTAAAATCACTAGAAAAATATAGATGTAAGAAGATATAGAGGAGGCTATATATTTGAGTAGACAATCTCAACCAAATATACATATCAAAGTTTCACCAACAACTAAATTTAAAACAACTACTATAGTTTTTAAATTTATGGCACCTTTAGAATATGACACAATAACAGCTAGATCATTATTAAGCAAATTATTAGTTCGAGCAACTAAGAAATGGCCAACCGATAAGTCATTTAATAATCACTTAGCCGATTTATATGGTGCGTATGTGAATAGTACAATTTCAAAATTCAAAGATCAGCATGTCATTACATTTTCATTAGAAATTGTTAATGAACGTTATTTAAGAAACGGTGAATCATTATTTAATCAAGGATTAGATTTATTACAAGAAATCATTTGGAATCCATTAATTGAAAATAAAGCATTCAATGATAATTTTGTTAACCAAGAGAAAACATTATTAGCCAAAAAAATAGAAGCAATGGTAGATAACAAAGCACAATATTCGTTTTTAAAATTACTCGACCATATGTTTGAAAATGAAGCATACAAATACTTATCTACAGGACAACTAGAACAAATCCCACATATTACTGCTGAAACACTATATCATACATATCAATCAATGATTAATAATGATCAATGTTCTGTTTATGTTGTCGGCAATGTAGAACCTGAAAGTGTTGAGAACCAAATACGTGAAAAATTTGCACTTAAACCATTCGATAAACATCAATTCCAACATTCTACTCATCATTTACACGATGAAGAAGTTGATTATATTGTTGAATATGATGACGTGGATCAAGCTAAATTAAATATGGGATACCGTTTTCCAACACAATATGGACAAAGTGGATATGCTGCCTTTGTTGTATTTAACATGATGTTTGGAGGAGATCCTTCATCTGTTTTATTTAATGAAGTGCGAGAAAAGCAAAGTTTAGCGTACTCTATACACTCACAAATTGATGGCAAAAATGGCTATTTATTTGTTTTGAGTGGGGTTTCAAGTGATAAGTACGAAACTGCAAAAGACACTATTATAAGTGAATTTGAAAAAATAAAAGCAGGAGATTTCACTGAAGAAAAATTAGAGTTAGCTAAAAAAGTAATCATTTCTCATCGATATGAATCTGAAGATCGTCCGAAAAGTATTATAGAGATTATGCATAACCAAATATTATTAGAGCAACCACAAAGCAAAGAAACATTTATAAATGATATACAGAAGGTAAGTCGCGAAGATATTGTTTCTGTTGCTGAAAAAGCATTTTTAGATACAATCTATGTGTTGACAAAAGGAGGGGATAAATAATGAAAGAGCGTTATTATGAATTAATAGACGAAAGGGTATTCGAACAAGAATTAGAAAATGGTTTACGATTATTTATTATCCCCAAACCAGGTTTTCAAAAGACATTTGTCACGTACACTACGCAATTTGGTTCATTAGATAATCAATTCAAACCCCTTGGACAAGACCAATTTGTTACTGTACCTGATGGAGTTGCTCACTTTTTAGAACATAAATTATTTGAAAAAGAAGAAGAAGACTTATTTACTGCGTTTGCTGAAGATAATGCACAAGCAAATGCGTTTACAAGCTTTGATCGTACAAGCTACTTGTTCAGTGCAACTGATAATATTGAAAACAATATTAAACGTTTACTTACAATGGTTGAAACGCCTTATTTTACAAAAGAAACTGTTGATAAAGAAAAAGGTATTATTGCAGAAGAGATAAAAATGTATCAAGAACAACCTGGATATAAATTAATGTTCAATACATTGCGTGCAATGTATCAACAACATCCAATACGTGTTGATATTGCCGGTAGTGTAGAAAGCATATATGATATTACAAAAGATGATTTGTATCTATGTTATGAAACGTTTTATCATCCATCAAATATGGTTTTATTTGTTGTTGGCGATGTGGATCCTGAAGCAATATGTCGAATAGTAAAACAACACGAGGATGCTCGTAATAAAGTTAACCAACCCAAAATCGAACGAGGACTTGTTGATGAACCGGAGGATGTTAAAGAAGCATTTGTTACTGAATCTATGAAAATTCAATCACCAAGACTAATGCTTGGTTTTAAAAATAAACCATTACAAGAAGCGCCTCAAAAATATGTACAACGTGATTTAGAAATGTCTTTATTCTTTGAGTTAATTTTTGGGGAAGAAACAGATTTTTATCAGAATTTATTAAACGAAGGACTTATCGATGATACATTTGGTTATCAATTTGTACTAGAGCCGACGTATAGTTTTTCAATCGTGACAAGCGCTACTGAAGAACCAGATAAATTAAAAAAATTATTATTAGATGAGTTGCGTGATAAAAAAGGCAATTTCCAAGATGCAGAAGCATTTGAACTTTTGAAAAAGCAATTTATAGGTGAGTTCATATCAAGTTTAAACTCACCTGAATATATTGCTAATCAATATACTAAATTGTATTTTGAAGGTGTTAGTGTGTTTGACATGTTAGACATTGTTGAAAACATCACGTTAGATAGTATTAACGAAACGTCATCGTTATATTTAAATTTAGATCAGCAAGTCGATAGTCGTTTGGAGATTAAAAAGTAATGAAAGCATTAGTATTAGGTGGTTCTGGTTCAATTGGTTCTGAGATAGTCAAACAATTATTAACTGATGGATTTGAAGTTTATGTGCAATATTATCGTACTGATATAAATGAATTAACTAGCAAATTTAATGATGACAAAGTGCATTTTATACAAGCGGATTTATCTCAAACAATTGATATTGACAAAACATTTGGTGACATTAAATCATTAGACTGTTTAATATATGCAAGTGGTCAGTCTTTATATGGTGTTTTACAAGATATGAAAGACCATGATATTGATGCATGTTATCAGTTAAATGTGTTGCAATTAATTCGATTATGTAGATATTTCGTTGATGTTTTACGTCAAAGTGACAATGGAAGAATTATTGTAATTTCATCAATTTGGGGTGAGACAGGAGCTAGTATGGAAACTATTTATTCGACGATGAAAAGTGCACAATTAGGTTTCGTTAAGGCGCTTAGTCAAGAGCTTGCACTAACATCAGTGACAGTAAATGCTATCGCACCTGGATTTGTAGCTGGTAATATGGCAAGTGAGTGGCAAGAAGATGAACTTCAAGCAATGATAACTGAATTACCACAACAGCGATTGGTTTTACCGAGTGAGGTTGCTCATACATGCGCCTATTTATATCACCCAAATGCTAGAAGTGTTACTGGAACTATACAGAAAGTTAATGGTGCTTGGTATATTTAAAATATAGAACTATTTTTATGAGCAAATGTTTTTATGATTGATGTTATAATATGAATATTACAATGAATCATAATTTGTTAATTAAACAAGGGGTGAGGTTCACCATGACAGTTGCAGAGAAAAAAGAATGGTACCTAGAATACGAAATTGAAATTAATAGACCGGGTCTTTTAGGTGATGTATCTAGTTTATTAGGTATGTTAGGTATAAGTATTGTTACAATTAATGGTGTTGATCAAGGTAAACGAGGCCTTTTAATTAAAACAGACAATCTTGAAAAAGTTGAACGTTTTGAGCAAATAGCTCGTGGTATAAATGAAATTGAAATAACAAAGCTTAAAAAACCAGAATTAAGAGACCGTCTTGCAGTTAGACATGGTAGATATATTGAGCAAGATGCAAAAGATAAGAAAACCTTTCGATTTGAGCGTGAAGATTTAGGCTTGTTAGTAGACTTTTTAGCTGAATTGTTCAAAGAAGAAGGTCATAAGTTGATTGGCATTAGAGGTATGCCACGGGTTGGTAAAACTGAATCAATTGTTGCGGGAAGTGTTTGTGCACATAAGAGATGGTTATTTATTAGTTCTACTTTAATAAAACAAACTGTACGTAGCTCTCTAATCAAAGGGGAATATGATGCCAATCATGTATATATTATTGATGGTGCAGTTACTGCCAGAGAATCTAATCCAAAACATCAAGAGCTTGTTAACGAAGTTATGACGTTACCATCAATCAAAGTCGTTGAACATCCTGATTTATTTGTTGAAACAAGTACTTGTACAATGGAAGATTTTGACTATATTATCGAATTGAGAGAAAATGAAAATCAAGAAATACATTACGAAGAAATGAAGAAACAGACAGTCCAAAGTAAGAATAATTTAGATTTTGGAGATCCATTTGGTGGTGGTTTTGGTTTCTTCGAGTAAGTGTAAGGAGGCTATGAATTGAAAACGGTCGGTGAAGCGCTAAAAGGTAGACGTGAAAGGTTAGGAATGACTTTAACAGAATTAGAGCAACGTACTGGAATTAAACGTGAAATGCTAGTGTATATTGAAAATAATGAATTCGATCAACTACCGAATAAAAATTACAGTGAAGGATTTATTAGAAAATATGCAAGCGTAGTAAATATTGAACCTAACCAATTAATTCAAGCTCATCAAGATGAAATTCCATCGAACCAAGCCGAATGGGACGAAGTAATTACAGTTTTCAATAATAATAAAGACTTAGATTATAAGAGTAAATCAAAAGAGCCAATACAATTATTAGTAATCATGGGCATTACAGTTTTAATAACTTTATTGTTATGGATCATGTTAGTTTTAATATTTTAACAGAAATAAATTAGTGAGAAATGAGGATGTATAATGAATATTCCGAACCAGATTACGGTTTTTAGAGTAGTGTTAATACCAGTTTTTATATTGTTTGCGTTAGTTGATTTTGGATTTGGCAATGTGTCATTTCTAGGAGGATATGAAATAAGAATTGAGTTATTAATCAGTGGTTTTATTTTTATATTGGCTTCCCTTAGCGATTTTGTTGATGGTTATTTAGCTAGAAAATGGAATTTAGTTACAAATATGGGGAAATTTTTGGATCCATTAGCGGATAAATTATTAGTTGCAAGTGCTTTAATTGTACTTGTACAACTAGGACTAACAAATTCTGTAGTAGCAATCATTATTATTGCCAGAGAATTTGCCGTAACTGGTTTACGTTTATTACAAATTGAACAAGGATTCGTAAGTGCAGCTGGTCAATTAGGTAAAATTAAAACAGCAGTTACTATGGTAGCAATTACTTGGTTGTTATTAGGCGATCCATTGGCAACATTGATTGGTTTGTCAATAGGACAAATTTTATTATACATTGGTGTTATTTTTACTATCTTATCTGGTATTGAATACTTTTATAAAGGTAGAGATGTTTTTAAACAAAAATAAATATTTGTTTATACTAGATTTCAGTTTCATATGGAATCTAGTTTTTTTAATCCCAATTTTAGAAATTAGCCACGCATTTGTTTATAATGATATATTGTAAAACAATATTTGTTCATTTTTTTAGGAAAATGTGTTGTAGCATCTGATACATTGAATTTAAAATTGATGTGAATTTTTAATTGGAATACATGAAAAAATGAATTAAACGATACAAGGGGGATATAAATGTCAATTGCCATTATTGCTGTAGGCTCAGAACTATTGCTAGGTCAAATCGCTAATACCAACGGACAATTTCTATCTAAAGTATTTAATGAAATTGGACAAAATGTATTAGAACATAAAGTTATTGGAGATAATAAAAAACGTTTAGAATCAAGTGTACGTCATGCGTTAGAAAAATATGATACTGTTATTTTAACAGGTGGCTTAGGTCCTACGAAAGATGACTTAACGAAGCATACAGTGGCCCAGATTGTTGGTAAAGATTTAGTTATTGATGAGCCTTCTTTAAAATATATTGAAAGCTATTTTGAGGAACAAGGACAAGTAATGACACCTAATAATAAACAACAGGCTTTAGTAATTGAAGGTTCAACTGTATTAGCAAATCATCATGGCATGGCTCCAGGAATGATAGTGAATTTTGAAAACAAACAAATTATTTTATTACCAGGTCCACCGAAAGAAATGCAACCAATGGTAAAAAATGAATTGTTGTCACATTTTATAAACCATAATCGAATTATACATTCTGAACTATTAAGATTTGCGGGAATAGGTGAATCTAAAGTAGAAACAGTATTAATAGATCTTATCGATAAACAGACTAATCCTACGATTGCGCCTTTGGCAGGAAGTCATGAAGTATATATTAGATTGACTGCAAATGCCGACTCAAAAGAACAAGCACAATCATTGATTCAACCTGTTAAGCAAGAAATTCTTTATCGTATTGGAGAATATTATTATGGTTCAGATGACACATTAATTGAGCAAGCTGTAATAAAGAAAATTCATGAACCTTTTGTAATATATGATGGTATTACTAATGGTGCTTTATATCATCGATTGAAAGAAGTGGATTTAAACGATGTTCTAAAGGGTATGATTAATCACAATGAAAACTTTGTTGATATTAATAAACCTATTGAGCAGCAATTAAAAGATGCAGTGCAATTTGTTAATAAATTATTTAATGTGTCATCAGCAATTATTCTATTAGAGTATGATGGTGTAGTCCATATAGGCTATGATAATAACTTAGAATTTAAAACTGAACAATTTAAAATGTCTAAATCTAGAAATTTATTAAAGAACAGAAGTCAAAATTATGCGCTCATAAGATTATTAAATTGGCTTAGAACTACAAATTAATTGTATTATCGATAAAAATACAAGCACGTTTGTTCGTTTTTGTGTTTTGATTTCAAGATTTTATACGAACAAATATTCGCAAAACACTTGTATTTTATTTTGAATCCTTGTATAGTATTGGTAAGATAATTAAAAGATAGCAATTTCAATTAGGAGGTCTCGCTTTGGATAACGATCGTCAAAAAGCTTTAGATACAGTAATTAAAAATATGGAGAAATCTTTCGGTAAAGGTGCCGTAATGAAGTTGGGTGACAATATAGGTCGCCGAGTTTCAACTACATCAACTGGTTCAGTTACATTAGATAATGCGCTAGGTGTAGGTGGCTATCCTAAAGGACGAATTATTGAAATTTATGGTCCTGAAAGTTCTGGTAAGACAACAGTAGCGCTTCACGCTATTGCTGAAGTACAAAGTAATGGCGGGGTGGCAGCATTTATCGATGCTGAACATGCTTTAGATCCAGAATATGCTCAAGCATTAGGCGTAGATATCGATAATTTATATTTATCGCAACCGGATCATGGTGAACAAGGTCTTGAAATCGCTGAAGCATTTGTTAGAAGTGGTGCAGTTGATATTGTAGTTGTAGACTCAGTTGCTGCTTTAACACCTAAAGCTGAAATTGAAGGAGAAATGGGAGACACTCACGTTGGTTTACAAGCTCGTTTAATGTCACAAGCGTTACGTAAACTTTCAGGTGCTATTTCTAAATCAAATACAACTGCTATTTTCATCAACCAAATTCGTGAAAAAGTTGGTGTTATGTTCGGTAATCCAGAGACTACACCAGGTGGACGTGCATTAAAATTCTATAGTTCAGTAAGACTAGAAGTACGTCGTGCAGAACAGCTTAAACAAGGACAAGAAATTGTAGGTAATAGAACTAAAATTAAAGTCGTTAAAAATAAAGTGGCACCACCATTTAGAGTAGCTGAAGTTGATATTATGTATGGACAAGGTATTTCTAAAGAGGGTGAACTTATTGATTTAGGTGTTGAAAACGACATCGTTGATAAATCAGGAGCATGGTATTCATACAATGGCGAACGAATGGGTCAAGGTAAGGAAAATGTTAAAATGTACTTGAAAGAAAATCCACAAATTAAAGAAGAAATTGATCGTAAATTGAGAGAAAAATTAGGTATATCTGACGGTGATGTTGAAGAAACGGAAGATGCACCAAAGTCATTATTTGACGAAGAATAGTACACAAATTTATATCTATAGTTAAACTTAGCAAGTATCCTTATAGGATTGATTGAAAGTGATATTCATCTCATAAAGCTAGAATAATATCTAACTTTATGGGATGCACTACAAATCGAGACTATAAGGTTTTTTATTTTATTTACTATTACATTATCAATAGTTTTATAATCGAGCTTCAAAACTTTAGAAAATAGTAGAAATAGCATTCAATAAAGTGCAAAAGTGCAAATTGATAACTTGACACTTATCTCCTATAAACCGTACAATTAATTTGTATGATTTATATATAATTTCATAAAGTCATATTGAATTTCATATAAAGAGCAAACCCTAGAAAAGGAGGTGTTTGTGTGAATTTATTAAGCCTCCTACTCATTTTGCTGGGGATCATTCTAGGAGTTGTTGGAGGGTATGTTGTTGCCCGAAATTTGTTGCTTCAAAAGCAATCACAAGCTAGACAAACTGCCGAAGATATTGTAAATCAAGCACATAAAGAAGCTGACAATATCAAAAAAGAGAAATTACTTGAGGCAAAAGAAGAAAACCAAATCCTAAGAGAACAAACTGAAGCAGAACTACGAGAAAGACGTAGCGAACTTCAAAGACAAGAAACCCGACTTCTTCAAAAAGAAGAAAACTTAGAGCGTAAATCTGATCTATTAGATAAAAAAGATGAGATTTTAGAGCAAAAAGAATCAAAAATTGAAGAAAAACAACAACAAGTAGGTGCAAAAGAGAGTAGTGTTCAAACGTTAATAATGAAGCATGAACAAGAATTAGAACGCATCTCCGGTCTCACTCAAGAAGAAGCTATTAATGAGCAACTTCAAAGAGTAGAGGAAGAACTGTCACAAGATATTGCAGTACTTGTTAAAGAAAAAGAAAAAGAAGCTAAAGAAAAAGTTGATAAAACAGCAAAAGAATTATTAGCTACAGCGGTACAAAGATTAGCAGCAGATCACACAAGTGAATCAACGGTATCAGTAGTTAACTTACCTAATGATGAGATGAAAGGTCGAATCATTGGACGAGAAGGACGAAACATCCGTACACTTGAAACTTTAACTGGCATTGATTTAATTATTGATGACACACCAGAAGCAGTTATATTATCTGGTTTTGATCCAATAAGAAGAGAAATTGCTAGAACAGCACTTGTTAACTTAGTATCTGATGGACGTATTCATCCAGGTAGAATTGAAGATATGGTCGAAAAAGCTAGAAAAGAAGTAGACGATATTATTAGAGAAGCAGGTGAACAAGCTACATTTGAAGTGAACGCACATAATATGCATCCTGACTTAGTAAAAATTGTAGGGCGTTTAAACTATCGTACAAGTTACGGTCAAAATGTACTTAAACATTCAATTGAAGTTGCGCATCTTGCTAGCATGTTAGCTGCTGAGCTAGGCGAAGATGAGACATTAGCGAAACGAGCTGGACTTTTACATGATGTTGGTAAAGCAATTGATCATGAAGTAGAAGGTAGTCATGTTGAAATCGGTGTAGAATTAGCGAAAAAATATGGTGAAAATGAAACGGTTATTAATGCCATTCACTCTCATCATGGTGATGTTGAACCTACATCAATTATCTCTATCCTTGTTGCTGCTGCAGATGCATTATCTGCGGCTCGTCCAGGTGCAAGAAAAGAAACATTAGAGAATTATATTCGTCGATTAGAACGTTTAGAAACGTTATCAGAAAGTTATGATGGTGTAGAAAAAGCATTTGCGATTCAGGCAGGTAGAGAAATCCGAGTGATTGTATCTCCTGAAGAAATTGATGATTTAAAATCTTATCGATTGGCTAGAGATATTAAAAATCAGATTGAAGATGAATTACAATATCCTGGTCATATCAAGGTGACAGTTGTTCGAGAGACTAGAGCAGTAGAATATGCGAAATAATTTTTGTCTCCCTCACAAATTAGTGAGGGAGCTTTTTTAAGTTGTAGTCTCAATCTAGTTAGACAGCACTTTATTGGCGATAACTATATTAAACAGTCGTTATTTGAAATTAAGACGGACCTTATATTAAATAAGAAGTTATTGCTTTAAATAAAAATGTTTTAGTCTTCATAATTACTATATTTATATTATGTAAACCTATAAAGGTGATTGCTTTTTCTAACTAACAAAAAAGAAGAGAAGATGTAACACATCTTCTCTTCTGCAATATTAATTAGGATTTATTTCTAAGTTGAGTTATTTTAATTGTAAATCTGTTTTCTTTAATTCTTTTATAACTTCTGCAGTATCATAACAATTTGTTGCAATTGTTGAATATCTCTCTGCTAAACGATATGCATTAATGTAAAGCTTTAAACTTTCTTTAGCTATATCCTCTGCATCTTCAAATTTTGATGGGTTAGACATAACTACTAATTCTGCAAATTTTTCTGGATCAATATTAATAGACATGTATTTATTTACAACTCCTATTTATTTTGATGTCTTAATACTAACATATTGAAGTTTTCAGACAAAGTAATGTCTCTTTATAATTGAAGAAAAATAATTCAAAGAATTTAATATTTACTTTAAATATTAGAACGTATGAATTAAACTAGTATTTATGAGAGGATGAACAAAACATGAGAATAATGTTTATAGGGGATATCGTAGGTAAAATTGGACGAGACGCAATTGAAACGTACATACCTCAACTGAAGCAAAAGTATAAACCAACAGTTACAATTGTAAATGCTGAAAATGCAGCGCATGGTAAAGGTTTGACTGAAAAAATATATAAACAATTACTAAGAAATGGTGTAGATTTCATGACTATGGGTAATCACACATATGGTCAACGTGAAATTTATGATTTTATAGATGAAGCAAAACGACTAGTAAGACCAGCGAATTTTCCGGATGAAGCGCCGGGAATTGGTATGAGATTTATACAAATTAATGATATTAAACTTGCAGTTATTAATCTGCAAGGAAGAGCGTTTATGCCAGATATTGATGATCCTTTTAAAAAGGCAGATCAATTAGTCAAGGAAGCACAAGAACAAACTCCGTTTATATTTGTTGATTTTCATGCAGAAACAACTTCTGAAAAGTATGCAATGGGATGGCATTTAGATGGTAGAGCTAGCGCTGTTGTTGGAACGCATACACACATTCAAACAGCAGATGAACGTATTTTACCAAAGGGTACAGGGTATATAACGGATGTTGGTATGACAGGCTTTTATGACGGCATTTTAGGAATAAATAAAACAGAGGTAATTGAGCGTTTTATCACTAGTTTGCCACAAAGACATGTTGTTCCAAATGAAGGTAGAAGTGTATTATCTGGTGTTGTTATTGATTTGGACAAAGAAGGTAAAACAAAGCACATCGAACGTATATTGATAAATGATGACCATCCATTTTCAACATTTTAAAATTACGTAAGTAAACATTCGAATTGAGCACTATCGTCCATTAGTATGAATTTAATATAGTACCACTGTTTACATAGTAAATCGGTGGTTCTTTTTGTTATCATTTAATATGAAATATATCCATAGGAGGCATATAACTATGAAACCACAATTATCGTGGAAAGTTGGCGGTCAACAAGGCGAAGGTATTGAATCAACTGGGGAAATCTTCGCTACGGCTATGAATAGAAAAGGATATTATTTATATGGATATAGACATTTTTCAAGTCGTATCAAAGGTGGACATACGAATAATAAAATTAGAGTTTCTACGACGCCTGTTCATGCAATTAGTGATGATTTAGATATTTTGATTGCATTTGACCAAGAAACAATTGATGTTAACCATCATGAAATGAGAGAAGACAGTATTATTTTAGCTGATGCCAAGGCTAAACCTGTGAAACCAGAGGGATGTCATGCACAGCTTATTGAATTACCTTTTACAGCAACCGCTAAAGAATTAGGTACAGCATTAATGAAAAACATGGTTGCAATAGGTGCTACTAGCGCATTGATGAATTTGAATACAAATACATTTGAAGAGCTTATTACTAATATGTTTTCTAAAAAAGGTGACAAGGTAGTTGAAGTCAATATACAAGCATTAAACGAAGGTTATCAATTAATGCAATCTCGATTACCTGAAATCTGCGGGGACTTTGAATTAGAGTCAACAGATGCACTACCACATTTATATATGATTGGTAACGATGCCATTGGATTAGGTGCAATTGCTGCAGGTTCACAATTTATGGCGGCATATCCTATTACACCTGCGTCTGAAGTTATGGAATATATGATTGCCAATATATCTAAAGTAAACGGAGCGGTTATTCAAACAGAAGATGAAATTGCTGCTGTAACTATGGCTATTGGTGCAAATTATGGTGGAGTCAGAGCGTTTACGGCTAGTGCTGGTCCAGGTTTATCTTTAATGATGGAAGCAATTGGATTATCTGGTATGACTGAAACGCCATTAGTCATTATTAATACCCAACGAGGTGGACCTTCTACTGGATTACCTACGAAACAAGAACAGTCAGATTTAATGCAAATGATTTATGGTACACATGGTGATATTCCAAAAATAGTTGTAGCACCAACTGATGCAGAAGATGCATTTTATTTAACTATGGAAGCCTTTAATTTAGCAGAGCAATATCAATGCCCTGTTATAGTTCTAAGTGATTTGCAATTATCTTTAGGTAAACAAACTGTTGAAAAATTAGATTATAATCGTATTGAAATTAAACGTGGTGAAATCATTCAATCTGATATTGAACGTGAAGAAGATGATAAAGGTTATTTCAAGCGTTACGCGTTAACATCCAATGGTGTTTCTCCTAGACCTATCCCCGGTGTTAAAGGAGGTATTCATCATATAACTGGTGTGGAACACAATGAAGAAGGTAAACCTAGTGAATCTGCGTCAAATAGACAACAACAAATGGAAAAACGAATGCGTAAAATTGAGCAGTTACTAATTGAATCGCCAGTAGAAGCTAACTTACAACATGAGGATGCAGATATTCTTTATATCGGTTTTATTTCTACAAAAGGTGCAATTCAAGAAGGTAGTAACCGTTTGAATCAACAAGGCATAAAAGTTAACACTATACAAATTAGACAATTGCATCCATTCCCGACAAGTGTTATTCAAGATGCAGTTAATAAAGCGAAGAAAGTCGTTGTAGTGGAGCACAATTATCAAGGACAATTGTCTAGTATTATAAAAATGAATGTCAATATTCATGATAAGATTGAAAATTATACAAAGTATGATGGGACACCTTTCCTACCACATGAAATCGAAGAAAAAGGTAAAATAATTGCTACTGAAATAAAGGAGATGGTATAGATGGCGACATTTAAAGATTTTAGAAATAATGTTAAGCCTAACTGGTGCCCTGGATGTGGCGATTTCTCAGTACAAGCTGCAATTCAAAAAGCAGCCGCAAATATAGGGTTAGAACCTGAAGAAGTAGCTATCATCACCGGTATAGGATGTTCTGGCCGTCTTTCAGGATATATTAATTCTTATGGCGTTCATTCTATTCACGGACGAGCATTACCTTTAGCTCAAGGTGTAAAAATGGCGAATAAAGATTTAACTGTTATTGCATCTGGAGGAGATGGTGATGGTTATGCTATTGGTATGGGGCATACAATCCATGCTTTAAGAAGAAATATGAACATGACGTATATAGTCATGGATAATCAAATTTATGGTTTGACAAAGGGACAAACATCGCCGTCATCAGCAGTAGGATTTGTTACTAAAACAACGC
The DNA here is from genome assembly GCF_001836945.1 of Staphylococcus sp. HMSC062H10. Lineage (NCBI taxonomy): Bacteria > Bacillati > Bacillota > Bacilli > Caryophanales > Staphylococcaceae > Staphylococcus > Staphylococcus sp. HMSC062H10. The sequence goes on from NZ_KV830972.1 coordinate 217,790, forward strand.
CAAAAGGTAATATAGAAAAAAATGTTGCGCCTTTAGAATTAGCATTATCATCTGGTGCCACATTTGTAGCCCAAGGTTTTTCAAGTGATATTAAAGGATTAACAAAACTAATTGAAGATGCAATTAATCATGATGGGTTTTCATTTGTTAATGTCTTTTCACCATGTGTGACTTATAATAAAATTAACACATACGATTGGTTTAAAGAACATTTAACAAGTGTTGATGACATTGAAAACTATGATTCTACAGATAAACAATTAGCGACTAAAACTGTTATTGAACATGAATCTTTAGTAACTGGTATTGTTTATCAAGATAAAGAAACACCATCATATGAATCTCAAATTAAAGAATTAGATAATACACCACTTGCTAAAAGAGATATCAAAATTACTGAAGACACGTTCAATGCATTAACTGAACAATTTATTTAATAATTAAAACTGAGTCGTATAAATGTATTTATAACAGATCCATTTATGCTACTCAGTTTTTTACTATTACAAAAATAAAGGAGTTTTTTAAAATGAAAGACACATTAATGAGTATACAAATAATTCCTAAAACACCAAACAATGACAATGTTATACCTTACGTAGACGAGGCGATTAAATTAATTGACGAATCTGGTTTGCATTTTAGAGTAGGTCCGTTAGAAACGACAGTACAAGGAAATATGAATGAATGTTTAATTTTAATACAATCATTAAATGAACGAATGGTGGAACTTGAATGTCCAAGTATTATTAGCCAAGTTAAGTTTTATCATGTGCCAGATGGCATCACTATTGAAACTTTAACTGAAAAATATGATGAATAACATTAAAAGTGAAGTAAACTGGATTTGAATTGGCTTGTTAGAGATGACGTATAACTTTAACTGCTTTTGCACTTTATAGTTAAATTTAATATAATTATTAAATGATACGGGCAAATAGAAAGGATTTTGTAAAGTGAACGAAGAACAAAGAAAAGCAAGTTCTGTAGATGTTTTAGCTGAGAGAGATAAGAAAGCAGAAAAAGATTATAGTAAATATTTTGAACATGTTTATCAGCCGCCTAATTTAAAAGAAGCGAAAAAAAGAGGTAAACAAGAAGTTCGTTATAATAGAGATTTCCAAATTGATGAAAAATATCGCGGTATGGGGAACGAGCGTACATTTTTAATTAAAACATATGGATGTCAAATGAATGCACATGACACTGAGGTCATTGCTGGTATACTTGAAGCATTAGGCTATCAAGCAACGACTGATATTAACACTGCAGATGTTATTTTAATTAATACATGTGCGATTAGAGAAAATGCCGAGAACAAAGTGTTTAGTGAAATTGGTAATTTGAAGCATTTGAAGAAAGAACGACCTGATATTTTAATCGGAGTTTGTGGTTGTATGTCACAAGAAGAGTCAGTAGTGAATAAAATTTTAAAATCGTATCAAAATGTAGATATGATTTTTGGTACACATAATATTCATCATTTACCAGAAATTTTAGAAGAAGCATACTTATCTAAAGCAATGGTTGTTGAAGTATGGTCTAAAGAAGGAGACGTTATTGAAAATCTTCCAAAAGTCCGTGAAGGCAACATTAAAGCATGGGTCAATATTATGTATGGTTGTGATAAGTTTTGTACATATTGCATTGTTCCATTTACAAGAGGTAAAGAACGAAGCCGTAGACCTGAAGATATTATAGATGAAGTACGTGAACTTGCTCGTGAAGGTTACAAAGAAATAACGCTTTTAGGTCAAAATGTAAATTCTTATGGTAAAGATTTACAGGATATAGAATATGACTTAGGAGATCTTTTACAAGCAATTTCTAAAATAGCGATTCCAAGAGTTCGTTTCACAACAAGTCATCCTTGGGACTTCACAGATCACATGATTGATGTTATTTCAGAGGGTGGTAATATCGTTCCTCATATCCACTTGCCAGTTCAATCTGGAAATAATGCAGTATTAAAAATAATGGGTAGAAAATATACACGAGAAAGTTATTTGGATTTAGTAAAACGAATCAAAGATAGAATTCCAAATGTAGCATTAACTACAGATATTATTGTAGGGTATCCAAATGAATCAGAGGAACAATTTGAAGAAACTTTAACTTTGTATGATGAAGTTGGTTTTGAACATGCATATACGTATTTGTATTCACAACGTGATGGTACGCCTGCAGCTAAAATGAAAGATAATGTACCTTTAGATGTTAAAAAGGAACGATTGCAACGTTTGAATAAAAAAGTTGGTCATTATTCACAAATAGCTATGAGTAAGTACGAAGGACAAACTGTAACAGTACTTTGTGAAGGTAGTAGTAAAAAAGATGATCAGGTTCTTGCTGGCTACACCGATAAAAATAAGTTAGTTAATTTCAAAGCGCCTAAAGAAATGATTGGTAAACTAGTGGAAGTACGAATAGATGAAGCTAAACAGTATTCATTAAATGGCAGTTTTGTAAAGGAAGTAGAGCCGGAAATGGTGATTCAATAAATGTATAATAAAGATGACGTGTTGAAACAAGCGGATAATATTGCAAATAAAATTAAAAATTTGGATACTATCAAAACATATCAACAAATTGAAGCACAGATTCATCAGAACCAAACGATAAAGACTAAAATGGATTTGTTAAAAAAGCATCAAAAACAAGCAGTAAACTTTCAAAATTACGGGAAACAAAATGCGCTAGAACAGTCGGAACATACCATTCAAAGTATAGAAGCAGAAATAAATACATTGCCTATAGTTGAACAGTTTCAAACTTCACAATATGAAGCGAATCAATTATTGAAAATGTTTGTATCAACAATGGAAACACGTTTAAATGACCATAATAAAGCCAAACATAGTGATTAATTACAAACAAAAAGGAGAACAATCATATGAAATCAAGAAAACTGGCTATAACTGCACTTTTAATTGCAATAAATGTTGTATTAAGCAGTATTATCATCATTCCTCTAGGACCAGTTAAGGCAGCACCAGTACAGCATTTTGTAAATGTATTAAGTGCGGTCATAGTAGGTCCTTGGTATGGATTAGCTCAAGCGCTTATATCATCAATTTTAAGAGTTCTTTTTGGAACTGGTACAGCTTTTGCATTTCCGGGTAGTATGATTGGAGTTTTATTGGCTAGTATGTTTTACATATATCGTAAACATATATTCATGGCCGCGGTCGGTGAAGTACTTGGAACTGGTGTTATCGGAAGTTTAATTTGTATACCATTAGCATATTTCCTTGGGCTTCAAGACTTCTTCATTAAACCGTTAATGATTACGTTCATAGTCTCAAGTGCTATCGGATCTATTATAAGTTATTTCTTATTACTTACTCTAAAAAAACGTGGTATTCTTCAAAGGTTTATAAAATAATTTTATGATATATGATTTCAAACAGAGTCATTTTTTATTTTAATATTGAACGCCCATACTTAATTAAATGTCTTGAATGTTAGAATTTTAATATAATTCTAAACATGCTATTAACACATTTTATTAGGTTTGAGGCGTTTTCTTATACATTTAAGATACTTCGTTATTATATGGTATGAATAGGTTTGTAAAAGTAAGTATGTTAAAATGTATAAGTTAAATAATTAATAATTAGAAAGCTTACAAACGAATATATTGTAAAGACAAATTTTAAAAAGAGACAAGGGTTGTGAAGAAATAATATGTCTAATGTTACACCAATGATGCAGCAATATTTAAAAATAAAATCAGAATACCAAGATTGCTTATTATTTTTTAGACTAGGTGATTTCTATGAAATGTTTTATGAAGATGCCAAGGAGGCATCACGTGTACTTGAAATTACTTTAACTAAAAGGGATGCTAAAAAAGAAAATCCAATTCCGATGTGTGGTGTTCCGTATCATTCTGCAGATAGTTATATAGATACACTTGTTAATAATGGATATAAAGTAGCTATTTGTGAACAGATGGAAGATCCGAAACAAACGAAAGGTATGGTTAGACGTGAGGTAGTAAGAATTGTGACTCCAGGAACTGTGATGGAGCAAGGTGGTGTAGATGATAAACAAAATAACTATATTTTAAGTTTTGTTATGAATCAACCTGAAATTGCGCTTAGTTACTGTGATGTTTCTACTGGCGAATTAAAGGTTACACATTTTAATGATGAAGCGACTTTATTAAATGAAATTACGACGATAAACCCTAACGAAGTTGTTATCAATGACAATATTTCCGATCATTTAAAAAGACAAATTAATATGGTGACAGAAACAATAACAGTCAGGGAAACGTTATCATCAGAAATCTATAGTGTGAATCAAACTGAACATAAATTAATGTATCAAGCGACACAATTATTGCTAGATTATATTCATCATACACAAAAACGTGATTTATCGCATATCGAGGATGTTGTTCAATATGCAGCTATAGATTATATGAAAATGGATTTTTATGCTAAGAGAAACCTTGAGTTAACGGAAAGCATTCGATTAAAATCCAAAAAAGGAACGCTACTTTGGCTAATGGACGAAACGAAAACACCAATGGGAGCACGCCGATTAAAACAATGGATAGATAGACCACTAATAAGTAAAGAACAAATTGAAGCACGATTAGATATCGTTGATGAATTTAGTGCTCATTTCATAGAAAGAGACACCTTAAGAACATATCTTAATCAAGTGTATGATATTGAACGTCTTGTTGGGCGTGTTAGTTACGGAAATGTTAATGCGAGAGATTTAATTCAACTTAAACATTCCATTTCTGAAATACCGAATATTAAAGCATTACTAAATTCTATGAATCAGGATACTCTTGTACAAGTTAATCAACTCGAACCACTTGATGATTTACTTGATATACTAGAACAGAGTTTAGTAGAAGAACCACCAATTTCAGTTAAAGATGGTGGACTATTCAAAGTTGGTTTTAATATGCAATTAGATGAATATCTTGAAGCTTCAAAAAACGGAAAAACATGGTTAGCAGAATTACAAGCCAAAGAAAGACAACGTACAGGAATAAAATCGTTGAAAATAAGCTTTAATAAAGTGTTTGGTTATTTTATAGAAATAACACGTGCCAACTTGCAAAATTTTGAACCAAGTGAATTTGGTTATATGAGGAAGCAAACGTTATCGAATGCGGAACGATTTATAACTGATGAACTTAAAGAAAAAGAAGATATCATTTTAGGTGCGGAAGACAAAGCCATAGAATTAGAATATCAATTATTTGTTCAGCTACGTGAAGAAGTTAAAAAATATACTGAACGTTTACAACAACAAGCTAAAATTATTTCAGAGTTAGATTGTTTACAGAGCTTTGCAGAAATTGCTCAAAAATATAATTATACTAGGCCTTCATTTAGTGAAAATAAAACATTAGAATTAGTGGAATCTAGGCACCCAGTAGTGGAAAGAGTAATGGATTATAATGATTATGTTCCGAATGATTGTCGATTAGATAATGAGACGTTTATCTATTTAATTACAGGTCCAAATATGTCTGGTAAATCAACATATATGAGGCAAGTTGCAATTATTAGTATTATGGCGCAAATGGGTGCTTATGTTCCTTGCAAAGAGGCTGTGTTACCTATATTTGATCAAATATTCACTAGAATAGGTGCGGCAGATGATTTGGTTTCAGGTAAGAGTACGTTTATGGTAGAAATGCTAGAAGCACAAAAGGCATTAACTTATGCAACAGAGGATAGTTTGATTATTTTCGATGAAATTGGACGTGGTACTTCAACGTATGACGGTTTAGCTTTAGCGCAGGCAATGATAGAGTATGTAGCTGAAACATCACATGCTAAAACGTTATTTTCAACACATTATCATGAATTGACAACATTAGATCAAGCATTACCAAGTCTAAAAAATGTTCACGTCGCTGCTAATGAATATAAAGGTGAACTTATATTCTTGCATAAAGTTAAAGATGGTGCAGTTGACGATAGTTATGGTATTCAAGTTGCGAAATTAGCTGATTTACCTGAAAAAGTTATTAGCAGAGCACAAGTGATCCTAAGCGAGTTTGAAGCGTCTGCTGGTAAAAAATCATCGATATCAAATTTAAAAATGGTCGAAAATGAACCTGAAATTAATCAAGAAAATTCAAACTTATGTGTTGAAGAAACAACTGATACTTTATCTCAAAAAGACTTTGAACAAGCATCATTTGATTTGTTTGAAAATGATCAAGAAAGCGAGATTGAACTACAAATTAAAAATTTGAATTTATCTAATATGACACCAATTGAGGCATTGGTGAAGTTAAGTGAATTACAAAATCAATTAAAATAGAGGTGTTGCAAAATGGGGAAAATTAAAGAACTCCAAACCTCATTAGCAAATAAAATCGCAGCAGGTGAAGTAGTTGAAAGACCGAGTTCTGTTGTGAAAGAACTGTTGGAAAATGCTATAGATGCAGGCGCTACAGAAATAAGCATTGAAGTAGAGGAATCTGGCGTCCAATCTATTCGCGTAGTCGATAATGGAAGCGGAATTGAAGCGGAAGACTTAGGATTAGTATTTCATAGACATGCGACTAGTAAATTAGATCAAGATGAAGATTTATTTCATATTAGGACATTAGGATTCCGTGGTGAAGCACTAGCTAGTATTTCATCAGTTGCTAAAGTAACATTGAAGACTTGCACGGATAATGCTAATGGAAATGAAATATATGTAGAAAATGGTGAAATATTAAATCATAAGCCTGCAAAAGCGAAAAAAGGAACAGATATACTTGTAGAATCATTATTTTATAATACACCAGCACGTTTAAAATATATTAAAAGTTTATATACTGAACTAGGTAAAATAACTGATGTAGTCAACAGAATGGCAATGAGCCATCCGGACATTCGAATAGCACTCATTTCAGATGGCAAAACAATGTTAAGTACAAATGGTTCAGGACGAACTAATGAAGTGATGGCAGAGATCTATGGGATGAAAGTTGCACGAGATTTAGTACATATATCTGGAGATACAAGTGATTATCACATTGAAGGTTTTGTTGCAAAGCCTGAACATTCTAGAAGTAATAAGCACTATATTTCTATTTTTATTAATGGACGATACATTAAAAACTTTATGCTAAATAAAGCGATTTTAGAAGGCTATCATACACTCTTAACAATAGGTAGGTTCCCGATTTGTTATATTAATATTGAAATGGATCCAATCTTAGTAGACGTTAATGTTCATCCAACAAAACTAGAAGTGCGTTTATCAAAAGAAGAGCAACTATATCAATTGATAGTGAGCAAAATACAAGAAGCATTTAAAGACCGTATATTAATTCCTAAAAATAACTTGGATTATGTGCCGAAAAAAAATAAAGTGTTACATTCATTCGAACAACAAAAAATCGAATTTGAACAAAGACAAAACACAGAGGATAACCAAGAGAAGACGTTTTCATCTGAAGAAAGTAACCGTAAGCCATTTATGGCAGAAAATCAAAACGATGAGATAGTTATAAGAGAAGATTCATATAATCCATTCGTAACGAAAACGTCTGAAAGTTTAATAGCTGATGATGAATCTTCCGGTTATAATGATACACGTGAAAAAGATGAAGACTACTTCAAAAAACAACAAGAAATTTTACAAGAAATGGATCAAACATTTGATTCAAATGACGATACTTCTGTGCAAAATTATGAGAATAAAGCGTCTGATGATTATTATGATGTGAACGATATTAAAGGAACAAAAAGTAAAGACCCTAAACGAAGAATTCCATATATGGAAATTGTTGGCCAAGTACATGGAACGTATATTATTGCTCAAAATGAATTTGGCATGTACATGATTGACCAGCATGCAGCTCAAGAAAGAATAAAATATGAATATTTTCGAGATAAAATAGGTGAAGTTACCAATGAAGTACAAGATTTATTAATCCCGTTAACATTTCATTTTTCAAAAGATGAACAATTAGTCATTGATCAATATAAAAATGAGCTTCAACAAGTAGGTATCATGTTAGAACATTTTGGTGGTCATGATTATATTGTAAGTAGCTATCCAGTTTGGTTCCCTAAAGATGAAGTAGAAGAAATTATTAAAGATATGATTGAGCTAATTTTGGAAGAGAAAAAAGTAGATATCAAAAAATTACGTGAAGACGTAGCAATCATGATGTCATGTAAAAAATCTATTAAAGCGAATCATTATTTACAAAAACATGAAATGTCTGATTTAATTGATCAATTAAGAGAAGCGGAAGATCCATTTACATGTCCACATGGTCGTCCAATTATCATTAATTTTTCAAAATACGAATTAGAAAAATTATTTAAGCGTGTGATGTAGAGAGGATGAATCAATTGAATAACAACATATTGCCTGCCATAAGAAACATTAAAGATCTAGAGAAACTGATTAAAACAGATTATAAAATGTGTGTGCTTCTAGATATGCATATAGGACATATTAAAAGTATTATGGAATTGCTGAAGCAAAATCATATAGAGTGTTTTATTCATATAGATTTGATAAAAGGTTTAAGTCACGATGAATTTGCAAGTGAATTTATTATTCAGCAATACAAGCCAAAAGGTATTGTATCGACTAAATCTAAAGTAATAAAAAAAGCGAAATCATTAAATACTTTAACGATTTTTAGAGTTTTTATTATTGATAGTCAAGCATTGAAACGCAGTATAGATTTGATAAAAAAAGTTGAACCTGATTTTGTTGAAGTACTTCCAGGTGTTGCGAGTAAAGCGATTCATCATATTCAGAAAGAAACAAACACACAAGTCATTGCAGGTGGCCTAATTAATACAATAGATGAAGTTAATGTAGCTGTTAAAAATGGAGCGAAATATGTAACAACTAGTTATGATAAACTTTGGTAAATCATAAGTCTGCAAAAATTTCATTTTTTCACGAGATTTAGTCATATAACATATTAAAAAAGCCGTTTTCGTATGGGATATGCAATAAGGAATTTAAGGTATCATACAAAGAATAATTAAATAAAATAATTAGCACCTCTAAAACGATTAAAATCATTAAAGTTATAGAGGTGTTTATTTGTAAATAATGCAATTAGTCACAAAAATATGGCTGAAGAATGTCAATTAAACAAAAGGGCTTCATAAATAAATTAGTTAGGTTTGATATTTCTAGTTTTCAAATTAAATCACTTTTATAAAGACTTGAAAAATTAAATTTGACAAAATTTTTACAAAAACCATTGACAACGCTTTCATCTCAATAGTATTATAACAAATATAATAAAAGTTAATACATAGAATAGAGACGGGAGATTTCTACGAGCCAAACTGCTAGTGTAGGAATCTCTTTGTCTTTTTGGGAGGACATTTAATATGAATGTATATTTAGCAGAATTCCTAGGAACTGCAATCTTAATCCTTTTTGGTGGTGGCGTTTGTGCCAATGTCAATTTAAAGAGAAGTGCTGCGAATGGTGCTGATTGGATTGTCATCACAGCTGGATGGGGATTAGCGGTTACAATGGGTGTATATGCTGTCGGTCAATTCTCAGGTGCACATTTAAACCCAGCGGTGTCTTTAGCTCTTGCATTAGACGGAAGTTTTGATTGGTCATTAGTTCCTGGTTATATTGTTGCTCAAATGTTAGGTGCAATTGTCGGAGCAACGATTGTATGGTTAATGTACTTGCCACATTGGAAAGCGACAGAAGAAGCTGGCGCGAAATTAGGTGTTTTCTCTACAGCACCGGCTATTAAGAATTACTTTGCCAACTTTTTAAGTGAGATTATCGGAACAATGGCATTAACTTTAGGTATTTTATTTATCGGTGTAAACAAAATTGCCGATGGTTTAAATCCTTTAATTGTCGGAGCATTAATTGTTGCAATTGGATTAAGTTTAGGCGGTGCTACTGGTTATGCAATCAACCCAGCACGTGATTTAGGACCGAGAATTGCACATGCGATTTTACCAATAGCTGGTAAAGGTGGTTCAAATTGGTCATATGCAATCGTTCCTATCTTAGGACCAATTGCCGGTGGTTTATTAGGTGCGGTAGTATACGCTGTATTTTATAAACATACATTTAATATTGGTTGTGCAATTGCAATTGTTGTAGTTATTATTACTTTGATTTTAGGTTACATTTTAAATAAATCATCAAAAAAAGGTGATATCGAATCAATTTACTAAAATAAAAAGAAACGTAAATAGCATAATTTAACATGTTTGATTCATGGATTATGCTATTTTTTCGCCAAAATTTAACAGATTTTGTACAATGGGTTAGCGATTATTTTTTTAATAAAGGAGATACTACGAATGGAAAAATATATTTTATCTATAGACCAAGGAACAACAAGCTCAAGAGCGATTTTATTCAATCAAAAAGGGGAAATTGCAGGGGTAGCACAACGTGAGTTTAAGCAATATTTTCCACAATCAGGTTGGGTTGAACATGATGCAAATGAAATTTGGACATCTGTGTTAGCTGTAATGACAGAAGTAATTAATGAAAATGATGTTAGAGCTGATCAAATTGCCGGTATTGGTATTACAAACCAACGTGAAACAACGGTTGTTTGGGACAAACATACTGGTCGTCCAATTTATCACGCAATTGTTTGGCAATCACGTCAAACACAATCAATTTGTTCAGAATTAAAACAACAAGGATATGAACAAACATTTAGAGATAAGACAGGATTACTTTTAGATCCGTATTTTGCAGGTACAAAAGTTAAATGGATTCTAGACAATGTTGAAGGTGCACGAGAAAAAGCAGAAAATGGCGATCTATTATTTGGAACGATTGATACTTGGTTAGTATGGAAATTATCAGGAAAAGCTGCGCATATTACTGATTATTCAAATGCGAGTCGTACATTAATGTTTAATATCCATGATTTAGAATGGGACGATGAGTTATTAGAACTACTTACAGTACCTAAAAATATGTTGCCAGAAGTTAAACCTTCAAGTGAAGTATATGGTAAGACAATTGATTACCACTTCTATGGTCAAGAAGTACCAATCGCTGGTGTAGCTGGAGATCAACAAGCAGCATTATTTGGACAAGCTTGCTTCGAACGTGGTGACGTGAAAAACACATATGGAACTGGTGGCTTCATGTTAATGAATACAGGTGATAAAGCGGTTAAATCTGAAAGTGGTTTATTAACAACAATTGCTTATGGTATTGATGGAAAAGTAAATTATGCGCTTGAAGGTTCCATCTTTGTTTCGGGTTCAGCAATCCAATGGTTACGTGATGGATTAAGAATGATTAATTCAGCACCACAATCAGAAAGTTATGCGACACGAGTTGACTCTACTGAGGGTGTTTATATTGTTCCAGCATTTGTAGGTTTAGGAACACCATATTGGGATTCTGAAGCACGTGGTGCGATTTTCGGTTTAACACGTGGAACTGAAAAAGAACACTTTATCCGTGCAACTTTAGAATCATTATGTTACCAAACTCGTGACGTTATGGAAGCAATGTCAAAAGACTCTGGTATTGATGTCCAAAGTTTACGTGTCGATGGTGGTGCAGTTAAAAATAACTTTATTATGCAGTTCCAAGCAGACATTGTTAATACTTCTGTTGAAAGACCTGAAATTCAAGAAACTACAGCTTTAGGTGCTGCATTTTTAGCAGGTTTAGCAGTTGGATTCTGGGAAAGTAAAGATGATATCGCTAAAAACTGGAAATTAGAAGAAAAATTCGATCCGAAAATGGATGAAGGCGAAAGAGAAAAATTATATAGAGGTTGGAAAAAAGCTGTTGAAGCAACACAAGTTTTTAAAACAGAATAAACTTGTAGATTAGACTTTTGTATAAACATTGTGATACAATCAATTTAAGTTAATATTTGAATCGAGAAACGAGAGATTTGTTCGAACATGTACAATTGAAGGATTGTTTATGTGGGACAAGTCTCTCGTTTTTACATTTTTTAGGAGGCGTTTTGGAATGGCATTGTCTACTTTTAAGAGAGAACATATTAAAAAGAATTTAAGAAATGATGAATATGATTTAGTAATTATTGGTGGCGGTATTACAGGTGCAGGTATTGCACTAGACGCGAGTGAAAGAGGAATGAAAGTTGCATTAGTTGAAATGCAAGACTTTGCACAAGGAACAAGCTCAAGATCTACAAAATTAGTCCATGGTGGTTTACGTTACTTAAAACAATTCCAAATTGGAGTAGTTGCCGAAACTGGTAAAGAACGTGCGATTGTTTATGAAAATGGGCCTCATGTTACGACTCCAGAGTGGATGCTTTTACCAATGCATAAAGGTGGAACATTTGGTAAATTCTCAACATCAATTGGTTTAGGAATGTATGATCGTTTAGCAGGTGTTAAGAAGTCTGAACGTAAAAAAATGTTATCTAAAAAAGAAACTTTAGCTAAAGAACCATTAGTTAAAAAAGAAGGTCTAAAAGGCGGCGGTTACTATGTTGAATATCGTACTGACGATGCGCGTTTAACTATTGAAGTTATGAAGCGTGCTGCTGAAAAAGGCGCAGAAATTATCAACTATACTAAGTCAGAACACTTCACTTATGATAAAAATCAACAAGTAAATGGTGTTAAAGTTATAGATAAATTAACTAATGAAAATTATACAATTAAGGCAAAAAAAGTGGTTAATGCAGCAGGTCCATGGGTTGATGATGTTAGAAGTGGTGATTATGCACGCAATAATAAAAAATTACGTTTAACTAAAGGTGTACATGTTGTTATTGATCAATCAAAATTCCCGTTAGGTCAAGCAGTATACTTTGATACTGAAAAAGATGGAAGAATGATTTTTGCAATCCCGCGTGAAGGAAAAGCGTATGTAGGTACTACAGATACATTCTATGACAATATCAAATCTTCACCATTAACTACACAAGAAGACAGAGACTATTTAATCGATGCGATTAATTACATGTTCCCAAGTGTTAATGTTACAGATGAAGATATTGAATCAACATGGGCAGGAATTAGACCATTAATTTACGAAGAAGGCAAAGACCCTTCTGAAATCTCTCGTAAAGACGAAATTTGGGAAGGTAAATCTGGTTTATTAACAATTGCAGGTGGTAAATTAACGGGCTATCGTCACATGGCTCAAGACATCGTTGATTTAGTATCTAAACGCTTGAAAAAAGACTACGGTTTATCATTCAGTCCATGTAATACGAAAGGCCTTGCAATTTCAGGTGGAGATGTTGGAGGCAGTAAGAACTTTGATGCGTTTGTAGAGCAAAAAGTAGATGTAGCTAAAGGATTCGGCATTGATGAAGATGTTGCAAGACGTTTAGCATCTAAATATGGTTCAAATGTTGATGAATTGTTCAACATTGCGCAAACATCTCAATACCATGATAGCAAGTTACCATTAGAAATTTATGTAGAACTTGTTTATAGTATTCAACAAGAAATGGTATACAAACCTAACGATTTCTTAGTTCGTCGTTCTGGTAAAATGTACTTCAATATTAAAGATGTATTAGATTATAAAGATAGTATCATCGATATTATGGCTGATATGTTAGACTACTCACCAGCTCAAATTGAGGCTTATACCGAAGAAGTTGAGCAAGCAATTAAAGAAGCGCAACATGGAAATAATCAACCAGCAGTTAAAGAATAATTAATTTGTACAATCATAAACTGGTGTCCTGTTTTAAGGGCATCAGTTTTTTTGCATCTATTCAAAAGGACAATTGAAAGTATTTAATTCTATATGTATGATAATAATAAAAAGTGATTTTAAATAATTGTTATAAAAGGTGTGATACGATGGCTGAAAAACAATTTAAATTAACTGTACAAGATAACACGAATATTGAAGTTAAAGTGAATTTTACAGATGTAGATTCAAAAGGAATTATTCATATATTTCATGGTATGGCTGAACATATGGAACGTTACGATAAATTAGCACATGCACTTTCAAAGCATGGTTTCGATGTGATACGTCATAATCATCGAGGACATGGTATTAATATTGATGAATCAACAAGAGGGCATTACGATGATATGAAACGAGTTATCGGTGATGCCTTTGAAGTAGCGCAAACAGTGAGAGGCAATGTTGATAAGCCATATATTATAATTGGACACTCAATGGGATCCGTTATAGCTAGATTGTTTGTAGAAACATATCCGCAATATGTTGATGGTCTAATTTTAAGTGGTACTGGTATGTATCCATTATGGAAAGGATTACCAACCGTTAAGGTGTTACAACTGATTACAAAAATTTATGGTTCTGAGAAACGGGTTGAATGGGTTAACCAGTTAGTATCAAATAGTTTTAATAAAAAAATACGTCCATTACGTACACAAAGTGATTGGATTTCTAGTAATCCAACTGAAGTAGACAACTTTATTAAAGATCCATATAGTGGATTTAATGTGTCAAATCAATTATTATATCAAACAGCCTATTATATGCTACATACATCACAATTAAAAAATATAAAAGTGTTAAATCATGCCATGCCTATATTATTAGTTTCAGGATATGACGATCCTTTAGGTGATTATGGTAAAAGGATTTTAAAATTGGCGAATATATATAGAAAAGCCGGCATTAAAAATGTTAAAGTTAATCTTTATCATCATAAACGTCATGAAGTGTTATTTGAAAAAGATCATGACAAAATTTGGGAAGACTTGTTTAAATGGTTGAATCAATTTTATAAAAAATAAAGAAAGTGGAATTAAATATGAATAAAAATAAGCCTTTTATTGTAGTAATTGTGGGGCCAACTGCTTCAGGTAAAACAGAGCTTAGCATCGAACTCGCGAAGCGTATCAATGGTGAAATCATAAGCGGTGACTCTATGCAAGTCTACAAACATATGAATATTGGAACTGCAAAAGTAACACCTGAAGAAATGGATGGTATTCCACATCATTTAATTGATATCTTGAATCCTGATGATACATTTTCAGCATATGAATTCAAGCGATTAGCAGAAGATTTAATTACTGATATAACGAATAGAGGTAAAGTTCCAATCATAGCAGGTGGAACAGGCTTATATATTCAATCATTAATATATAATTATGAATTAGAAGATGAAACAGTTACACCTGCACAATTATCCGTAGTTAAACAAAAGTTATCTGCATTAGAACATTTAGATAATCAGCAACTACACGAATATTTAGCTCAATTTGACGAAGCTTCTGCCAAAAATATTCATCCAAACAATCGACAGAGAGTATTGCGCGCTATCGAATACTATTTTAAAACAAAAAAACTTTTAAGTAATCGTAAGAAAGTGCAACAATTTACTGAAAATTATGATACATTATTAATAGGGGTTGAAATGTCGCGTAAAACATTATATTCAAGAATAAATAAACGTGTTGATATTATGTTGGATCACGGATTATTTAGAGAAGTGCAACAACTTGTTGAACAAGGCTATGAATCTTGCCAAAGTATGCAAGCTATTGGATATAAAGAATTAATACCTGTGATTAACGGACAAATGATTTATGAAGATGCTGTCAATGATTTAAAGCAACATTCACGCCAATATGCAAAACGACAAATGACATGGTTCAAGAATAAAATGAGTGTTCATTGGTTAAATAAAGAAAATATGTCACTTCAAATGATGTTAGATGAGATTACAACCCAGATTAAGTAAAAGGAGTCCGACAGATGATTGCAAACGAAAACATCCAAGACAAAGCACTAGAGAATTTTAAAGCAAACCAAACTGAAGTAACTGTATTCTTTCTAAACGGTTTCCAAATGAAAGGTGTTATTGAAGAATTCGACAAGTATGTCGTAAGCTTAAATTCTCAAGGCAAACAACACTTGATTTACAAACATGCGATCAGCACTTATACAGTAGAAACTGAAGCTCAAGCATCTACTGAAAGTGAAGAATAAGTTGTAATCATATGGGCACGATTTAATGACTCGTGTACATAACGTTTGAAGTATGATAAATAGATATAGAAATAAAGTCATATGTGACATCAATTAAATGATGCTCAAATGACAAGATACAATAGAGGAATGTTTGTAATAAAAACGCTTCATATAAAGGTCGAGTCACTATATGATACGACTTTATATGAAGCGTTTTATTTGCTATGAGCTAGTATATTTTATAATAACTTTTCTATTTCTCTTTCGATTTGAACAGGTTTTTTTTGAGGTGCAAATCGTTTAACAACGTTACCTTCACGATCCACTAAAAACTTAGTGAAATTCCATTTGATTTTCTCATTAAAGAATCCATGTTGTGCCGCAGTCAAATATCTAAATAAAGGTAATTGTTGTTCCCCTTTTACGTCTATTTTTTGATGCATAGGGAAGGTAACACCATAGTTTAATTTACAGTTTTGAGCTGCTTCTTCGCCTGATCCAGGTTCTTGGCCACCAAATTGATTACAAGGGAAACCTAGAATTACAAACCCTTGATCTTTGTATTTCTCGTATAATGATTGCAAACCTTCGAATTGTGAAGTAAAGCCGCATTCGCTAGCTGTATTGACAATTAGCATAACGTCACCTTTATATGCATCTAATTTGTAAGTAACACCTTTATTTGTTTCTACTACAAAATCATAAATTGTCTCCATTGAATCATCCTTTCGATTTACTTAAAATGTACCATAAAATCGTGTAATAGTCTTTACTAAAACTCTATGATAGAATACTTTGAGTAGCATTTTATTAAGGAGATGTATAACATGGCTCAGCAACAAATTCATGATACTAAAAATAAACTAGAAAAAGCTGTCTTAGTCGGTGTACATGCTCAAGATGATAAGCAATTTAATTTTGAGTCAACGATGGAAGAATTATCATCATTATCAGAAACTTGCCAACTTGAAGTGTTGGGTCAAATTACTCAAAACAGAGATCGTGTAGATCGAAAATATTATGTTGGTAAAGGTAAAATTGAAGAAATTCAAGCATTTATTGAGTTCAAAGATATTGATGTAGTCATCACAAATGATGAATTAACGACTGCTCAATCCAAATCACTAAATGAAGCTTTAGGTGTAAAAATCATTGATAGAACCCAGTTGATTCTTGAAATATTTGCATTAAGAGCAAGAAGTAAAGAAGGTAAATTGCAAGTAGAGCTAGCACAACTTGATTATTTATTACCTAGATTCCAAGGCCATGGTAAAAGTCTTTCTCGTTTAGGTGGCGGTATTGGAACTAGAGGCCCTGGTGAAACGAAGTTAGAGATGGATCGTAGACATATTCGAACTCGTATGAATGAAATTAAACATCAATTGCGAACGGTAGAAGAACATCGCGAAAGATATCGAAATAAAAGAAATCAAAATCAGGTGTTTCAAGTAGCTTTAGTTGGTTATACAAATGCTGGTAAATCATCATGGTTTAATGTTTTAGCAAATGAAGAGACGTATGAAAAAGATCAATTATTTGCAACGTTAGATCCTAAAACACGACAAATTCAAATAAATGATGGATTTAATTTAATTATTTCAGATACTGTTGGTTTTATACAGAAACTACCTACGACGCTAATTGCAGCTTTTAAATCAACTTTAGAAGAGGCTAAAGGTGCAGATTTATTAGTACATGTCGTAGATAGTAGCCATCCTGAATACCGTACGCAGTATGACACAGTTAATGATTTAATCAAACAATTAGATATGAGTCATATTTCTCAAATAGTTATTTTTAATAAAAAGGACTTATGTGATCATGCATCAAATCGTCCAGCAAGTGATTTGCCTAATGTTTTTGTTTCATCTAAAAATGATGGTGATAAATTACTTGTTAAGACTTTATTTATTGATGAAATCAAAAGGCAATTAACTTATTATGATGAGGCAATTGCGACGAATAATGCAGATCGATTATATTTTCTAAAACAACATACATTAGTGACTGAACTTAAATATGATGAAATTGAAAATGTTTATCGTATAAAAGGGTTTAAAAAATAATAAAAGGACGAAATTCAAATGAAAGATATAAGTAAGATAGTAGCTGACGTCGAATCAACGTTAGCACCATATTTTAAAGAAATTGAAGAAACTGCATATATTAACCAAGAAAAAGTATTAAATGCATTTCATCATGTCAAAGCAACCGAAAGTGATCTACAAGGATCAACAGGATACGGGTATGATGATTTTGGACGTGACCATTTAGAAGAAATATATGCGCAGGCATTTAAAGCAGAAGATGCAATTGTTCGCCCACAAATTATTTCAGGTACGCATGCGATTACTATTGCATTACAAAGTTTATTAAAACATGGTGATGAATTAATTTATATAACGGGAAGTCCATATGACACTTTACTTGAAGTCATTGGTGTAAACGGAAATGGTATTGAAAGTTTAATGGAGCACGGCGTATCATATAAAGATATTGCACTTAAAGAAGGTAAGATCGATATTGAAAATGTGTTAGATGGGATTTCTGAGCGCACCAAAGTAATAGCGATTCAACGTTCGAAAGGCTATGATCAAAGACCTTCAATTCCTCTAGATGAAATTGAACAGGTGATTACTAGGTTGAAAGAAGTGCATCCTAATATTTTAATATTTGTGGATAACTGTTATGGGGAATTTGTTGAAAGACGTGAACCTATAGAATGTGGTGCCGATTTAATAGCAGGATCATTAATTAAAAACCCTGGCGGTGGTTTAGCTAAGATTGGTGGATACATTGCTGGTAGAAAAGATTTAATTGAACGATGTGGTTATAGATTGACAGCACCTGGTATTGGTAAAGAAGCGGGTGCATCATTAAATGCATTGCTTGAAATGTATCAAGGTTTCTTTTTAGCACCACACGTTGTCAGTCAGAGTCTTAAAGGTGCATTGTTTACTAGTTTATTTTTAGAAAAAATGAATATGAACACAACGCCGAAGTACTACGAAAAACGAACTGATTTAATTCAAACAGTTAAATTTAAAACGAAAGAACAAATGATTTCATTTTGTCAAAGTATTCAACACGCATCCCCAATTAATGCACATTTTAGTCCAGAACCGAGTTATATGCCTGGTTACGAAGATGATGTTATTATGGCAGCTGGTACGTTTATTCAAGGTTCATCGATTGAATTATCTACAGATGGACCTATTCGTCCTCCTTATGAAGCATATGTTCAAGGAGGATTAACATATGAACACGTTAAAATTGCTGTGACAAGAGCTGTTAATCAGTTGAAAGAACAAGGACTTATATAATAGATTAAATTTCACCCTAAATGATAATGTGTTTTGGGTGAAATTTTTTTACGAAGATTTATCAGATTATTTTTAAAAATTGAAAAAATATTTTAACTGTGGGTCGTTTTATGGCGTTTTAGAAGTCGAAATCGCAGTTATATCAATGTTTTAATCTTTATGTTAGAAAACCTGACATATTTTTGAAATCCTAAAAAAATTATGATAAGTTATTAACAAGTTCAAAAGTAGAGGAGAGGAACAATGATATCGAATGATGCAATCAGACGAAATATGGCTGTCTTCTCTATGAGTGTAGTAAGTAAGTTAACGGATTTAACGCCAAGGCAAATACGTTACTATGAAACACATGAACTCATCAAACCTGAAAGAACAGAAGGTCAAAAACGTCTGTTCTCACTCAATGATTTGGAAAGATTACTAGAAATTAAATCATTATTAGAAAAAGGATTTAATATCAAAGGGATTAAACAAATCATTTATGACTCACAAGAGCATTTAACAACAGATGAACAAGAGATAAGAAAAAAGATGATTGTAGATGCCACGCAAAAACCTATTGGAGAAACTTTGCCAATAAATCGTGGTGATTTATCCCGATTTATTAAATAAAATTTGGAGGATTTTAAAATGCCAAAACGTACTTTCACTAAAGACGACATTCGTAAATTTGCAGAAGAGGAAAATGTAAGATATTTAAGATTACAATTCACTGATATTTTAGGAACAATTAAAAATGTTGAAGTGCCTGTAAGCCAATTAGAAAAAGTACTTGATAACGAAATGATGTTTGACGGTTCTTCTATCGAAGGTTTCGTACGTATCGAAGAATCAGATATGTACTTACATCCAGATTTAGATACTTGGGTAATCTTCCCATGGACTGCTGGACAAGGTAAAGTTGCACGTTTAATTTGTGATGTTTATAAAACAGATGGTACACCATTTGAAGGGGATCCTCGTGCAAACTTAAAACGTGTATTAAAAGAAATGGAAGATTTAGGCTTTACAGACTTTAACCTAGGGCCTGAACCAGAATTCTTCTTGTTTAAGTTGGATGAAAAAGGGGAACCAACTTTAGAACTTAACGATGATGGTGGATATTTCGACTTAGCTCCAACTGATTTAGGTGAAAATTGCCGTCGTGATATTGTTCTAGAATTAGAGGATATGGGCTTCGATATTGAAGCAAGTCACCATGAAGTTGCACCGGGTCAACATGAAATCGACTTTAAATATGCGGATGCAGTTACAGCATGTGATAACATCCAAACATTTAAATTGGTTGTTAAAACAATTGCGCGTAAGCATAATTTACATGCAACATTCATGCCTAAACCATTATTTGGTGTGAACGGTAGCGGTATGCACTTTAATGTTTCATTATTCAAAGGTAAAGAAAATGCATTCTTTGATCCGAATACTGAAATGGGCTTAACAGAAACAGCTTACCAATTCACAGCTGGTGTACTTAAAAATGCACGTGGATTTACAGCGGTATGTAACCCATTAGTAAACTCATATAAACGTTTAGTTCCTGGTTATGAAGCACCATGTTATATTGCATGGAGCGGTAAAAACCGTTCACCATTAATCCGTGTACCATCTTCAAGAGGATTATCAACTCGTATTGAAGTACGTTCAGTAGATCCAGCTGCAAACCCATACATGGCGTTAGCTGCAATCTTAGAAGCTGGACTAGATGGTATTAAAAATAAATTAAAAGTTCCAGAGCCAGTTAACCAAAATATTTACGAAATGAATCGTGAAGAACGTGAAGCAGTAGGCATTCAAGACTTACCTTCAACAATTTACACAGCATTAAAAGCAATGCGTGAAAATGAAGTTATTAAAAAAGCATTAGGAAATCATATCTATAATCAATTTATTAATTCTAAATCAATAGAATGGGATTACTACAGAACTCAAGTATCTGAATGGGAAAGAGATCAGTACATGAAGCAATATTAATACGCTAAACAATTGATGGGAAATCAGTAATATCAAGGGCTAGAGCAATTTCGCTTTAGCTCTTTTTTGGTCATATGATTTATATATGTGCACAGTTTGATTTTTTAAATCAAAATCAGAAATACGTAAAGCCAAGGCTTCTCCAACTCTACAACCAAGCTCTATCGCTGTATAACAAACGAAATATTGATATATGTTTCTCTTTTTAATTAATTGTAAAAATTCTTTAACTTCATGAGCTTCTAACCATTCTATTGACTTTGGCGGTTTGTAATCAGGAATATTACAAATTAGACATGGATTATTAGATAATGCGCCTTGTAAAACAGCTTTTTCTATAACGTTATTTAGCAATTGGCGTGTTTGTTTTGCTGTACTTCTAGAATAATTTTCTGATTTCATCCAATTTAGAAATTGTTGATACATTATCGGTGTTATATCTTTAATATAAACGTTTTTAAAAAACTTTATTATCCTTCTTTTTGTATATATTTCATTCTGATATGTGCTATATGCAATATTGTTTAATCTAAAAGTAGCTAAATAAAGTTCAATCCATGCTTCTAGTGTAATATTATTATCAAGTAATACAAAGTTTTCTGTGTCTGCTTCTACACTAGCAGCCCATTTCCTAGCCTCTGATTTAGTATTGAATGTTTTAGTTATTGGTTTTCGCTCGTGTGTATATAAATCA
Organism: Staphylococcus sp. HMSC062H10; assembly: GCF_001836945.1. NCBI lineage: Bacteria > Bacillati > Bacillota > Bacilli > Caryophanales > Staphylococcaceae > Staphylococcus > Staphylococcus sp. HMSC062H10. The sequence goes on from NZ_KV830972.1 coordinate 239,651, forward strand.
TAATAATTAACTCTAGCTTGATATTTATTACCTCGTTTTCTTATAGATGCCATATTGTTTACCTCCCTAAAATAAATGAAAGGGCAGGAATTCTGCCCAATTAAATTATTTGTCTAAGTGGTCGATTGCGTATTGTGCTTCTGAAGGTGTAAATCGTCCTCCGTATTCTGAAATTAATTGATCATAAATTTCTCTAGTAGACATATTCAAACTTTTGGCATATGATTTAGCACTTTCTAATGCGTTTTTATTATAGTCAGCTTTTAAATGATCTATTGCGTATTGCGCATCATCTTTAGAAAATTTGTTTCCGTATTCTGATGTTAATTGATGATATATGTTTTTCTTTGATGAATGTAAGTATTCTGAATAAAACTCAGCTTTTTTTAAAGCTGCTTTTTGGTCACGTGTTATACTGTCATCTATGCTAGAACTAGAGCTTGTAGTTGAACTATCAGATGTTCCTTTTGTAATCGTGTCAAACCATTCTTGATAATTACCATTTGTTTGTTCTTTTGCTTTTTCGTGATTCTCTTCATCTTTATCAGTGATACTGTCAGATTTATCGCTTTCACTACTTGAATCTAAATTCGCTACATAAGGTTTAATCATCTGAACTTGTCCAATATAAGTTATACTAGCTAAAGCAATAACCACTATAACTACAGTAATAATTGTCCTAACTAAAGACGGCCATTTGCTGAATTTCCACATTAAAAATAAGCCTAAAGGAAATAGGAATAAAAGTGATAAAACAATACACCACTCTTGTTTGTACCATGATGTTGATTCTTGTTGCATTTAAACGCCTCCTAAATAATTTCTTGATGAATACTTAACACATCGGTTTTGAACATATTGAGAAAATGTAAATCTGAGTACTTAACTTTATAGAAGTATATTGTTAGTAAGATGTCTGTTACAGGCACTTTAAAATAAGCGCTTAACTGAGGTATAGTTTTGCAGTCATGTAGATATATCGCTTGTTTAATTTGATTTAAGGGGATTAATAATTCAAAATCATGACAATGACAGTGATACAAAGACATGGGTTCTTTAATTTCACTCGGTGATGTAGATGATGATAAATTCTTATTAATATATAAATCATTACCTATAATCAGACATTCTAATTTATCCGGCATCTCAATATATTTAATCTTTATATCATCCATCAACTCCTTGTATTGATGCATAATTTCACTCCTTTATTAAATTTTGATTTATATTTCGGTTGTTATCATCTCCAATTAACAGAAGTTTAATTATGCATAATTTGATATATAAAAAAAGAAAGACGTAGTAATACTAATACAATGATTAGTAAAATGAGCGTCTTTCTTTATTTATCGCTATTTGAATTTGTATTTCTTTTACTTTTAATATATTCGATGAAGTTCACAATTTCTTTCATCTCTTCATCTGTGACATCATCTTTTATATGTGCTGCGATGATTTGTTCATTTTGATTTAAATGACGTTCCTCATCAGTAGGACGTTCAGATGAAACATCATAACCTAATAGCCAAGCTTCACTAACATTTAGAACTTTGGCAATAATGTAAATTTTATCTTGTTTGGCTTCATACTTGCCCTTAAGATAATCACTTATTGAATTTCTTCCAATACCTGTTAATCTTGAAAGTTCTGATTGTGACATATTCTTGGCAATTATAGCTTCACGTAATCTTTCTTTGAAACTGTTCACTTTTCTGAACACCTCCCATATTTATATTAGTACTTTTTGCTAATATTTACAACAATTTTTAACAAATTATGTTAAAAAAAGTATTAAAACTAGTTGACTTATTTTAACAACAATGATTTAATAAGTTTGTACAGAAAACCGAACATGAGGGAGGTGATATTATGAAAAGTACATTTGATTACAACTTACTAATGGACAGAATGAATGAATATAGATACAGTCAAAATTCATTAGCTAATGCTATACCTATTTCAAGAACATCGATAAATCACAAGTTGAAAGGTAAAAATTTATTTACACAATGGGAAATAAAAAGGATTTGTGAACTATTAGATATTCCGCCCAACAAAGTAGGGCAATATTTTTTAAAGTAAAAGTTCGGAAAACTGTACAATAGCTTTCGAATCACTGGAGGTCAACAATGAAAAATATATGTATTGAAATAAATAATGATTATTTAAACGGATTAGTACAAAAGAAAGTTGATGAAATCTTAAGTACATACAAGAGGCAAGTTGCAACTGTAGATATTAAAGATTTAGTGGAGATTACAGGTTTAAGTAAAGCAACGCTAATACAGAAGATAGTCTATGAACCTGAAATTGTAGCAGTGACAAGACGAGTAGGCACTAGAGTGTTATACCTTTATCCGCAAGTATTAGATGCTTATCAAACGTTAATCAATCGAATTGGAGGACATTAACCACATGAGTAATAGTCAATTATTCAAAAACGAAACAGAACGAGCTGATTGTATGAAAAAAATTCTAAATGATCAACTGAAAATAAAACTAGAGAACGAGAAAGTTATACAAATTAAGGATTTAAAAAGAATTTTAAAAACACATAATCGACGACTGAGGGAGGATGCGAATGTCTAACACATATAAAAGTTACATCATAGCAGTAATGTGTATAACAATTTTAGCAATTTGTTTAATGCCATTTTTGTACTTCACAACAGCATGGGTAATTGCTGCAAGTACTGGCATTGCAATATTCATTTTCTATGATGAGTATTTTTTTAGAGAATAAAAAAACTGATTGCTAACGGCAATTAGCAATCAGAAATTAAAAAACAATTAACAAATAAATTATATCAATATTGGGGGAAGACAACAATGAAAAATGAATTTAAAAACATGAGCAGACAAGAATTAAGAGATTTATTGGCTAAAAAGAATGGAGAATTGTTTGAATTAGTGAATGAAATCAATAAAGAAACTGAATTTGACGTTTTACTTTTTTCAACTGTAGGGGTTAGTAATGGACATACTACATCATCGTCACATTGTGCGCTTGGGGATATTGCAGGTCTTGCTAATTTATTGAATAACGAAAATGATTACCACGATATCGCAAATGTTATCGAAATGTATAAATTAAAAAAATTTTTAGGTATAGATGACGACAAGGATGATGACAACAATGAAGAATGATGCTAATGAAAAGATGTTTGTTCTATATCAACAATTATTTGATGAGTTTAAGAAAACAAATGAAAACTGCTTGTTGGAAATCGAACAGACATCAACCTCACAGATTATTATTAATTTTTTACATTATCACGATAGTTATAAAACAAATAATAAGTTGTTACAGATATTAGAAGTATATCCAGAGTCACATGAACGGATGAAGAACTATATTATATCGGTAATGCGTGGGCAGATATTAGTTAAGAAAGGTGTTTAGTTTTATGAATGAATTACAAGCACGAGAACTAGAAACATTTGAACAAGATGACCGGTTTCAAGTCACAGATTTAAATAGCGCTAACTGGGTTTTTAAAAAGTTAGACGCAATTACAACAAAAGAGAATGAAGTTAAGGAACTGGCAAACAGTGAAATCGAACGTATAAATTTATGGCGCGATAAAGAAATTGAGAAATTACAAAGTAATAAGGAATACCTTCAAAGTCTTGTGATTGAGTATTTCAGAATTGAAAAAGAGAAAGATAAAAAATTTAAGTTAAATACGCCATATGGCAAAGTAACCTCTCGAAAAGGGGCAAAAGTGATACAAGTTAGTAACGAAAACAAAGTTATTGAACAGCTTGAACAACGTGGACTGAATGACTATGTAAAATTGACAAAAAAACTTAGTCAATCAGAGATTAAGAAAGATTTCAATGTAACTGAAAATGGCACGTTGATTGATGTGAATGGCGAGATTTTAGAGGGCGTTAGAATTATCGAAAAACCAACATCTTACACAGTTAAGGTGGGAGAATAGATGGCTGAAAAAACTATTCAAGACGTCGATATTTTAAGGCAACTAGGTGTGAAAGATATCAGCAAACAAAATGCTAATAAGTTTTATAAATTCGCTATTTACGGAAGATTCGGGACTGGTAAAACTACATTTTTAACCAAAGATAATAATGCTTTAGTACTAGATATAAACGAAGATGGGACAACGGTAACTGAGGATGGTGCAGTTGTACAAATCAAAAACTATGAGCATTTTAGGACAGTAATTCAATTGTTACCAAAAGTTATAGAACAGCTTAGGGAAAATGGCAAACAAATCGATGTTGTAGTAATAGAGACTATTCAGAAGTTGAGAGATATTACGATTGAGAATGTCATGAAAGGTAAGATTAAAAAACCGACATTTAATGATTGGGGCGAGTGTGCTTCGCGAATTGTAAGTATTTATCGATATATTTCTAAATTACAAGAACAGTACCAATTTCATCTTGCTATAAGCGGGCATGAGGGCATCAATAAGGATAAAGATGATGAGGGTAGCACTATCAATCCAACAATCACGATAGAGGCACAAGATCAAATTAGAAAAGCAATTATTAGCCAATCTGACGTGTTAGCAAGAATGACAATTGAAGAGAATGAACAAGACGGCGAAAAATCCTATCAATATGTACTTAACGCAGAACCATCAGATTTATTTGAGACTAAGATAAGACATGCTAGCAATATAACAATTTCAAGTAAAAAATTCGTTAATCCTAGTATTAATGATGTAGTTCAAGCAATCAGAAATGGAAACTAGAAATTAACTAAAGGCGGTAAAAAATCATGAAAATTAGAGGTAGAGCACTATACATTCAAGAAACTAATCAAGAGGTATTCATGAAAGGCGGGGAGTTTTTAGGAGCTGGAGAATTCACAGTTAAAGTTGCAAATGTCGAGTTTAACGACAGAGAAAACAGATACTTCACAATTATTTTTGAAAACAACGAAGGTAAACAATACAAACACAACCAATTTGTCCCACCATTCCAACAAGATTTTCAAGAAAAACAATATATCGAGTTACTTAGTAGATTAGGAATTAAATTGAACTTACCTGATTTAACTTTTGACACTAATCAATTAATTAACAAAATCGGAACTATAGTGTTGAAAAATAAGTTTAACGAGGAACAAGGTAAATACTTTGTAAGACTTTCATATGTAAAAGTTTGGAATAAGGGCGATGAAGTAGTTAATAAACCAGAACCTAAAACTGATGAGATGAAACAAATAGAACAGCAAGTAAATGGGAAACAGACGCCAATGAGCCAGCAATCCAATCCATTCGTTAATGCACCTATAGAAATTAATGACGATGATTTACCGTTCTAATGAGGTGATTTAAATGGCTGGCTGGATAAAAATACATCGTAAAATTATAGACCATTGGATTTGGACAGATTCTAAGAGACTAAAATGGTGGATGGATTTATTACTATTAACCAATCATTCAGATAAAAAGGTAATGTTAGGTGGGAAATTAGTTGTTTTAAAGCGTGGTTCTTTTCATACATCAGAATTAAAATTATCTGAACGATGGAACGTATCTAGAAACACAGTTAGAAATTATTTGAATGCGTTAGAAAAAGACACCATGATAACCACTAAAAAGACAAAAAACGGAACAACTATAATAGTGCATAACTACGGTATTTATCAAGATAATGATGATTATAAAAAACAACAGACTGAACAACTAAGTGAACAACAGACTGAACAACTAAGTGAACAACAGTGTGAACAAAAGAATGAACAACAGAGTGAACAAAAGAAAGACAATAGACTGAACAGAACACTGAACAAGACTAAAGAATTAAAGAATATAAAGAATGATAAGAATGTGAAGAATATGAAGAAGGAGAAGAAGAATTATAAAGTCTTCGACTTCTTTCAAGAAAATGGATTTGGATTTATCACTCAGTATATTCTTGAAGACATAAATTATTATCTAGATGCTTTTTGTCAAGATTCGGATGAAATTTTGATTGCTGCACTGAAGATAGCTAAAGACAGAAATAAAGTTAATTGGGGTTACGCTAAAAGTATTTTAAATTCTTGGTTACAAATGAATTTAAGCAACTACGATCAAATTAAAGCTTATGAAGCTCAATATAAAGCCACGAAAAAAATGCAGAATAAGCAAAAACAAAATTATAAGTCTAAAGAAAAAACGCCAAGTTGGTTAACCAATCAAAATCAAAATACAGCTGTCCAAGTTGATGAAGAATTTGAAAAAGACAGGGCTGAATTTTTAAAAAAATTAAATGCTCATTGGGGTGATTAGGTGTTAAGACTAAATAATATTTGTGGCGATGCATCAGCAAATCGACAATATACGCTTAGAAAAAATAAAAGTCTGATTAAACAATTTTTCGACAGCAAACAATATTTATACCAAGCAGATAGAAAAGTTGCTCATGTTCATGTAGTGAATGACATATATCTTATTCACGGGCATCACAAAACGATGTTTAAAGGCGTGAAAAAGACATTCAATAATAAATTAGAATTTGCTAACTACATTGAAAGTAACGAATTGTATTTCGAAAAGGCAAAACAACTCAGTTTGTTTTAAGGAGGAACAGGAAGATGAAAAAATTTAATATTCAAATCACATACACTGGCATGATTGAAGAGACTATCGAGGCTGAAAGTTTAGACGAAGCAGAAAATGAGGCGCATGATATTGCGAGAATGGAAGTACCATTTGATTGTGATGAATATGAAATTAATGTAGAGGAGGAATAGGAATAATGAAAACATATCCAGCATTAGCATTTGAACATAAAGACGAATCAGGCGTATACATTGGTGAATTTGATGGGTGGTGCCAAGCTTTAGATGAGGCAATACTATTTGCAAATAAAGACGGAAGTAAACCGGATAAAAAGATAGCTAAAGAAATCTTTTTGAGGGAAGAAAAAAATTTGAGTGATATCTTAAAGGAACGTTACGGAGAAGATGCAATTCAAAATTACAGACCGAGTGAATGGTTTAAAACATGTAATTTAGTAGATGTTGAAATTAGTGAAGAAAAATTTAAGGAGTTGCTTAATAATGACTAATTCATTAACTATTGATGAATTAATTGGAAAAGTAGAACAATGGAGTGTTGACCGTAATATAAATCATGCAAGTCCCTTAAAGCAGTTTGATAAGTTGATCGAAGAACATGGAGAACTAGTACGAGGATTAAATAAACAAGATATGCAATTAATTAAAGATAGTATAGGTGACATGTTTGTTGTATTAATAATCATGATGCAACAAATTAAAGGCAATATTAAATTAGCGTTAAGCCTATCTGATTTCGGTGAAGGTGAGGTTAATACTTTAAATTATATTAAATCACTATTTTACTTAGGTGAAAAACTAGAAGATTTTATGTCTGATAATAATAATGGCAATTTGTTTAGTGAAATTCAAACTTTGATTACAAACATTACCTATTTACTTAAAGAAACGGCATATAAAAATAGTTCCGATTTAAGAACATGTTTAGCACTTGCCTATGATGAAATCAAAAACAGGAAAGGCAAAATGATTGATGGTAAATTCGTAAAAGACTCAGATTTAAAATGCGATTAAAATGCTACTAATATTTGATGAGGTGTTGCAAAAATGAAGTCAATAGAGTTTGCAAGTAACGTGCAAGTGATATAACCCCGAAATATAAGCAGAATTTAAGTGAAATGCAAGTAACGTGCAAGTGAAAGAGGTGTCGAGTAAGTGGCACAATACTTAGTCACAACATTCAAAGCTTCAACAGGACGTAAACATACATACATAACTAGAGCTAAGAGCAATCAAAGATTTAATGAGGTGTTGCAAAAGTGAAATCAATAGCAACCTTAGAAGCGGAACAGTATTTATATGATTCACTGATCATAGACAAAATGGGAGTGTGTGGATGTCATGAGGTAGTCATTGGGCGAAAGCCTCTCACACATGGGCATGAAATCGTGGACTTTTTAACCTATGATACTAAAAATATTTTTAGAGCATACGAAATTAAAGTATCAAAAGCAGATTTAAAGAGTTCAGCTAAATTGTCTTTTGTAGGTCATTATAATTATTTAGTTTTACCGAGAAACCTATATGAAGAAGTAAAATACACAGATTTGAGTTCAATTCTAAAACAAGAAAATGTAGGCATTGTCATTATAGGTGAGGGCATTATACGTAAATCCGGTAGAAAAACATTAACAATGGGAGATAACGTTATGCTCATGGATAGTTTGAACTGCGCGTTAAATAGAGAGAATGTAAAGATTAGAAGAGGAAAGAGGTTATCATGAATGATTTTATTGAACTTAACATTTATGATTTTGACAATAATTTTATTTTATACATGCAAATATATCGTTAATAAATATATCAGAATGATTGCAATTCTATTATTTACTGTTTGTTTAAGTCTCGCAATCACATTAGGATTTGGATTTAATTTTATCGAGTATATATTAACAATATTTTTAATAATTATATTTATCGAATTAATAGAACTCGATATTTATTTAAAACGTAATTAGCCATTAGACTTTTTATTAATGCTTACATCGAGGAGATACATCATGAAAGACTTGCTAATTGAATATAGGAAAACGAGACTTTGCGTACTCAATAAAATAAAATCACTTGAATATAAAGTAGATGAAGAGGATAAATTAAGTATTTACAAAGATATATTAAAAGACATTGATTATACAATTGAATGGTTAACATGTGGACACGAACCAGGCAATTATAACGCAATAGATAGAAGTCAATGCTATTTAGTAGATAATGATGTGATCAATAAGGCTTTTAGTGAATCAATGTATAAAAAGAATTCAGATATTGAATACAAAGATATAATTAATGATGTTAATAATAAAGTGAGCTACGCACTGATGAAGTTAACACCTAAAGAACTAGAGTGTTTTATTATGGTCAAATGTGAGGGGCTTACTTATAAAGAATCTGCTTGTTTATTAAATTTGAAAATAGGTAGTGTGCAAAACTATATTAAAAGAGCTGAAATTAAAATAAAAAATGAACTTGAAACAAATTTATTTATATAGTGATTTTTTGTCTTATGTTTGATACATATGTAGAAGATTAATTAATCTTTGTTTTGGTCTCCTCCAATTTTATTGCCTATCTGAGCTATGTCTTAGATAGGCTTTTTAAATTTAATTTTAAAGCAATTAGCGTAATGGTGTGTGATAATAGTTGGCTAGAATAGAACTTTATGAAAAGTTGGATATAGTAAATAAATTAGGTTTAGTAGAAGGTTGGAAGCGCGATGGTTTAACAGATGAGCAAATTGCTAGAAATTTAGGTGTTTCCAAACATACTTTAATTAAATGGAAAAAGAATATACCAGACTTTCTAGACGCCATAAAAAAGGGCAAAGAGGTATCAGATTATGAATTAGAGAATGCACTTCATAAAAGAGCGGTTGGCTATTATTACGAAGAAGAAACAGTTACTAATAAAGGCGAAGTAGTAAAAATCAAGAAATATGAACATGCTAATCCTACATCACTAATATTTGCTCTCAAAAATAGATTACCCCATAAATATAGAGATAAGGTTGAACAAGAAATTACAAATCGCAATATCGAAATAAACATAGGTGACTACGTTGACGACGATTAAGATTAATATTAAGGAACCAAATAAGGTATTTAATAAAAATATATTTGAAATTATCAATGATTACTCACATTTTACTGAAGTTCATTATGGTGGTGGATCCAGTGGTAAGTCACATGGAGTTGTACAAAAAGTAGTATTAAAAGCATTAAAAAAATGGAAATATCCTAGGAAAGTATTATGGCTTAGAAAAGTACAAGCAACTATTACTGATAGCTTATTTGAAGATGTGAGAAGTTGTTTGATTTCCTTCAAAATATGGGACTTATGCAAATGGAATAAAACCGACAATAAAGTAGTACTACCAAATGGCGCTACTTTTTTATTTAAAGGTTTAGATAATCCTGAGAAAATAAAGTCCATTAAAGCTGTTTCAGATATTGTGATGGAAGAAGCATCTGAATTTACATTAGATGATTATACACAATTAACATTACGTTTAAGGGAACGTAAACATGAGAGTAAACAAATATTTTTGATGTTTAACCCTGTTTCTAAATTAAATTGGGTTTATAAATACTTTTTTGCAAATGGTGTGCAAATGGAGGGGGTCTTGATTAGGCAATCAAGTTATAAGGATAATAAATTTTTGGACAAAATGACTAAGAATAATCTAGAAGAATTAGCGAACAGAAATCCAGCCTATTACAAAATATATACGTTAGGAGAGTTCGCTACATTAGATAAGTTAGTTTTTCCAAAATATGAAAAACGAATCATTAATACTGATAAAATTAGGCACTTACCATCTTATTTTGGTTTAGATTTTGGGTACATTAATGATCCTAGTGCATTGATACATTTGAAAATTGATATTGAAAATAAGAAGCTCTATATTATTTCAGAATATGTGAAAAAAGGAATGTTGAACGATGAAATAGCTAAACTTATTAAAAATTTAGGATTTAGTAAAGAAGTGATAAGTGCTGATTCAGCTGAACAAAAAAGTATAGCTGAGATTAGAAAGCATGGTATAGGAAGAATTAAACCTGCAATCAAAGGTAAAGATAGCATTATGGCCGGAATTCAATTTATTAGTCAATTTGAAATTATAGTTGATGAACGATGTTTTAAAACTATTGAAGAATTAGATAACTATACATGGAAAAAAGATAAAAATACCGGCGAATACTATAACGAACCTGTAGATACATATAATCATTGCATAGATGCGATTCGCTATTCTGTATGTAATTTAATTTTTAAAGATAAGAAAACTGAAAATAAAATAGATGATTTAACAAGGATTAGAAACATGTTCTAAGGAAGTGAACTGATGACGATTTACACCCAAGAAATTAACAACACAAAGTTCTCTAAAACAGCAAATAATGATTTTTTAATCAGTAATGTAGAACAGTTATTAAAAGAAGAAGTATTACTTAGTTTGATAAGTAAGCATAAAACTGAACAAGTACCAAGATTAGAAATGTTAGAAGATTATTATTTGAATAGGAATACAGATATTTTAACTGATAACCGAAGAATAAATGATTATAGTGATAAAGCTGACCATAGAGCAGTACATAATTATGCTAAGTATGTCACACGCTTTATAGTCGGTTATTTAACTGGTAATCCTATAACAATTACACATAAAGACGAAATCACAAATGAAAAATTAGTTGACCTTAATAAAATCAATGATGCAGATGCTACAAATAGTGATTTAGCTTTAAATCTATCTATTTATGGTCGAGCGTATGAAATTGTTTATAGAGATACTGATGATAAAGATACATTCAAATTATTAGATAGTAAAAGTACATTTGTTGTATATGACACTTCACTAGATAAAAATATGATAGCAGGTGTTAGATACTTTAATGTTAAAGATTTTGACAATACACCAATACAGAAAATTGAAATATATACAACAAATAAAATTTATTACATCGAAGTAAGAGGCGGTTCTTTCAATTCTATCGATGAAATACCTCATTACTATAATGATGTGCCAATCATTGAATATTTAAACGATCAATTTAAACAAGGTGACTTTGAAAATGTCATTTCTTTAATTGATTTGTATGATCAAGCACAATCAGATACTGCTAATTATATGACCGATTTAAATGATGCCATGTTAGCTATCGTTGGAAATATTGAAATAGATGGTGATGAAGCTAAGAAGTTTCGACAAGCTAATATGGTTCATGTCAAACCAAGTATCAATGTCAATGGTTCAGAAGGTAATGCAGATGTTAAGTACATTTATAAACAATATGATGTTAATGGCTCAGAAGCATATAAAACTAGATTACAAAAAGATATTCACAAATATACGAATACGCCTGATTTAAGTGATGAGAATTTCAGTGGAGTTCAATCTGGTGAATCAATGAAATATAAATTGTTTGGTTTAGAGCAAGTGAGAGCTATTAAAGAACGTCTGTTTAAAAAGGTTTAATGAAACGTTATAAACTATTATTCCATATTCTTAATTTAACTGGTGTACATAAGTATGATTATTCAACCATTGATATTACTTTTACTCCTAATTTACCTAAGTCTTTAAATGAATCAATTGAAGCTTTTAATTCATTAAATGGTGGAGTATCTGAACAAACCAGATTGAAATTGCTACCAATTATTGATAATCCATTTGAAGAAATCAAGAAAATGGAAGATGAACAGAATAAGGTAAAAAAAATTAGTGATAATTCATCATTTAAGGCACCATTTAGCCACGAAAATGAAATGACTGATATAAATGTCAGATAATTTAAAATATTGGCTAGAACGTGCTAAAAACGTCATGGACGCTGAATCTTTAGTTGATGCACAAGCAATAATTGAAATTGAACGTATCATTCTATTGATGTACGCTGAAATTACAAAAGAATTATTAGCCTTTTATGCAAAATATGCCAAAGATACTGGACTGAATATTCAAGAAGTTAAGAAAATGGCTGATTCATTTGATGTACTAGCATTTAGTAACAAAGCGAAACAATTTGTTGAGCGTAAAGATTTCAGTGAAGAGGCGAATCAATCGCTCAAACAATACAACTTAACGATGAAAATCTCTAGAGAAAAACTGTTAAAGCAGCAGCTAGATTTGATTGTGAAAGATACTAGTTTAAACCTTCAAAATAAAATTGAGGATAAGTTAAGTGACGCAGTTAATAGAGAAGTAAAGAGACAAGCACATATTCTAGGTGAACATGTTCAAATTGATGACACTGAAGTGAAAGCAGTTGTTAATAGTAATTTCAAAGGTGCTAAATGGTCTACTAGATTATGGAATGATATGGAACTTGTTCAAAAGGAAGTTGAGAGGGTAACAAGTCATGTCGTTATTCGAGGTCGACATCCTAATGAATTTGTTTCTGAGTTTAAAAAGCAAACCAATTCTACTTCTTATAACGCCAGTAGATTGTTAGTAACCGAATCAGCACGTGTACAAACAGAATCACAAAAGATAGCTTATCTTAAAGATTTAGGCGAAGATGGCGAATATAAATATGTTGCAAAAATAGATAGTAAAACATCTAAATTATGTCATTCACTTAACGGAAAAATATTTAAAGTTAAAGATATGATACCAGGTGTGAATGCGCCACCTATGCATCCTTGGTGTAGAAGTACCACAGTGCCACATGTCGGCAATTGGCGAGACAAGTTCTTTAAAGAGCGTGAAGGTAAATATCAAGTAGAAGATGACACAACCAAAGATGAATTACAACAAGCTAAAGTATTAGGAAAGAAAATATATATTACTGATCAAGCAATTGATAAAGTCAGATATGTTGATATTCCAACACATACCAAAGAAGAAAATCAATTTATACAAGAACAACATAAAGCCTTGCTTAAAGATGCCAAAGAAAACAATGATAGCAATGAAGTAGCTTATTTATTAAAAGATGGTAAAGTTACAAAAGTATATGGTGATCAAGATAGTGTATCTTTTGCACCAGGGGAAAAAGCAACAGAATTGTTATTTAACAGTAAACCTAATACAATTATTATGTTACATAATCATCCTGGGCAGTCTAGTTTTTCTCTTACAGACTTGTATTTATTTATATTTAATAATTCTATTAAAACACTGACAATTGTTACAAATAAAGGTCAAACAAAGTACTTAACTAAGACAAAAGAATATTGCAAATCAACTTGTATTGATTGTATTAAAAAATATAATAAAAATAAGAATATAAAAAATTCAATCATAAGGATATTGATATGATTCTAAAGAGATTATATAATAGTGGTAACATAATATATAAAGTTAGGTGATTAAAATGTATTTTGCACAGTTAGATGGTGAAATAACTAATAAACAGTCACAAGAATTATTGGATAAAGAATACAAGAAAGCAATAGAATTAGAAAATAAGAATAAAGAACAAAAATTAGAAAAATAGCATCCTTTCTACACAGATAAAGAGAAAGTGGTGCTATTTTTATACATTTTTTTAACCTTCCAATGTGAAGGTTATTTTTTATTGTCCAAAACGTGCTGATGACATTTTAAAAGCAAGTATGGAATATCAGTCGACAGACTATAAACGGAGGTATATCTCATGGAAAAAAATGAAAGTAATATTACCGATGTAACTCAGAACGAAGAGCAACTAGACAACAGTGATGAACAATCACAACGGAATGAGAAAACATTTTCTCAAGAGGAAGTATCACAATTGATTAAAGAGCGTATAGCTAGAGAACGCAAAAAATCAGATGAACGTAATAAAGATGCCAAAGAAAACAATAATAGCAATGAAGTAGGTTATTTATTAAAAGATGGTAAAGTTATAAAAGTATATGGCGATCAAGATAATGTATCTTTTGTGCCAGGGGAAAAAGCAACCGAATTGTTACTTGACAGTAAACCGAATTCAATTGTTATGTTACATAACCATCCTGGACAGTCAGGATTTTCATTGAATGACTTAGAGATGTTTATTGAAAATAAATCTATCCGAACATTGACTATTGTTACTAACTATACTGTAGTAAAATATATAAGTAAAACTCCATTATATAATCAGTCTCAAGTTTATAAAATAATGAAAGATATAAAACAATCTATAACTATAAGAAATAATGAAGCGATAGTTGATAATATTCTAAAGTAACTTTATAATAAAAGAAATATAAAACGAAGTACAAATAGGAGTAATACATTATGTCAATTCAACATTTAGATGGTTACATTTCTATAGAAGATTTTTTTAAGCATATGGAAGAATTATCGAAGAAAGAAGAATTAGAAAAAGAGATTAATCAATCAAAGTCTAAATATCAATAGCATCCTTTCTAGACAGATAAAGAGAAAGTGGTGCTATTTTTTGTGCTTTTTTAACAACTAAGGATACAAGACACTTACCTTCAACAATATCCTCATCTAAACCTATCGATTTCCTAAGCTCAATTTTAAACACAAAGTTTATTTGTAAAGATGCACACCTATAAAAATCTTAATCATCGAAAAGTCACAAACATCTCCATATTAAAAACTTAAATAGTGCATTTCATTTAAACTAAACATAGATATTCTTACAAATATATACTTAGTAATTCGATTGTTAATACATCACTTTCATAAAATAACTATAACCATCATAATACTTCTCAAATCTCGTCAAATTAAAGTAAATACATTACAAATTAACATTTTTAAATATATAAAATAAAACAAGATACTCAATAATCTGTAGTACCTTGTTTTGGAATAATGTAATTTTATATCATCAACGGCTACAAATGAGCAGTTTCATATATAAATAAACACAACTACTCAACTGATCTTGATTAATTAATAAATGATTTGCCAGATGACATATAACAGCATTATTAAATTAATTCTAATAGTTTATTTAAATTTTCTTCGGTTGTCGCCCAACTGGTTGCGAATCTAACAACACGATGTTGATCATCGTATTTTTCCCAAACAGCAAATTTAACTTTTTGTTCTAACTCTGCTATTTTCTCGTTACTTAAAATAAAAAATTGTTGATTGGTTGGAGAATCAAAGTAAAGACGATAGCCTTTATTTATAAACCCGTCTTTCATCTTATTTGCCATTTCGATAGCATGTCTGCTTATATTAAAATATAAATTATCCGTAAATAATTCTAAAAATTGTATGCCTGTTAACCGTCCTTTTGCTAAAAGTGCACCGTGATGTTTGATTCGAGTGGTAAATTGTTTCGGTTCATTATTCTTTGTAAAAACAATTGCTTCTCCGCATAATGCACCTATCTTCGTACCACCTATATAAAATACATCACAATATTTAGCGATGTCTTTAATAGTCATATCTGATTGATCACTCATCAATCCATACCCTAATCGTGCACCATCCATAAATAATGGAAGTTGATATTGCTTACATACTTTGCATAACTCTTCCAATTCTGATTTAGAGTATAAAGTGCCATATTCTGTAGGATGAGAAATATATACCATTCCTGGGAATACCATATGGTCCTTTTTAAAATCACTTTTAAATGTCTCCATGTAAGTTTCAACATCTGAAGCACTTACTTTTCCTTCCTTAGAGGGTATAGTAATTACTTTATGTCCACTATATTCAATTGCACCGCCCTCATGCACAGCAACATGACCAGTGTCTGCTGAAATGACCCCTTCGTAACTTTCTAACATTGAATTAATAACAACCTGATTGGTTTGTGTTCCACCTACTAAAAAACGAATTGTAGCATTTGGACAGTCAATTGTATCTTTAATCTTCTCAATTGCCTGAGCTGTGAATTGATCAAAGCCATATCCCGAAGCTTGTACAAGATTTGTATCTACTAATCGTTTTAATACTTTTTCATGAGCACCTTCTAAATAATCATTTTCGAATGAAATCACTACATTTCCCCCTAAAACTAATATCAACATTTTAATAAGATAAACCAATTTCAAAACTAGTTCGATATTTAAAATGTATTATGAATGGTTAAAGTTTGTATCGCGTTATCGCGAAGTTGAATAAATATATTATACATCAAACAATACATTATGAAAATTAATTAATTTTTTATCATAATTACTTTGCGTGCCGAAACACATATATTAATGATTGAATTTTACTGTTAAAAGTTCTATGATTTAGGAAATAGAGAAAAGAGGGGATTTAAATGGAACAAATTAAACTTAAAACTTTTACAGCTGAGACTTTAGAATTATTAGAATCAAATATCAACGAATTTTTAGGCTCTGAAGAAGCTGCAAATTTGAAATTAGTAAATATTACAATAAAAGAAATTGAGGAAAGAACATTTCCAAATAATGAAGAAGAGTTTAATGCAATATTAACTCTATCTGTAAATAAATAATCTGGAACGAAAGGTACAAAAGGTTTTTGTGCCTTTCTTTATAGGAGAAATAAACTATGCAATTTTCATTTTCAAATGATTTAGGAACACTTTTTACCATTATTTTAGCAATTACCTTTATCATTAATTTGGTTCTAGCGTTTATTATTATTTTTTTAGAAAGAAATAGACGTACAGCCAGTTCAACATGGGCGTGGTTATTTGTACTTTTTGTATTACCATT
Organism: Staphylococcus sp. HMSC062H10; assembly: GCF_001836945.1. Lineage (NCBI taxonomy): Bacteria > Bacillati > Bacillota > Bacilli > Caryophanales > Staphylococcaceae > Staphylococcus > Staphylococcus sp. HMSC062H10. Next base: position 256,779 of record NZ_KV830972.1, read on the forward strand.
AATTGGTTTTATCCTTTATCTATTTTTTGGAAGAACGGTTTCTGCGCGTAAACTAAATAAAAATAATGGGAACGTGTTAACAGATTTTGATGCGCTTTTAAAGCAGCAAATTGAAAGCTTTGATAAAGGTAATTATGGTACAGATAATAAACAAGTTCAAAAGCACCATGATTTGGTACGTATGTTGTTAATGGATCAAGATGGCTTTTTAACTGAAAATAATAAAATTGATCATTTTATTGATGGAAATGATTTATATGATCAAGTTTTACAAGATATTAAAAATGCTAAAGAATACATCCATTTAGAGTATTATACATTCGCTCTAGATGGCTTAGGCCAAAGAATTTTAAAAGCGTTAGAAGAGAAATTGAAACAAGGTCTAGAAGTGAAAATTTTATATGATGACGTTGGTTCAAAGAAAGTTAAGATGGCTAATTTTGATCATTTTAAATCGTTAGGTGGAGAAGTTGAAGCATTTTTTGCTTCTAAATTACCGTTATTGAATTTCAGAATGAATAATAGAAATCATAGAAAAATCATCGTAATCGATGGTCAACTAGGTTATGTCGGAGGATTTAACATTGGTGATGAATATCTAGGTTTAGGAAAATTAGGGTATTGGAGAGATACGCATTTACGTATACAAGGGGATGCGGTTGATGCACTGCAGTTGCGATTTATTTTAGACTGGAATTCGCAAGCACATCGACCTCAATTTGAATATGATGAAAAATATTTTCCTAAAAAGAATAAATCATTCGGTAATGCGCCAATCCAGATTGCTGCAAGTGGTCCCGCCAGTGACTGGCATCAAATTGAATATGGTTATACAAAAATGATTATGAGCGCTAAGAAGTCGGTATATTTGCAATCGCCTTATTTCATTCCGGATAACTCATATGTAAATGCCATTAAAATTGCAGCTAAATCAGGGGTAGATGTTCATCTAATGATTCCATGTAAGCCAGATCATCCTTTAGTTTATTGGGCGACATTTTCAAATGCTTCTGACTTATTATCCAGTGGTGTTAAAATTTATACGTATGAAAATGGATTTATTCATTCTAAAATGTGTTTAATTGATGATGAAATCGTATCAGTGGGCACAGCAAATATGGACTTTAGAAGTTTTGAATTAAATTTTGAGGTAAATGCCTTTGTATATGATGAAAATCTTGCTAAAGATTTAAGAGCGGCTTATGAACATGATATTACAAAATCAAAACAACTTACTGAAGAATCTTATGCTAATAGACCATTGTCTGTTAAGTTTAAAGAATCGTTAGCTAAATTAGTTTCGCCAATTTTATAAAGAATAATTTCAAGTCTCATTTTAATGAGGCTTTTTTTATTTCTATAATTAATTACTATAATAATATTATGTGAACTATTGAAGTGACAAATGTCATTTTGAACCAATGACAAAGTATCCTATTTTAAATCGAATAAATTTACTAATCTTAAATTAATAAAATATTAAGAGGTGGTTCATTTGATTCAAATATCTAATATTAATAAATCATTTAAGAAAAAGCGTGTTTTAAAAAACATTTCATTTGATATTGAAAAAGGTACATGTATCGCATTAATCGGAAAAAATGGTGCTGGAAAATCAACATTAGTTGATATTTTAAGCAATAAAATAATTGCTGATGATGGCGTGATTTTGGATAAAGACAAATTATTGCAAAGTGAAAATCGCAGTATAATGTTTCAAAAAACGATGTTTTCAGATCAATTGAAGGTAATTGAAATTATCAAATTATATCAATCATTTTATGAAAATCCATTAACATTGGACGTAATAATAGAACTAACAAAGTTTAATTCTAATCAATTGAATCAATTTGCAAATAAATTATCTGGAGGTCAACAACGATTACTTGATTTTGTAATATCTTTAATAGGACAACCACAGCTTATTTTGTTAGATGAACCAACGTCAAATATGGATATTGAAATGAGAGAATATTTTTGGTCAATAATAGCTAAGTTAAAAGAAGAAAATCGGACGATTCTTTATACATCGCACTATATAGAAGAAGTAGAGCGCATGTCCGACAAAATTATTTTGATAGAAAATGGAGAAATCAAACTAAATGATGATACGTCACATATTAAAGTAAATCAGCAATCTGAGATTACCCTATCGGGTGAGTATCTATCAAAGTTAAAACAAGAAGCAAATGAATTAAAAATACTAAAGAATCATAATGGTACGATTAAAATTCTTACTTCAAATGTAAATGATACTATTTTATATCTACTGCAACATCATATTAATTTAAATGATATTGAAATACATAAAGTATCTATTATCGATACTTACTTTAACAATAAAAAGCAAAGGGGTTCTATATATGGTCCTAAATTACTTGAAATTTGAGTTTAAAGTTTTGTTTCGTAAAAAAACTGCTTTATTTTTATCAATATTTTTCCCAGCAATATTTTATATCTTGTTTACTTCAATATTAGATTTACCAAGCGATGTCAAACTTAGATTCTATAAAGAATACATGTATAGTATGACGGTTTATAGTTTGATAAGTTTTAGTTTAATGGCGTTTCCAATAGATATTATTAATGAAAAACAAAATGGATGGCGTCAAAAATTAATGGCGACACCATTAACACCTGCTAGTTACTATATTTCTAAAATAGTTAAAACAATGGCACAATTTGCAATTGCAATTATAGTGATTTTTATGATAGGACATTTTTATAAAGGTGTTACACTAAGTATAAGTCAATGGATAGAATCAGGTGTATTGTTATGGCTAGGTGCATCATTATTGATAACTTTTGGTGTATTATTTTCGTTGATTAATGATATTCAGAAAGCAAGTGCTTTAGGTAATATCGTGACAATCGGATTAGCGGTGCTGGGCGGATTATGGTTTCTAGTTAATACATTTCCAAATTGGCTTCAACATATTGCTCATGTTTTACCAAGTTATCATTTGCGCAAGTTAGGTTTAGACATTGTTTCAAATCATCATATTGATTTAAGATCATTTGGCATACTAATTTTATATGCTGTAGGTAGTTTAATAGTGGTATATTGTATTAGACATTTTAAAAGGGCGGAATAAAATATGAAATTTTTAAAAGATACTTCAATTGCTGAAATATCGTCTATACTTTATCTGATTTTTCCTATTGCCGGTATATTTTTTAATGAAGTGTATGGTCCCAAATGGTTGTATATTATATCAGTCATTGTCTTTTCGTTGTCGTATCTTATATTAGTTATAGTAAATAAAAGACTTAATACATTAATGTTTTACATTTTGTTGATTATTCATTATTTTATTATTTGTTATTTTGTTTTCAGTGTACATCCAATGCTAAGTTTGTTTTTCTTTTATAGTGCTTTTGCCATTCCATTTACTTTTAAAAATAATGTTAAAAAAATGGCAACTAATCTTTTCATATTAACGATGATTATATGTTTAACAATTACTTACTTAGTACATAACGACTATTTTGTTGCAATGACGATTTATTATGTTGTTATTTTGTTAATCGTGTTTGATAATTTAAAAAAGTGAAAGATCGTGAATATAAAAAAGAAATAGAAGAAAAAAATCGATATATTAATACGTTAATAACTGAACAAGAGCGTCATAGAATAGGTCAAGATTTACATGATACGCTTGGTCATGTGTTTGCAAGTTTATCATTAAAATCAGAATTAGCTTATAAAATTATTGATTCTGATACTGAAAATGCAAAAGCTGAATTGTTAGCGATTAATAAGTTGTCGCGGGAATCATTAAACAAAGTTCGCGAAATTATCGATGATATAAGATTACCATCATTTATTGAAGAAATTGAGAGTATCTGTAAAATTTTAAAAGATGCTGACATTCAGTTTACGTTTGAAAATAAAGAATTGGCACAATTATTGAGTCCTACAAAACAATCCATTTTAGTAATGATTGCTCGTGAAGCGATAAACAATGTGATTAAGCATGCAAATGCTTCAAAAGTTCATGGTCAATTACGAGCTATGAATGAACATAAATTACAGTTCATTATACAGGATAATGGAGAAGGTATTGACAGCGGCTGTGAAATAAAGAGTATTTCACAACGAGTACAACATTTAAATGGAACATTAGAAGTTGAATCGAATAAAGGTACTAAATTAATTATCGAAATGCCTACAGGGGGAATAGCATGATTTCTATAATTATTGCAGAAGATCAAAATATGTTACGACAGGCAATGGTTCAATTAATTAAACTACATGGTGATTTTGAAATTTTAGCCGATGTAGATAATGGTCTCGATGCAATAAAAATTATTGAGGCACACCATCCTGATGTAGTTATTTTAGATATTGAAATGTCAGGCATGACTGGACTTGAAGTTTTAGCAGAAATTAGAAAGAAGCATTTGAATATTAAAGTGATTATTGTAACAACTTTTAAAAGGCCGGGGTATTTTGAAAAAGCTGTTGCAAATGATGTGGATGCATATGTTTTAAAAGAACGTTCTATAGAAGAATTAGTGGAAACAATTTATAAAGTGTATAACGGTAAGAAAGAATATAGTGCTTCTCTTATGACTTCATTTTTCACAGATAAAAACCCATTAACACCAAAAGAACAAATTGTATTAAGGGAAATCGGCAATGGTTTAAGTAGTAAAGAAATAAGTGAAAAATTATTTTTGACAGATGGAACAGTTAGAAATTATACATCTGTTATAATTGATAAATTATTTGCAGATAATCGTTTTGATGCTTGGAAAAAGGCGAATGAAAAAGGCTGGATCTAAATATAATCAAAAAAGTATTGAGTGTTTTGATTTAAGAGACTTTGAAAGTGAGTCAATAATCAAAATCTTACTCAATACTTTTATTTTGGTACTCGCAAGTTAGATTTGTTAACTAATTTTTTCGTTTATTATAAAACGAAACAATCAGGTAAACGATAAAGCCTGCAAAGATACCCAATAAAATAGATAGTACTGCCGTCACTATTAATGGTAATTTGAAAAATATTTGTAGGAAAATACCAATGATAATTGCGATAATTACTGCAATTAATGTGACTGTATTTTCATTTGAAATGTTCATTCATTTTCACTCCTTAACAATAACATTATATCATGCTATAGCTTTCCAAAATATTGAAATATGTAGATATGGCTATTGACGATATTTCTTAACTTTTATATGATTAATCGGAATGAAAAAAGAGAAGTAGGTGGCAAAATGAAGTCAAATAAATCGCTTGCTATGATTGTGGTAGCCATCATTATTGTAGGTGTATTAGCATTTCAATTTATGAATCATACGGGTCCTTTTAAAAAGGGAACAAATCATGAAACTGTACAAGATTTAAATGGTAAAGATAAAGTACATGTTCAAAGAGTTGTAGATGGTGATACATTTATTGCAAATCAAAATGGTAAAGAAATTAAAGTTAGGCTTATAGGGGTTGATACGCCAGAAACGGTGAAACCGAATACGCCTGTACAACCATTTGGCAAAGAAGCATCAAATTATAGTAAGAAGACATTAACAAATCAAGATGTTTATTTAGAATATGATAAAGAAAAACAAGATCGCTATGGTAGAACATTGGCGTATGTATGGATAAGTAAAGATCGTATGTACAATAAGGAATTAGTGGAAAAGGGACTTGCTAGAGAGAAGTATTTTTCACCAAATGGCAAATATAGAAATGTATTTATAGAAGCACAAAATAAAGCTAAACAACAGAAATTAAATATTTGGAGTAAATAATTAAATAGGTGATTATATATATTAAAGTAAAATATACTTGAAGCATCGATTTATTATTATCATAAATTTATATATAGAAATAATTTAAAGGCATAATAACCATAGTGCGTATCGAGCGTAATGGATTATTATGCCTTTGATTTTACTTGAATATAGCTGTGATTTGATCAACCTGTTCTTTATTTAAAGGGTGTTTAGATAGCTCTATGGCTTCGCTAATAATACGTCGTAACGAAGATTTTGTTGAAACTGTATCAACATATTTATCTCTTTCTTCAGAGCCTTGAATGATATTAACTGTACCATCACTAAAGTAAATAACACCGGTACTTTGGACTTTAAAGTTAAAGTTTTGTTCAATATGATCCTTTAATGCTTTAGCATTATTTGCTGCTAATTGATACGGATCATAATCATAAAAATCATAAATAACACGATTTGGTTGAACTGTTTCTGTAAAAGTATAGATAGACTTTCTTGATGAATTAAACTGATCATGATATTGCTGGCTAATGTAATGACCGACAACTTTTTCAATATTACTATTGCTTATTTCTGTATCATGCTCATCAGGTACATCAAAGTGATAAAATGTTTTTTCACCCCAGCTTTTTACATCAACGTTTATTAAACCGATATCTGAAACAATGATAAAATCAAATGAACGTGCATACTCGAAAAACGGATGTTTAGTAGCTAAATTGCTTGTAACGATAATATCGTAATATTTTAATTTACCATTTTCGAGATAGCTATCTAAAATCTTGCGTAATTCTCTTTTAGCATTTTTGTATGCATGGTGGCCAACATCATTATTAGAACTCAGCATTTGACTTCTTAATTCAGCATTTTCTGCACTTAATGCTTTGTTCTTTTTAATAAGTTGCTTTCTTGCATAAACTTCGGTATCTATTTTACTATTACTATACCTTTGATTTAAAACTAATATACCAATTAATGCTACAATGATAATGATAAGTACAACATAAAAAGACATTTTTTCACCAATCCTTTTTGACTTCTTTAACTTTGTATACAATAATAATTAATAAAGATTAATTGTTATTCAATTTCCCACATTTTTATTAGTTGATTTTAGTTCATCATTGTTATAATCAAATTATAAACTGACAGATATTGATGTTCAATGAATATGACGTGAAAGATTCGTGAATTCAAGTTTATGTCGAATTTATGTTATAACGGTCATTTAAATGACAGAATTAGGTCACTCATAGTATTTTGAAGATTGAATTCATTAATTTTAAAATGTATAATGATATTTGTGAAAGCGCTTGCTTAGGAGGTGTATTTGAGAGTGAATGAAATGAATGCTAAAGAACAATTAGTGGACAATTTAATGAAAACATCATCGCAATTATTTAAATTTCACGGTGAAGTTGCCATGCAGCTTTTCTTAAATGATGAATTAAAATTACCTTCTATTGTTGAAATATGCGTGGAACGTAAGCGTTTAAGTGATATTGTGAAAGTTATTCCGCAATCATATGCGTTACTATACATAGATAAGCAAGATCAAGCAATAGCTAAAGAAGATTTATCACTTTCAAAAATTGCAAAAGTTTATGTGCAATATGATGATACAACAATAATGAGTATTTTCGTTTATGATGTTGTAAATGATGAATGGATTTTTAGATTGGATCCGAATATACGTATACCTAAGAGTAACATTTACTTCCATAGTTTAAATTGGGATGTGGATTATATTAAACCGGAGATTGTTCTAATGTATGATCTAATGCAACACCATCAGTATCATCATTATTCCAATTATAAACGTGTCATAGATGCATTAAGCTACTATCAATTTTTTATTTTAAAATTTGTAGTAGGTGAGCAACGTATTAAGGATGCAATCCAGAGAACAATAAATAATTAAGAAAAAGCAATTCATAACGCAGTTGAATACATGTGTTACGAATTGCTTTTATATTAGTTTTTATCACACAAGTTTTTTAATGCAACCCCGTGATAGCAAAACTCATATGTAGATAATACAGCTTTTTCAGCATCATCTACATGAATTCCAAACATCATCGAGATTTCCGAAGCACCTTGGTTAATCATTTTTAAGTTAATTTTTGATTCAGCTAAGGCATGTGTAATTTTATTTGCAGTACCGATGACTTTATTCATTCCTTCACCGACAATCATTAAAATTGCTAAATCATGCTCAATACTTAACTCATCAACATCACATTTTTGACGAATTTCATTTAATACTTTTGTTTCTTTATTTTGAATTTGTTTTGAACGCATAACGATACTGATAGTATCAATACCTGAAGGCATATGATCAAATGAAATATTATTATCCTCTAAGACACCTAATATCTTTCTAGTAAAGCCGACTTGTCTATTCATTAAATACTTTTTGATATTAATGACAGTAAAATCTTTATCACAACTTATACCGCTAATCACATTTTTCGCATTTATTTCTCTATCATGCACTATAAATGTACCCTTATCTTGAGGGCGGTTCGTATTTTTAATCACCACAGGGATGCGATCTTTATAAAGTGGTTGTAAGGCTTCATCATGGAAAACACTAAAACCAGCATAAGATAATTCACGCATTTCTCGATAAGTGATTTCTTCGATTAATTCAGGATCTTTGATGATATTTGGATTAGCTTTATAAATACCAGACACATCGGTGAAATTTTCATAAATTGTGGCTCTAACACCACTTGATATGATGGCGCCAGTTATATCTGATCCACCACGTGGAAATGTAACTATATATCCTTCATGAGATACGCCAAAAAATCCTGGGATAATTAGTTTTTCATCATAATCTCTTAATTTTTTAATTTCAGAGTAAGCACTATCTAATATTTGTGCTTCTTGTGGGACGTCAGTAACAAAAATACCCGCTTCCTTCGGTGATATATATTTTGTTGGTATACCTTGACTATTATTATATAAAGCTATCAATTGCGCATTAAAATCTTCACCACAAGAAAGTAATGCATCTAATAGTCTCTTCGGTTCATTTTTTAATTGATTAATATAATGTTCCAAAGTCACATCTATCGTCCGTAAAATACTTTCATCCATTTGCAATTCTTTTACAATATCATCATAACGCTGAATAATTTCTCTTTTTTTATCATGATAATCAAGATGATTAATGACCTTTTCATATAATCTGATTAACAAATCAGTTGTTTTAATATCATTATCATGTCTTTTACCTGGAGCAGAAACGATAACAATCTTTCGCTCTGGATCAGAATTAACAATATTTAAAACCTTTTTAATTTGAGTAGCATTGGAGACGGAGCTACCACCGAATTTGGAAACTTTCATAGTGCATGCCAACCTTTCTAAAAAATCAGAAAATTGTATTCAGTTTTGTAAGTAAGAATGATATTATGTATTTATATTTTGAATATTACGAACTTTACAAAAATAAAGAATAATTCTATACTATACTATCATCTAGTGTTTTTCAATAATACATTTGTTTTTCTCAAAAGCACAAACGGAGGTACATAAAATGAAAAAATTAAATATAGCATTATTAGGATTAGGTACTGTCGGATCTGGTGTTGTTAAAATCATCGAAGAGAACCGACAGCAAATTCAAGATACATTAAATAAAGATATTGTCATAAAGCATATTCTTGTTCGAGATAAATCTAAAAAGAGACCGCTAAATATTAGCCAATATCATTTAACTGAAGATGTTAATGAAATTTTAAATGATGATTCATTAGATATTATCGTTGAAGTCATGGGAGGAATTGAACCAACTGTAGATTGGTTAAGAACAGCACTTAAAAATAAAAAACATGTTATTACCGCAAATAAAGATTTATTAGCAGTACATCTTAAACTTTTAGAAGATTTAGCAGAAGAAAATGGTGTAGCTTTAAAGTTTGAAGCGAGTGTAGCAGGTGGTATTCCGATCGTAAATGCCATAAATAATGGTTTGAATGCGAATAATATTTCAAAATTTATGGGAATTTTAAATGGTACCTCTAATTTTATTTTATCTAAAATGACCAAAGAGCAAACGACATTTGAGGAAGCACTTGATGAAGCGAAAAGACTTGGTTTTGCTGAAGCGGATCCAACTGATGATGTAGAAGGGGTAGATGCAGCGCGTAAAGTTGTCATTACATCATATTTATCATTTAACCAAGTCATTAAATTAAACGACGTTAAACGAAGAGGAATTAGTGGTGTAACTTTAACTGATATTAATGTAGCCGATCAACTGGGGTATAAAATTAAATTGATTGGTAAGGGAATATATGAAAATGGCAAAGTTAATGCATCAGTAGAACCAACGTTAATTGATAAAAAGCATCAATTAGCAGCTGTAGAGGATGAATATAACGCGATTTATGTCATTGGTGATGCCGTTGGTGACACGATGTTTTATGGAAAAGGAGCAGGCAGTTTAGCAACAGGTAGTGCCGTTGTCAGTGATTTATTGAATGTAGCATTATTCTTTGAAGCAGATTTACACACATTGCCACCACATTTTGAATTAAAGACAGATAAAACAAGGGAAATGATGGATTCTGATGCAGAAATTAATATTAAAGAAAAATCCAATTTCTTTGTAGTAGTAAATCAGGTCAAAGGTTCATTTGAAAATTTTGAAAATGAGTTAAAGGCAATATTACCATTCCACCGATCATTAAGAGTTGCAAATTACGATAATCAAGCATATGCCGCTGTTATAGTTGGATTGGAATCATCACCGGAAGAATTAATCACTAAGCATGGATACGAAGTTGACAAAGTATACCCAGTAGAAGGAGTTTAATTATAATGAGAAGATGGCAAGGATTAGTAGAAGAGTTTAAAGCACATTTACCAGTAAATGAAAATACACCAAAATTAACATTGAATGAGGGAAATACACCACTCATTCATTGTGAAAATATGTCTGAAATACTAGGTATAGATTTATATGTGAAGTATGAAGGTGCCAATCCGACAGGTTCATTTAAAGATCGCGGTATGGTAATGGCTGTGACAAAAGCAAAAGAGCAAGGTAAGAAAATTGTAATATGCGCTTCGACTGGAAATACATCAGCGTCTGCAGCAGCATATGCAGCGAGAGCAGGTTTAAAAGCTATCGTCGTAATACCAGAAGGTAAAATTGCATTAGGTAAATTGTCGCAAGCAGTAATGTATGGTGCAGAAATTGTTTCTATTGAAGGAAACTTTGATGAAGCTTTAGAAATTGTAAAAGAAATTGCAAAAAGTGGCGAAATCGAGCTTGTAAACTCTGTCAATCCATTTAGAATCGAAGGGCAAAAGACAGGCTCATTTGAAATTGTGCAACAATTAGACGGTGAAGCACCTGATATTTTAGCGATTCCTGTAGGTAATGCAGGTAATATTACTGCATATTGGAAAGGCTTTAAAGAATATCATGAAGCTAAAGGATCACAATTGCCGAAAATGTTTGGCTTCCAAGCTGAAGGCGCATCACCAATTGTTCAAAATAAAGTCATTAAAAATCCTGAAACGATTGCAACTGCTATTCGAATTGGTAATCCTGCTAGTTGGGATAAAGCGACTAATGCTCTTAAAGAATCAAATGGATTAATAGATAGTGTTACTGATGATGAAATTCTAGAAGCATATCAGTTAATGACAACTAAAGAAGGTGTCTTTAGTGAACCAGCAAGTAATGCTTCTATTGCAGGTTTAATTAAATTGCATAGACAAGGTAAATTACCTCAAGGTAAAAAAGTAGTTGCGATTTTAACTGGTAATGGATTAAAAGATCCTGATACTGCTATTTCACTACTAGATAATCCGATAAAGCCATTGCCAAATGATAAAGATAGCATTATCGATTATATTAAAGGAGCTTTATAACATGTCGAATGTTTTGGAGTTAACAATTCCTGCATCAACAGCCAACCTTGGAGTTGGCTTTGATTCTATAGGTATGGCTTTAGATAAATTTTTGCATCTGTCTGTAAAGGAAACATCAGGGATAAAATGGGAATATATTTTCCATGATGATGCATCGAAGCAATTGCCTACTGACGAAACAAACTTTATTTATCATGTGGCACAACAAGTTGCTGCTAAATATAGTGTTGACTTGCCTAATTTATGTATCGAAATGAGAAGTGATATTCCATTGGCAAGAGGATTAGGTTCGTCAGCTTCTGCTTTAGTAGGAGCTATATATATCGCAAATTATTTTGGTGATATCCAACTGTCTAAACATGAGGTATTACAATTAGCGACTGAAATCGAAGGACATCCTGATAATGTTGCGCCGACCATTTATGGTGGTTTAATCGCTGGATATTATAATGATGTCACGAAAGAAACGTCAGTTGCACATATCGACATACCAGACGTGGATGTGATTGTAACGATACCAACTTATGAACTAAAAACAGAAGCATCAAGACGTGCTTTACCACAAAAGTTAACTCATAGTGAAGCGGTTAAAAGTAGTGCAATTAGTAATACAATGATTTGTGCATTAGCACAGCACAATTATGAATTAGCAGGTAAGCTCATGCAACAAGATGGCTTTCATGAACCGTATCGTCAGCATTTAATTGCTGAATTTGATGAAGTGAAAACAATTGCTAGTCAACATAATGCCTATGCAACTGTAATTAGTGGTGCTGGACCAACTATTTTAATATTTAGTCGCAAAGAAAATAGTGGCGAATTAGTTCGCGCTTTAAATAGAAATGTAGTTACATGTCATTCTGAATTAGTGGATATTAATGTTAGTGGTGTTAAAGAACGAATTGTATACCAATAGACACTTTATATTGTAAAATAGTATTGAATGTGAAATAGAGAGGAGATTTAATGCGATATGACAAATTATAAAGTTGTCGTTTTAGACATGGATGACACATTGCTAAATTCAGATAATGTGATATCAGAAGAAACTGCAAATTATTTAACAGCAATTCAAGATGAAGGATATTATGTTGTTTTAGCATCTGGTAGACCTACTGAAGGTATGATTCCAACTGCTAGAGATTTAAAATTACCTGAACATCATAGCTTTATTATTAGTTATAACGGCAGTAAAACGATTAAAATGACTAATGAAGAAGTAGAAGTAAGTAAATCGATTGGTAAGCAGGATTTCGATGAAATTGTAGATTATTGTCGAGATAGAGGATTTTTCGTTCTTACATATCATGATGGTCAAATTATTTACGACAGCGAACATGAATATATGAATATTGAAGCGGAATTAACTGGTTTACCGATGAAACGTGTTGATGATATCAAAGCATATATTCAAGATAATGTTCCTAAGGTCATGGGTGTAGATTATGTATCGAATATTACAGAAGCTAGAATTGATTTGAATGGTGTGTTCAACGATAATGTAGATGCTACGACAAGTAAGCCATTCTTCTTAGAATTTATGGCCAAAGATGTTTCAAAAGGAAATGCAATTAAAGCGTTATGTCAAAAATTGGGATATTCGGTGGATCAAGTCATTGCTTTTGGTGATAGTATGAATGATAAATCAATGTTTGAAGTTGCAGGTCTAGCTATTGCTATGGGGAATGCATCAGATGAACTTAAGCAATATGCAGATGAAATTACGTTGGACCATAATGAAAATGGTATTCCACATGCGCTCAAAAAATTGTTATAAATTTTAAAATAAGCCTTAACACATGATATTTGAATAAGATATCTTGTGTTAAGGCTTTTTATTCATGTGAAAATGACTTCAGTTATACTATGAAGAATTTGAAATACATATTTTAGATTAGTAATGATATCAAACGAATAGAGTAGATGTATATTTTTAAAATAAATCAAGTATTAATTAGTCACGGAAGGTAGATAAATAAATTTGAATCATTCTGAATAATAACGAATGTATTAAAAATGCAGTGACAATCTAACATTAATTGTTAAAATCACTGCAAGCATCTTGATTTTATTTAGCTGTTTGTGTCCAGTCATGCTTCCCTCTGAAACGTTTTACATGAGCATATATTTGGTCAGCAGTATAATCTAAATTTGTATAAACTGTAATACTGAACGCTGATTGGTTTTCAGCAAATGATTCTTCGGAAAATAATTCCTTTAAGTGCGTAAATAAATCATTCATTTGTTTATGGTTTAAACCGGGATATTCCCTTAAAGTTCTCTTTAATAATTGTCCGTTCTTTTCTTCTAATGCTTGAACTACAATAACAAATCTCTCATCTTGCTTTAGTACATCATCAAATAAATTTGTTTGTCCAATCATTGAATTTCACCCCTGAAAAGTTATTGTTATCTATATTATACACGATATGCAAAATATCTAAAATAAAGAATGGTAACATGGTCATAATAAAATATAAACAGTCTACTAGTTAATACACTTTATACTAGAAAAAGATATTAAAGTATATCTACTTTACACCATTAAAAAAGCGGCAAATGCTATAGATAATCTAAAGCATCTGCCGTGTGGGAATTTATTTATTTTTGATTGTCATAATCGTGTGGTTTTAAATTAATTGTTTCTAGCTTTACAAATTTTGTTTTGTGAATGATTTTATGAATAAAGTAAATCAACGCTAGAATGATTAAAGGTAAAAAGTTTTTAAAAGCATTTAACCATTGATCTTTTAAAATATATTCAACTGAACCACCAAATAGCAAGAATAATAGCGTAGCGATGACAATGATTGGTCCTAATGGATAAAAAGGTGCTTTATATGGTAGGACCTTATTAGGATCTTGACCTTGTTTTTTAATAGCTTGTCGCAATCGTATTTGTGACCAAATGCTTGATCCCCAAACAACTATAATCATTGAACCAATAATTTCAAGTAAATTAAAAACGGCATTTGAATTAAAGTTTGCATAAATAATAACAATAACAACGACTGCATATGTAGTTAATAATGCTCTTAATGGTAACTTTGTTGTCTTGTTTAATTTACTTAAAAATTTAGGTGCTTTTTTGTCTGAACTTAAGGAATACAACATTCTGCCTGTTGTATACACACCTGAATTTGCAGCGGATAATAATGAAGTTAATATAACTGCATTGATTACTGATGCTGCAAAGGCTATGCCTACTCTATCGAATACAATTGTAAATGGACTTTGACTTATTGAACTACTTGCTCTTAATAATGATGGATCTGTGTACGGAATAATTGCACCAATGACTGCAATTGATAATACATAGAATAAAAGTATACGCCAAAACACTTGTTTAATTGCTTTAGGCATAGACTTTTTAGGATCATCTGATTCGCCAGCAGTTACTGCTACTACTTCAGTACCACCAACTGAGAATCCAGCGACTAATAATACGCCTAGGAAACCAGAGATACCACCAACAAACGGTGCTTGGCCTTTTGTATAGTTTTCAAATCCATATGCATGACCACCTAAGATACCGAAAATCATTAAAAAGCCAAAAATAACGAATACGATGATTGTTAACACTTTAATTAATGATAACCAAAACTCAGTTTCTCCAAATGATTTTACAGAAAAAATGTTTAATAATAGTAAAATTGTAATAAAGATTAAGCTCCAAGTAATGGGGTGGAAAAATTTAAATGTGTCCCAGAAATAAAGCACATTTGACGCTACTATGACATCAACACTTGTAACTAATGACCACAATGCCCAATACAACCATCCCATGGTAAAGCCTAGAGATGAGTCAATAAAGCGTGTTGAATAAGAGCTGAATGAACCTGATACTGGATAAAATGTTGCCAACTCTCCAATTGATGCCATTAAGAAATATAGCATGACACCAATAACAAGATAAGCGAGTATAGCGCCTCCAGGACCAGCTTGAGAAATGATATTACCAGTAGCTACAAATAGACCAGTCCCAATTGCACCACCTATAGCAATCATGGAAATGTGTCTTGAGTTAAGACTACGGTTCATTTTATTATCTTCCATATTTAGTCTCCCATCTATTTAAATATACCCATTATTGTAAGCTTTTTAAGTGTACTATTCAATAACTATTTAGTACTGTAAAGCGAAAAAATTAAAATTTTCTGATTTTTTAATCATCTTGAGCATGTTTAATTGTAATTCTGATGGGGTTAAATTATAATATGTATTAAATTATAATTATTATAAATTGTGGAGGGATGACTATGTCACAACAAGACAAAAAGTTAACTGGTGTTTTTGGGCATCCAGTATCAGATCGAGAAAATAGTATGACAGCGGGACCTAGGGGACCACTATTAATGCAAGATATTTACTTTTTAGAGCAAATGTCTCAATTTGATAGAGAAGTAATACCAGAACGTCGAATGCATGCCAAAGGTTCTGGTGCATTTGGGACATTTACTGTAACTAAAGATATAACAAAATATACGAATGCTAAAATATTCTCTGAAATAGGTAAGCAAACCGAAATGTTTGCCCGTTTTTCTACTGTAGCAGGAGAACGTGGTGCTGCTGATGCGGAGCGTGACATTCGAGGATTTGCGTTAAAGTTCTACACTGAAGAAGGAAACTGGGATTTAGTAGGGAATAACACACCAGTATTCTTCTTTAGAGATCCAAAGTTATTTGTTAGTTTAAATCGTGCGGTGAAACGAGATCCTAGAACAAATATGAGAGATGCACAAAATAACTGGGATTTCTGGACGGGGCTTCCAGAAGCATTGCACCAAGTAACGATCTTAATGTCAGATAGAGGGATTCCTAAAGATTTACGTCATATGCATGGGTTCGGTTCACACACATACTCTATGTATAATGATTCTGGTGAACGTGTTTGGGTTAAATTCCATTTTAGAACGCAACAAGGTATTGAAAACTTAACTGATGAAGAAGCTGCTGAAATTATAGCTACAGATCGCGATTCATCTCAACGCGATTTATTCGAAGCCATTGAAAAAGGTGATTATCCAAAATGGACAATGTATATTCAAGTAATGACTGAGGAACAAGCTAAAAACCATAAAGATAATCCATTTGATTTAACAAAAGTATGGTATCACGATGAGTATCCCCTAATTGAAGTTGGAGAGTTTGAATTAAATAGAAATCCAGATAATTACTTTATGGATGTTGAACAAGCTGCTTTTGCACCAACTAATATTATTCCAGGATTGGATTTTTCTCCAGACAAAATGCTGCAAGGGCGTTTATTCTCATATGGCGATGCGCAAAGATATCGATTAGGAGTTAATCATTGGCAGATTCCTGTAAACCAACCTAAAGGTGTTGGTATTGAAAATCTTTGTCCTTTTAGTAGAGATGGTCAAATGCGTGTAGTTGACAATAACCAAGGTGGAGGAACACATTATTATCCAAATAACCATGGTAAATTTGATTCTCAACCTGAATATAAAAAGCCACCATTCCCAACTGATGGATACGGCTATGAATATAATCAACGTCAAGATGATGATAATTATTTTGAACAACCAGGTAAATTGTTTAGATTACAATCAGAGGACGCTAAAGAAAGAATTTTCACAAATACAGCAAATGCAATGGAAGGCGTAACGGATGATGTTAAACGACGTCATATTCGTCATTGTTACAAAGCTGACCCAGAATATGGTAAAGGTGTTGCAAAAGCATTAGGTATTGATATAAATTCTATTGATCTTGAAACTGAAAATGATGAAACATACGAAAACTTTGAAAAATAAATTTGATATGTAGTTTCTATATTGCGTAGTTGAGCAGTTTATGATATCATAATAAATCGTAAAGATTCCTAACAAGAGAGGGTGTTTAACGTGCGCGTAAACGTAACATTAGCATGCACAGAATGTGGCGATCGTAACTATATCACTACTAAAAATAAACGTAATAATCCTGAGCGTATTGAAATGAAAAAATATTGCCCAAGATTAAACAAATATACGTTACATCGTGAAACTAAGTAATTCTTATCATTCAAATACGACGATTTGAAAATAAAGCGGGCTTACCTATTATATTGGGGAGCTCGCTTTTTTATGAAATTTCTGTAAAGAGTGATTAATGAATTGAGTTTCATCGATAGATCAATATATGATTGTATTAGTTGTTACTTTATTAAAATTTGAGAATATTTATAGAAGGAAATAGATTACTGATTTTATGAAGTCACTTTGTTAGCGAATGCTTGAAAGAGTATTTAATATAGTAGAATTTAAAATTTCAAAGCGGAATTTAATAAGTACGAAGTAATTCTGGATATGTTTTATAAATGTTCGACAATACATTTTAATGTTAAATATGATGGTTTAGAAATGATTTAACAAAGAAATGAAACTTTACTGTTGAATTATGTGAGGATTGTGTTATTATATAAATCGTAATAATTACGATTTGATAAAAAGTGAGGTAACTATATATGGCTAAGAAATCTAAAATAGCAAAAGAGAGAAAAAGAGAAGAGTTAGTAAATAAATATTACGAATTACGTAAAGAGTTAAAAGCAAAAGGTGATTACGAAGCGTTAAGAAAATTACCAAGAGATTCATCACCTACACGTTTAACTAGAAGATGTAAAGTAACTGGAAGACCTAGAGGTGTATTACGTAAATTTGAAATGTCTCGTATTGCGTTTAGAGAACATGCACACAAAGGACAAATTCCAGGTGTTAAAAAATCGAGTTGGTAAAATCAAATTTCGTACTTTAGCCCATTTACAATATCAATAAAACAATGTACAGTATATACGAATGCTATAAACTGAATGTTTTCTCAAATTAATAAGGAAACATTCGGTTTTTAATTTGCATTTAAAAATAATTAGTTTTTAAAGGGGCTATTTAAAGTGAAAATATTTGATTACGAAGATATTCAATTAATACCTAATAAATGCATAGTTGAAAGTAGGTCTGAATGTGATACAACTATCCAATTTGGTCCGAAAAAATTCAAGCTACCTGTAGTTCCTGCAAATATGCAAACAGTTATGAATGAGAAATTAGCGAAATGGTTTGCTGAAAATGATTACTTTTATATCATGCATCGTTTTGATGAAAAAGCAAGAATACCTTTTATAAAACATATGCAAAATTCAGGCTTATTTGCATCTATTTCAGTTGGTGTAAAGAAAGCGGAATTTGATTTTATTGAAAAGTTAGCTCAAGAAAAATTAATCCCCGAATATATTACAATAGATATTGCGCATGGTCACTCAGATTCAGTGATAAACATGATTAAACATATAAAAACCCATATACCTGATAGTTTTGTTATTGCTGGTAATGTTGGTACGCCAGAAGGTGTTAGAGAATTAGAAAATGCTGGTGCTGATGCTACCAAAGTCGGTATAGGTCCAGGTAGAGTTTGTATTACAAAGATTAAAACAGGTTTTGGTACTGGTGGTTGGCAGTTAGCGGCATTAAACATATGTAGTAAAGCAGCTCGTAAACCTTTGATTGCCGATGGTGGTATAAGAACGCATGGCGACATCGCTAAGTCAATTAGATTTGGTGCATCAATGGTCATGATTGGTTCATTATTTGCGGCACACGAAGAATCACCTGGTGAAACTGTAGAACTTGATGGTAAACAGTATAAAGAATATTTTGGTAGTGCATCTGAATTTCAAAAAGGCGAACATAAAAATGTAGAAGGTAAAAAAATGTTTGTAGAGCATAAGGGTTCATTAATGAATACCTTAAAAGAAATGCAACAAGATTTACAAAGCTCAATTTCATATGCCGGTGGAAAAGACTTGAAATCATTACGTACTGTAGATTATGTTATTGTTAGAAACTCTATTTTCAACGGTGATAGAGATTAATATTTATAGTAGGTGATGTAAATTAAAAAATTCATAGTAACTGTTGTTGCGTTTTTATCAATTATTATCATTGCGCCAATAACAGAATTTAAACCATTCATTCATTTACAAAATGAAGTAAGGCAATATATTGACATTCACATCAATAAAGAAACAATTTCTGCGGAAAATAAATTGGATACGCCGAAGAAACAACAATTTGCCTTTAACAATATACAAATGAACATGTCGAAGTCAGATGTTGAGAAAACATTGAATAAACCAAAAAGAGTTACATTTAATGAATATGGCACGAAGTGGTATACGTATTATGATGGTGATTACAATAATTTTATAATGGTAAGTTACATTAAAGATAAAGTAAATGCGTTATATACAAATCAAAATATCATCACTTCAAAATCAAAAATTAAATACAATACACCGAAATCGGTTGTAAGGCAAAGATTAGGCGAACCAGAAACAGAGATTGTTAAAGGTAGAGTGCGTTACGAACAAAATAATAAAGAATATGATGTTTTCCATAAAAATCACATTTATACGACGGTATTTTATGATAAGCATCGACGTAATAATGTAACAGCTGTTTTACAAGTAAGTGATGCTATGGAAAATAGATTAAAAGAACAATATGGAGCACCTTCGAAATCGCTTGCAGATAGTTTTGAACTACAAAATTTTGATTTAGTTAATGCTGAAAGAAAACAACATCAATTATCTACATTGAAGTATTCTAAACAGAATTCTGAAACTGCTCGTAAGCATAGTAAAGATATGGCCAAAAATCATTATTTTGATCATACAAATTTAAAAGGTCAATCACCATTTGATCGATTGAAAAAAGATGGTATTACATTTAACTCAGCCGGAGAGAATTTAGCATATGGTCAAGTTAGTAGTATCTATGCACATCAAGGATTAATGAATTCTATTGGTCACAGAAAAAATATTTTAAATGATACGTTTAAAATATTAGGTGTTGGTGTTGATTTTAATGATGAAAAACAACCTTTTTGGACAGAAAATTATACTGGTTAATGTTTTTGGCATGAGATTAAAGGGTAATGTTTGTCTGTAAGGAAGTAGATAAACATGATGACAACAGATAAACCAAAAGATGCGGATATACTTGAACGCGTCAAAGATATACTTAATAAAAAAGAAAGAAAAAATAATAATGGCTCGCTCCTGTAAATTATTACGGGGGCGAGTTTTAATTTGTGTAACATTTTGCAGGAATCTGTAATTCAAAATTTATATTAAAGAATGAGATTATCTAACAATTCGCAATTTCTGTTTGAACTGAATTTAGATTAGAATAAATAAAACCTCTTGAAAACGAAACTTTTTCAAGAGGTCCAAAATTTATAAAAATGAGGGCTTAACAATTACGATAATATATAACGGTTTAAAATATTACATTTCGCGGTACAAACCAATTACTTTCCCAATTACAGCAACATTGTCGAGGTAAATTGGCTCCATTGTACTATTTTCAGGTTGTAATCGATAACGATTTTTTTCTTTATAGAAGCGTTTGACAGTTGCCTCATCTTCCTCAGTCATAGCAACAATAATGTCTCCATTTTCTGCTATGGTTTGACTGCGAACAATTACTTTGTCTCCGTCTAATATACCAGCCTCAATCATACTGTCGCCTACGACGTTTAATATGAATATGTCGCTATTGTGTGTCGATGTTAAGTGTTCAGGTAATGGAAAATATTCTTCAATATTTTCTACTGCGGTAATAGGAACACCTGCTGTGACTTTACCAATAACTGGCACATGAATCGTTTCTTCCATATTAATATTATCATTTGTTTGATCACTTACAATTTCTATAGCGCGTGGTTTCGTTGGATCTCTTCTTATATAGCCTTTTTCTTCAAGACGTGAAAGGTGACCATGAACAGTTGAACTGGATGCTAAGCCAACTGCTTCTCCAATTTCTCGAACACTAGGCGGATAACCTTTCATTTGAACAACTTGTTTAATATAGTTATATATTTCGCTTTGTCGTTTTGTTAATTCTCTCATATATAGGCACTCCCTAAATTTATTTAAATACAGTATATCATTAATTCACAACCAAAACAAACATTTGTTCGTTAAAATATTGACACAGAACATAAGTTCTGATAAATTACTAATACAAACAAATGTTCTAGGAGTGGAAATGATGTTTTACAATAAATATAAAAACGTATCAACATATATCATCATATTTTTAGTTTCAAGTGCAGCCTTTGCAATATTCTTGTTAAGTGCGAACATTAGTGCTCACTCGGAACAAGTGTACGAAATGACTGACCATCAAATTAAGAACAATACGATAAATAAAGAATACGAACATAAAGACCCTACAAACGATAGCGAACAAAGAGATGGGAAAGTGTTCGCTTTAATAAATTGATACATTGTCACAACGTTATTTTGCCTATTTTTGCGAAATAGCGTTTTTTATTACTTTTTTGCTGATCTTAAATTTGTTATATTTTGTTAAAGTATTATAATGATTGAATAAACAAATTGAAGGTAGGTTTTTTAATTGAGTAATTCTGATTTGAATATCGAAAGAATTAACGAGTTAGCTAAAAAGAAAAAAGAAGTAGGATTAACTCAAGAAGAAGCAAAGGAGCAAACAGCCTTAAGAAAAGCTTATCTTGAGAGTTTTAGAAAAGGGTTTAAACAACAAATTGAAAATACTAAAGTAATTGATCCAGAAGGTAATGATGTAACACCTGAAAAAATTAAAGAGATACAACAAAAAAGAGATAATAAAAATTAAAACACAAATCTGTAAAGAATTTTCTGACATTATAACTTGAAATAAGTATTTTACTTATCTTTTTATTTTAAAATAAGTTATAATGTATTTGATAAAATTGAAGAAGGGAAGATACACAAGATGTTTAATGAAAAAGATCAATTAGCTGTTGATACGCTACGTGCACTAAGTATCGACACAATCGAAAAAGCGAATTCTGGTCATCCAGGATTACCTATGGGAGCTGCCCCAATGGCTTACACTTTGTGGACACGTCATCTGAATTTTAATCCACAATCTAAAGATTACTTCAATAGAGACCGTTTCGTATTATCTGCAGGGCATGGTTCAGCACTATTGTATAGCTTGTTACATGTTTCTGGTAGTTTAGAATTAGAAGAATTAAAGCAATTTAGACAATGGGGTTCTAAAACACCAGGTCATCCTGAATACAGACATACAGATGGTGTAGAAGTTACTACTGGACCACTTGGACAAGGTTTTGCTATGTCAGTTGGATTAGCTTTAGCAGAAGATCACCTAGCAGGGAAATTTAATAAAGAAGGATATAATGTTGTAGATCATTACACATATGTATTAGCTTCTGACGGTGATTTAATGGAAGGTATTTCGCATGAAGCAGCTTCATTTGCTGGACATAATAAATTAAGTAAATTAGTTGTTTTATACGATTCAAATGATATTTCATTAGATGGCGAATTAAACAAAGCTTTTTCTGAAAACACAAAAGCTCGTTTTGAAGCATATGGTTGGAATTACTTACTAGTTAAAGATGGTAATGATTTAGAAGAAATTGATAAAGCGATTACTACAGCTAAATCTCAAGAAGGACCAACGATTATTGAAGTTAAAACAACAATCGGATTTGGTTCACCTAATAAAGCAGGAACTAATGGTGTTCATGGGGCACCTTTAGGTGAAGATGAAAGAAAATTAACATTCGAAAATTACGGTTTAGATCCTGAAAAACGTTTTAATGTTTCAGAAGAAGTATACGAAATTTTCCAAAATACTATGTTAAAACGTGCTAATGAAGATGAATCTCGATGGAATTCATTATTAGAAAAATATGCAGAAACATATCCTGAATTAGCAGAAGAATTTAAATTAGCGATTAGTGGTAAATTGCCTAAAAATTATAAGGATGAATTACCACGTTTTGAACTTGGTCATAATGGTGCATCTCGTGCTGATTCTGGTACTGTTATTCAAGCAATCAGTAAAACTGTCCCTTCATTCTTTGGTGGATCAGCAGACCTTGCTGGTTCAAACAAATCCAATGTAAATGATGCAACAGATTATAGTTCTGAAACACCTGAAGGTAAAAATGTGTGGTTTGGTGTACGTGAATTTGCTATGGGTGCTGCTGTAAATGGTATGGCTGCACATGGAGGTTTACATCCATATGGTGCAACATTCTTCGTATTTAGTGATTATTTAAAACCAGCATTACGTTTATCATCAATTATGGGATTAAATGCAACGTTCATCTTCACACATGATTCAATTGCAGTAGGTGAAGATGGTCCTACTCATGAACCAATTGAACAATTAGCTGGATTAAGAGCTATTCCAAATATGAATGTTATCCGTCCTGCTGATGGTAATGAAACAAGAATAGCATGGGAAGTTGCCTTAGAATCTGAATCTACACCTACTTCATTAGTATTGACACGTCAAAACTTACCGGTTTTAGATGTACCAGAAGATGTAGTTGAAGAAGGCGTTCGAAAAGGTGCCTATACAGTTTATGGCTCTGAAGAGACACCAGAATTCCTATTATTAGCTTCAGGTTCAGAAGTTAGTCTTGCAGTTGAAGCTGCTAAAGATCTTGAAAAACAAGGTAAATCAGTGCGTGTTGTTTCAATGCCTAACTGGAATGCATTTGAACAACAATCTGAAGAATATAAAGAATCAGTTATTCCATCAAGCGTAACAAAACGTGTTGCGATTGAAATGGCTTCACCGCTTGGATGGCATAAATATGTAGGTACTGCAGGTAAAGTTATTGCTATTGACGGCTTTGGCGCAAGTGCACCTGGCGATCTAGTAGTTGAAAAATATGGCTTTACAAAAGAAAATATCTTAAACCAAGTTATGAGCTTATAAGAATAATTTATAAAGCGAGTATATTTAGAAGTCTAGGATGCATAATCTTAGGCTTCTTTTAAAGTGTTGAAATTTAGAGTATAGCACTCAAACTACATCATAAGTGATAAGTTTTGAAAATATACTATTTCAGATTAATCTTTAAAACCTCTGTTATAACAGCATGATTTTTGATATTATTTTTAGTATCGATATTAAAATACTTGAATAAACTAGTTCTTGAAATAATGTGATGAATTTAGTAAAATTCAGTAGGATAAAGAAAGCGGGTGAAACAATGGCAACTTGGTTAGCAATTATTTTTATAGTAGCTGCATTAATTTTAGGTTTAATTGGAGGTTTCCTTTTAGCTAGAAAATATATGATGGACTACTTGAAGAAAAACCCACCAATCAACGAAGAAATGCTTCGTATGATGATGATGCAAATGGGTCAAAAACCTTCTCAGAAGAAAATTAATCAAATGATGACGATGATGAATAAAAATATGGATCAAAATATGAAGAGTGCGAAAAAGTAAATTCGCAATTGATAGAGGCTATTTTCCAGATATGGAAATGGCCTCTTTTTATAATCAAATTAATAAGAATAAATATGTTTATTAAAATTAAAGTTAACAAAATGACGAATAGACTGAGAAATGCTATAATTCATTTTGTATGATTTACAGAGAGTTTATTTAACGAGAAGGTGTCTGCGTGCTCTATTTAATATTTTCAATCATTGTAGCTTTATTTATGGGAACTATAGTTATAGTTATTCGTATGAAAGCTCAAAATTATCCGGTAAATGAGAAAAAAATAGTTTTGCCACCGTTTTTTATGGCGACTGGTGCATTGATGTACGTCGTTCCATATTTTAGGCTAACAGGATCGGAAATGCTAGAAGCCTTTATAATTGGTTTGCTTTTTTCTACAGTTCTAATTTGGACTTCTCGATTTGAAGTCAAAGGTACAGAAATTTATATGAAACGATCTAAAGCATTTCCAGTTATTTTGATTTCATTACTTGTCATTCGTACTGTGATGAAAATATTCATTAGTAATGAAATAGATCCTGGAGAATTAGGCGGCATGTTCTTTTTATTAGCATTCTGTATGATTGTTCCTTGGAGAGCAGCAATGCTATATAAATACAAAAAACTAAAGAAAACATTAATCAATTAATTACTTTCAAAACCACTTGTGATCGACTTTTAAATCAGTCAATGAGTGGTTTTAATTTTACTTGAAAAGGTGAAATGATTATATTAAAATAAAAGCGAACAAATGTTCTATATGGAGGCAGTAATGAAAATTATACATACAGCAGACTGGCACTTAGGGAAAATATTAAATGGCAAACAGCTTTTAGAAGATCAAGCGTATATTTTAGATATGTTCGTAGAAAAAATGAAAGAAGAAGAACCTGATATCATTGTGATAGCTGGAGATTTATATGACACAACATATCCAAGTAAAGATGCAATCATGTTATTAGAACAAGCGATTGGAAAGCTAAATTTAGAACTACGTATACCAATAATTATGATTAGCGGAAATCACGATGGTAAAGAGAGATTAAACTATGGGGCGAGTTGGTTTGAACATAACCAGTTATTTATAAGAACAGATTTTACATCGATTAATTCACCAATAGAGATAAATGGGGTTAATTTTTATACACTCCCTTATGCTACTGTGAGCGAAATGAAACACTATTTTGAAGATGACACCATTGAAACGCATCAACAGGGAATTACGCGCTGTATTGAAACAATAGCACCGACAATTGATGAAGATGCCGTCAATATTTTAATTAGTCATCTGACTGTTCAAGGTGGAAAGACATCTGATTCTGAAAGACCATTAACTATTGGAACGGTTGAATCAGTTCAGAAAGGTGTTTTTGATATATTTGATTATGTCATGCTAGGTCACTTGCATCATCCATTTAGTATAGAGGACGACAAAATTAAATATAGTGGCTCCTTATTGCAGTATTCATTTTCGGAAGCGGGTCAAGCTAAAGGGTATAGACGTGTAACAATTAACGATGGCATTATTAACGATGTATTTATTCCTCTTAAGCCGCTTAGACAATTGGAAATTATCTCAGGCGAATATAATGATGTTATTAATGAAAAAGTTCATGTGAAAAATAAAGATAATTATTTACATTTTAAACTTAAAAATATGTCTCATATTACTGATCCAATGATGAGTTTAAAACAAATTTATCCTAATACTTTAGCGCTGACGAATGAAACTTTTAATTACAATGAAGAAAATAATGCTATAGAAATAAGTGAAAAAGATGACATGTCAATCATCGAAATGTTTTATAAACATATAACTGATGAAGAATTATCGGATATCCAATCTAAAAAGATAAAAAATATTTTAGAAAACGAATTGAGAAAGGAGGATTAATGAATGAAACCATTACATTTAAAGTTGAATAATTTCGGCCCCTTTTTAAAAGAAGAAATTGATTTTTCTAAAATTGATAATAATGAATTGTTTTTAATAAGTGGTAAGACTGGATCGGGCAAAACAATGATTTTTGATGCAATGACTTATGCCTTGTTTGGTAAAGCATCAACTGAACAAAGAGAAGAAAATGATTTGAGAAGTCATTTCGCTGATGGCAAACAGCCGATGTCAGTAACGTTTGAATTTCAATTAAATCATCGAATTTATAAAGTGCATAGACAAGGCCCTTATATCAAAGAAGGTAATACAACAAAAACGAACGCTAAATTTGATGTATTTGAGATGGTGGATGGCAAGTATGAAATTAGAGAAAGTAAAGTAATTTCAGGTACCCAATTCATTATTGAATTATTAGGAGTAAATGCAGATCAATTCCGACAATTGTTTATTTTGCCTCAAGGTGAATTCAAACGCTTTTTAATATCAAACAGTCGTGAAAAGCAAGGGATATTAAGAACACTGTTTGACAGTGAAAAATTTGAAGCTATACGAGAAATATTAAAAGAAGAAGTAAAAAAAGAAAAAGCTCAAATCGAGAATAGATATCAACAAATTGACCTTTTATGGCAAGAAATTGAATCATTTGATGATGACAAAATAAAAGGCTTATTAGAGGTTGCCACTCAACAGATAGACAAAGTGATTGAAAATATACCACTATTACAAGCTAGGTCGAAAGAAATACTAGCATTTGTAAATGAAAGTAAAGAAACTGCTATTAAAGAATATGAAATAATAGAAAAGAAAACACTAGAAAATAATATATTAAAAGATAATATTAAACAACTCAACAAAAATAAAATTGATTTCGTTCAATTGAAAGAGCAACAACCTGAAATAGAGGAAATTGAAGCTAAGTTAAAGTTGTTACAAGATATTACAAACCTATTGAATTATATTGAAAATAGAGAAAAAATTGAAACTAAAATTGCTAATAGCAAAAAAGATATTTCTGAAACCAATAATAAAATATTGAATCTTGAGTGTGATAAGCGAAACATAGACAAAGAGAAAAGAATGTTAGAAGAAAACGAAGATTTAATTGAAAGTAAAATCTCTTTTATTGATAAAACTAGAGTGTTATTTAACGATATTAATAAGTTTCAACAAAGTTATCTCAATATTGAACGCTTGAGAACTGAGGGAGAACAATTAGATGATGAATTAAATAGTCTAATTAAAGGTTTAGAAAAGGTCGAAGATTCAATAGGTAATAACGAAAGTAATTACGAGAAAATTATCGAACTAAATAATGCAATAACTAACATAAATAATGAAATTAATGTAATTAAAGAAAATGAAAAAGCTAAAGCTGAATTAGATAAACTATTAGGTAGTAAGCAAGAGTTAGAGAATCAAATTAATGAAGAAAAAACTATATTGAAGAATCTCGAAATAAAATTAGATCGCTACGATAAATCAAAATTGGACTTAAATGATAAAGAAAGCTTTATAAGTGAAATTAAATCTGCTGTAAAGATTGGAGATCAATGTCCGATATGTGGTAATGAAATTCAGGATTTAGGGCATCATATTGATTTTGACAGTATTGCTAAACGTCAAAATGAAATTAAAGAAATTGAAGCAAATATCCACGCTATAAAATCGAATATTGCTGTGCATAATTCTGAAATTAAATTTGTTAATGAAAAAATATCGAATATTAATATTAAAACGCAAAGTGATTTTTCACTCGAAGTATTGAATAAGCGTCTGCTAGAAAATGAAAATGCATTGAGTAATCAAAGAGATCTTAATAAATTTATAGAACAAATGAAAGAAGAAAAAGATAATCTAACGTTGCAAATTCATAATAAACAATTGCGTCTAAATAAAAATGAATCTGAGTTGAAATTATGTCGAGATCTCATCACTGAATTTGAAACACTCTCGAAATATAATAATATCACTAATTTTGAAGTGGATTATAAGAAGTATATTCAAGATGTGAATCAACATCAAGAACACTCAAAGGAGATTGAAGATAAGTTAATACAATTGTCTCAAAGAAAGTTAATTGAGCAAAATAATCTAAATCACTATGAAAATCAACTAGAAACTTACAATAATGACTTAGAATTGAATGAACAATCTATTGAAATGGAAATGTCGAGGCTGAATTTAACTGACGACAATGATATAAATGAAATAATAGCCTGGAGGGGCGAGCAAGAGGAGTTAGAGCAGAAAAGGGATACTTATAAAAAGCGTTATCATGAATTTGAAATGGAAATAGCTAGGTTAGAATCATTAACCAAGGATAAAGAGTTATTGGACTCTGATAAATTAAAAGATGAATATGAACTAAAAAAAGGAAAGATGAATACACTGATAGATGAATACTCTGCTGTTCATTATCAATGTCAAAATAATATTAATAAAACACAAACTATAGTTTCGCATATTAATTACTTAAATCAAGAATTGAAGGATCAACAAGAAATATTTCAATTGGCTGAGATTGTCAGTGGTAAGAACAACAAAAATCTTACATTGGAAAACTTTGTCTTAATTTACTATTTAGATCAAATTATTGCTCAAGCAAATCTGAGATTAGCAACAATGTCAGATAATCGATACCAACTAATTAGGAGAGAAGCGGTTTCTCATGGTCTTAGTGGCCTAGAAATTGATGTATTTGATTTGCATTCAAATAAGTCTAGACATATTAGCTCGTTATCAGGTGGAGAAACTTTCCAATCGTCGCTTGCATTAGCTTTAGGGTTAAGCGAAATTGTACAGCAGCAATCAGGAGGTATTTCACTAGAATCAATATTTATTGATGAAGGATTCGGTACATTAGATCAAGAAACGCTTGAAACAGCGTTAGACACTTTGTTAAATCTTAAATCGACTGGTAGAATGGTTGGGATTATTTCACATGTGAGCGAATTGAAAAATAGAATACCTTTAGTTTTAGAAGTGAAATCAGATCAATATCAGAGTTCAACAAGATTCAAAAGAAATTAAAACATAAAAAATAGAGATGGTACTTTGGAATGTATAGAACAACCTTAGCCCATCTCTTTTTATTTAAAAATTATTTTTTCTCACGTAATAAATCTCTAATTTCTGTAAGTAATACAACATTTTCTTCTACAACTGCTTCTTCTTCGACTTCTTCTTTCTTCATTAACGTATTTGCAATTTTAACAAAGACGAATAAAGCGAATGCGATAATAATAAAGTCAATTACAGATTGGATAAATAGGCCGTATTTAATCCCCCAGAATGACCATTCTTGAGCAAAATCTACTGATCCGAAAATTTTACCGATTAAAGGCATAATTATATTTTCTACTAATGAAGTTATAATCTTGTTGAAGGCTGCACCCATCACTACAGCGATAGCTAAATCTAAGACGTTACCTTTTAAGGCGAACTCTTTGAACTCTTTTAACATTACACTCAACCTCTCTTTTTTAAATGTAACCTCAATTATACAACAAATAAAAAAATTAGAAAATAGATTATTCAAGAAAATTTGATTATCGTAAAGACCTTTGTTATCCTATAAAGGTGCGTGAGTAAATGAATAAAATGTTTAGATAATGTTTTTATTCTACTACATAAAATTAAATATAGAATTGAAGGGAGTAATTAATTATGAATTCTTCTTCACCAGAGAATCCAAATGGAAAGAAGTATTCACCAGTGTTCATCTATAGTGCTATTGTTGTTGCTATAGTCGTATTACTTGGTGCATTTTTACCTGAACAATTCAACTATGTTACCAATAATATTAAAATGTGGATTACAGAAAAGTTAGGTTGGTATTATCTTATTCTTACTACGATTATCGTGTTCTTCTGTATATTCCTTATTTTTAGTCCTATTGGAAAACTTAAACTAGGTAAACCAAATGACAAACCTGAGTTTAATACAATTTCATGGTTTGCTATGTTGTTTAGTGCTGGTATGGGGATAGGCTTGGTATTTTATGGTGCAGCTGAACCGATGGCGCACTTTGCTACACCACCTACAGCAGATCCCAAAACTACTGAAGCTTATACGGAAGCTCTACGTTCAACATTTTTCCATTGGGGATTCCATGCTTGGGCAGTTTATGGTGTTGTTGCGTTAGCGTTGGCATATTCGCAATTCCGTAAAGGTGAACCAGGTTTATTATCTAGAACTTTACGTCCTCTTTTAGGTGATAAAGTAGAAGGGCCTATTGGTATTTTTATTGACGTTTTATCTGTATTTGCGACAATCGTTGGGGTAGCCGTTTCGTTAGGTATGGGTGCTCTACAAATTAATGGTGGTTTACATTACTTGTTCAATGTTCCAAACAATACGTTTGTACAAGCGATTATCATCATTGTTGTTACTATCTTATTTATAGCAAGTGCATGGTCTGGATTAAGTAAAGGTATTCAATACTTAAGTAACTTGAACATCGGTTTAGGTACTATTTTAATGGTAGCTGCTTTAATTGTTGGACCAACTGTTCTTATTTTAAATATGTTAACTAGCTCTACGGGTAGTTTACTAAACACATTCTTGTTTAATAGCTTTGATACAGCTGCTTTAAATCCTCAAAAACGTGAATGGATGTCTTCATGGACACTTTATTACTGGGGTTGGTGGTTAAGTTGGAGCCCATTCGTTGGAGTGTTTATTGCACGAGTTTCAAAAGGACGATCAATTAGAGAGTTCATTTCTGGTGTCTTGCTAGTTCCAGCAATTGTTAGTTTTGTATGGTTTAGTGTCTTTGGTGTATTAGGCATCGAAACAGGTAAGAAACACAAAGAAATTTTTGATATGACTCCTGAAACACAGCTATTTGGAGTGTTTAATCATGTGCCATTTGGCATTGTTTTATCGTTGATTGCATTATTATTAATTGCATCATTCTTTATTACATCTGCTGACTCAGCAACATTTGTATTAGGAATGCAAACAACATTCGGCTCATTAAATCCATCTAGTATGGTAAAAGTTGTTTGGGGAATTTCACAGGCATTAATAGCATTTGTACTTTTATTAGCTGGTGGCGGTAACGGCGCTGAAGCTTTAAATGCGATTCAAAGTGCTGCAATTATAAGTGCATTCCCATTCTCCTTTGTCGTCATACTCATGATGGTAAGTTTCTACAAGGATGCGAACCAGGAACGTAAATTCCTAGGTTTAACATTGACTCCGAATAAACACCGCTTACAAGAATATATCAAGAGTCAACAAGAAGATTATGAATCTGACATTCTTGAAAAGCGTCAGTCACGTAGAAATATAGAGAAAAAAGATAACTAATAAAATTTAGTTAAGTATTTTAATAACAAGTAGTATGTCATTCTAGTAGCTAGAACAGATATACTACTTGTTTGTTTTTGTGGGAAATTGAGTATATTCAAAAGGATAAGAACGAGAATTTCGTTATTAAACTACGAATTCTCGATTTTTTTATATTTTAAGATAGGTTTATTTCTGACAACTTAATAGAAAGGGGTTTGACAAAGCTAAAGTGAAGTACGACGGTATAAACATAAATTAACTATACTTTTATAGAAAATTAACGATACATATACCGGTATATGTATATTAAAAGAATGATATTGTAAAGTTTGACGCCATAATTTCCTTTCTGCTCAATGAAATAATACATTTAAAAATTGAATTGAATTATTCGCGAAATTGATAATTATTCTCAATTAATAAAAAATACTTATTACACCTTACCTTAATGATAAGTTTTGCTTATATACTCTGATTAAAAAGTCAAAACCTAAATTAAGCGTTTTCTAAGCATGATGAGTTGTTTATCAATAAATATAATAATACAATTTAATTAAGGCATATAAATATAAAAATGTATCAAGGGGGATCATTAAATGGCTGCAAATTTTAAAGAGCAATCAAAAAAACATTTTGACTTGAATGGCCAAAGTTATACTTACTATGATTTAAAAGCTGTAGAAGAGCAAGGTATTACTAAAGTTTCGAATTTACCTTATTCAATTCGTGTTTTATTAGAATCTTTACTTCGTCAAGAAGATGATTTTGTAATTACAGACGATCATATTAAAGCTTTAAGTCAGTTTGGAAAAGATGGGAATGAAGGCGAGGTACCATTTAAACCTTCTCGTGTTATTTTACAAGATTTCACAGGTGTACCAGCCGTAGTTGATTTAGCTTCTTTACGTAAAGCAATGGATGATGTTGGGGGAGATATTACTAAAATTAATCCAGAAGTACCGGTGGATTTAGTTATTGACCACTCAGTTCAAGTGGATAGCTATGCAAATCCAGAAGCACTTGAACGTAATATGAAATTAGAATTTGAACGTAACTATGAACGTTATCAGTTTTTAAATTGGGCAACGAAAGCATTTGATAATTACAATGCAGTTCCTCCTGCAACTGGAATAGTTCACCAAGTTAACTTAGAATATTTAGCAAGTGTTGTACATGTTCGTGATGTAGATGGTGAAAAAACTGCATTTCCAGATACATTAGTTGGTACTGATTCTCATACAACAATGATAAATGGTATTGGCGTACTAGGATGGGGTGTTGGTGGTATTGAAGCTGAAGCTGGAATGCTTGGACAACCTTCTTATTTCCCAATTCCAGAGGTTATTGGTGTACGATTAGTAAATTCATTACCACAAGGCGCAACAGCAACTGATTTAGCGTTAAGAGTAACTCAAGAGCTACGTAAAAAAGGTGTTGTTGGCAAATTTGTAGAGTTCTTTGGTCCAGGTGTACAACATTTACCACTAGCAGACCGTGCTACAATCGCAAACATGGCACCTGAGTATGGAGCAACTTGCGGATTCTTCCCAGTTGATGATGAATCTCTTAAATATATGAAATTAACTGGTAGATCAGACGAACATATCGCGCTAGTAAAAGAATATTTGAAACAAAACCATATGTTCTTTGATGTTGAAAAAGAAGATCCTAATTATACAGATGTTATCGAATTGGATTTATCAACAGTTGAAGCATCGCTTTCAGGACCAAAACGTCCTCAAGATTTAATTTTCTTAAGTGATATGAAATCATCATTTGAAAATTCTGTAACAGCTCCAGCGGGCAACCAAGGACATGGTTTAGATAAAAGTGAATTTGATAAGAAAGCTGAAATTAACTTCAAAGATGGATCAAAAGCTACAATGAAAACAGGTGATATTGCAATAGCAGCAATTACATCATGTACAAATACATCTAATCCTTATGTAATGTTAGGTGCAGGTTTAGTTGCTAAAAAAGCAGTTGAAAAAGGCTTGAAAGTTCCTGAATACGTTAAAACTTCTCTAGCACCAGGATCAAAAGTTGTTACTGGATATTTAAGAGATGCTGGCTTACAACCTTATTTAGATGATTTAGGCTTCAACTTAGTTGGTTATGGATGTACAACTTGTATTGGTAATTCAGGTCCTTTATTACCAGAAATTGAAAAAGCGATTGCTGATGAGGACCTATTAGTGACATCTGTATTATCTGGTAACCGTAACTTTGAAGGTCGTATCCATCCTCTTGTTAAAGCCAATTACCTAGCTTCACCACAGTTAGTTGTTGCTTATGCATTAGCTGGAACGGTTGATATTGATTTACAAAATGAACCTATTGGTAAAGGTAATGACGGTGAAGATGTATATTTGAAAGATATTTGGCCATCAATTAAAGAAGTTTCAGATACCGTTGATAGTGTTGTAACACCTGAATTATTTATTGAAGAATATAATAACGTATACAATAACAACGAATTATGGAATGAGATTGATGTAACTGATCAACCTCTATATGACTTTGATCCTAATTCAACATACATTCAAAATCCATCATTCTTCCAAGGATTATCTAAAGAACCGGGTACGATTGTTCCATTAAATGGTTTACGTGTTATGGGTAAATTCGGTGATTCTGTGACAACTGACCACATCTCTCCAGCAGGTGCAATTGGTAAAGATACGCCAGCTGGTAAATATTTACAAGATCACCAAGTGCCTATTCGTGAATTTAATTCATATGGTTCAAGACGTGGTAATCACGAAGTAATGGTTCGAGGTACGTTTGCTAATATACGTATTAAAAACCAATTAGCGCCAGGTACTGAAGGTGGTTTTACAACTTATTGGCCAACAAATGAAGTAATGCCTATCTTTGATGCTGCAATGAAATATAAAGAAGATGGTACAGGTTTAGTTGTATTAGCTGGTAACGATTATGGTATGGGTTCATCTCGTGACTGGGCAGCAAAAGGTACAAACTTATTAGGTGTTAAAACAGTTATTGCACAAAGTTATGAACGTATCCATCGTTCAAATTTAGTTATGATGGGTGTATTACCATTAGAGTTTAAAAAAGGTGAATCAGCTGATTCTCTTGGTCTAGATGGTACAGAAGAAATTTCTGTTAATATTGATGAAAATGTTCAACCACATGACTACGTCAAAGTTACTGCTAAGAAGCAAGATGGTGATTTGGTAGAATTTGACGCTATGGTTCGTTTTGACTCACTTGTTGAAATGGATTACTATCGTCACGGTGGTATTTTACAAATGGTTTTAAGAAATAAATTAGCGCAATAAAAATAGATATCACGGTAAAATTTTAATCGGTATTTGAGGTACTTTGATAATGCTCAAAAATACCTCTATAAACTTTATGATTTAATAGGTCGGTTCAAAACCTTTGTGTTCTTGGCCGGCCTCTTCTTGTATTTTATGTTAGAATGAGATATAAAGTTAAACTGAAAGAAGGCTTAAAATGATATATAGTATTACAGAAATAGAAGCGCGTTATGCTGAAACTGATAAGATGGGTGTAATTTATCATGGGAATTATGCAACTTGGTTTGAAGTTGCGCGGTTGGATTATATATCGAAGTTAGGTTTTAGTTATGCTGATATGGAAAAACAAGGAATCATTTCACCTGTGACTGACCTCAATGTCAATTATAAAAAGTCTATTTTTTATCCAGAAAAAGTTAAAGTTAAAACTTGGGTTGAAAAATATTCGAGATTACGTTCAGTGTATAAATATGAGATTTTTAATGAAAAAGGTGAACTTGCAACTACAGGTTCCACAGAATTGATTTGTATTAAAGAAGATACTTTTAAGCCTATACGGTTGGATCGTTATTTCCCTGATTGGCATGAAGCCTATAGCAAAGTGCAAACGCTCAATAATGAAGGGAAAACAGTAGAGATAATGGATGGTATTGATTCTTTATAAATTACTATAAATGTTTGGAGAGGCAATATTAACAATTAATCTATGTTAAATAGTCAATACGTTAACATTAACGCAATTAGCGTGAAGATAAGCTAATATATAGAAAAAACGAACTTGTTCATACAACAACAGATGTGCTAAACCAAAGTACAACTTCCGAGGTTCAGTACACATCAGAATGTGTATACAAGTTCGTTTTATTTTAGTTATTTTGTGGAATAAGAAATTTCATCTTCGTGATCAACTACATTTACAATAATGTGGTCATCTTCAAAGTACCACAAATCTTTTTCCGCTACGACAACATTTAAATCGTCATATTGTTGTTCATAGCCAATATCAACATCTTCCTTTGGTTCAACTGTAAAAGCAGGACTAAATCCTTGCTTGAGTTGGAATTCGCCACCATATCTTACAAAAAACACGAGCACTTTATTATTTTCAGGTAACTCAAGTTCATTTTTAAACCAAGTTACTGCTGCATCAGTAAGTTCTATATGCATAACAATGACCTCCTATATTTATTACAGAATGGGAGTGGGCCCCAACTCGTATTGTTTGTGGAATTTCTTTTCGAAATTCTCTGTGTTGGAGCCCAGCCCAACTTCCACATTATTGTAAGCTGAATTTCCATCAGCTTCTATGTTGGGCCCCCGACCAGAATTGAAAAAAACCTAGTTATAAGCACATTTCGTTCTGTTCACTACAGCTAATATTACATTGTGGGGCCTATGACCTTGATTTATGTCTCGGTCTCAAATGTTCTTGTAAAAAAACTAAGTATAGTTGA
The DNA here is from genome assembly GCF_001836945.1 of Staphylococcus sp. HMSC062H10. Classification (NCBI taxonomy): domain Bacteria; kingdom Bacillati; phylum Bacillota; class Bacilli; order Caryophanales; family Staphylococcaceae; genus Staphylococcus; species Staphylococcus sp. HMSC062H10. The sequence continues at coordinate 293,637 of NZ_KV830972.1, forward strand.
ATTTTAAGTTAAAAAAATTGTTTTTGCAAAAATAAAATAATCCATCAACTGCAAAAAATATGCAATGATGGACTAATGTCAAAAAATTGTTACATCCATTTTATTTTAGGTTCTTCGCCTCTAAAAATCCTTGCGATATTAGAGCGATGTCTAATTATCAATATGATTGAAACTAAGAAACTAACGACTAATAAAATATAGTCTTGAATGATAAGCGAGCCAATCACACAGCAAATTGCTGCAACGATACTTGCTAAAGAAACATATTTAAAAATCTTCAATACAATAAAGAAGATAATTGCAAGTATTAGTAAAAGTATCGGGTTGACTCCCAAGACGACACCTGCACTAGTTGCAACAGCTTTGCCACCTTGGAATTTTAAATAAACAGGATAAACGTGTCCAAGTATAGCGAATAAGCCAACAATTAAACCATTTGTAAAAAAAGTACTAATAGGGCCATCTGCGTGAACTGGTAACCATAAAGGGAAGAAAACAGTTATGAATCCTTTGAAAATATCTAGAAATGTTACCAAGAATCCTGCAGGACGACCTAATACTCTAAAGCTATTAGTAGCGCCAGTATTACCACTACCAAATTGTCTAATATCTTTTTTGAAAAATAATTTTCCAATTACGAATCCACTTGGGAAAGCGCCGATAAGATAACTTAGTAGTAACATGACGATTATCATCATAAATATTACACATCCTTTAATATCTTAGAACTATTTTATCATATTCGTTTAAATTACGGCTAAAATTTTTAAAAACGGGGATTAATATATGGAATTAAGCTCTGAAAGTTAATTGATACTTGCATTTTACGCTGATTTATATAAGAATAACTATTGTATAGTTTTAAAAACGAACGTACGTTTGCAGGAGGCGAAATCATTGGCAATGAATAAACAAAATAATTATTCAGATGATTCAATACAGGTTTTAGAGGGGTTAGAAGCAGTTCGTAAAAGACCTGGTATGTATATTGGATCAACTGATAAACGGGGATTACATCATCTAGTATATGAAATTGTCGATAACTCCGTCGATGAAGTATTGAATGGTTACGGTAACGAAATAGATGTAACAATTAATAAAGATGGTAGTATTTCTATAGAAGATAATGGACGTGGTATGCCAACAGGTATACATAAATCAGGTAAACCGACAGTCGAAGTTATCTTTACTGTTTTACATGCAGGAGGTAAATTTGGACAAGGTGGCTATAAAACTTCAGGTGGTCTTCACGGCGTTGGTGCTTCAGTGGTAAATGCATTGAGTGAATGGCTTGAAGTTGAAATCCATCGAGATGGTAATATATATCATCAAAGTTTTAAAAACGGTGGTTCGCCATCTTCAGGTTTAGTGAAAAAAGGTAAAACTAAGAAAACAGGTACCAAAGTAACATTTAAACCTGATGACACAATTTTTAAAGCATCTACATCATTTAATTTTGATGTTTTAAGTGAACGACTACAAGAGTCTGCGTTCTTATTGAAAAATTTAAAAATAACGCTTAATGATTTACGCAGTGGTAAAGAGCGTCAAGAGCATTACCATTATGAAGAAGGAATCAAAGAATTTGTTAGTTATGTCAATGAAGGAAAAGAAGTTTTGCATGACGTGGCTACATTTTCAGGTGAAGCAAATGGCATAGAGGTAGACGTAGCTTTCCAATATAATGATCAATATTCAGAAAGTATTTTAAGTTTCGTAAATAATGTACGTACTAAAGATGGTGGTACACATGAAGTTGGTTTTAAAACAGCAATGACACGTGTATTTAATGATTATGCACGTCGTATTAATGAACTTAAAACAAAAGATAAAAACTTAGACGGTAATGATATTCGTGAAGGTTTAACAGCTGTTGTGTCTGTACGTATTCCAGAAGAATTACTACAATTTGAAGGACAAACGAAATCTAAATTGGGTACTTCTGAAGCAAGAAGTGCTGTTGATTCAGTAGTTGCAGACAAATTGCCATTCTATTTAGAAGAAAAAGGACAATTGTCTAAATCACTTGTAAAAAAAGCGATTAAAGCACAACAAGCAAGGGAAGCTGCACGTAAAGCTCGTGAAGATGCTCGTTCAGGTAAGAAAAACAAGCGTAAAGACACTTTGCTATCTGGTAAATTAACACCTGCACAAAGTAAAAATACTGATAAAAATGAATTGTATTTAGTCGAAGGTGATTCTGCGGGAGGTTCAGCAAAACTTGGACGTGACCGCAAATTCCAAGCGATATTACCATTACGTGGTAAGGTAATTAATACAGAGAAAGCTCGTCTAGAAGATATTTTTAAAAATGAAGAAATTAATACAATTATCCACACAATCGGGGCAGGCGTTGGTACTGACTTTAAAATTGAAGATAGTAACTATAATCGTGTAATTATTATGACTGATGCTGATACTGATGGTGCGCATATTCAAGTGCTATTGTTAACATTCTTCTTCAAATATATGAAACCGCTTGTTCAAGCAGGTCGTGTATTTATTGCTTTACCTCCACTTTATAAATTGGAAAAAGGTAAAGGCAAAACAAAGCGAGTTGAATACGCTTGGACAGACGAAGAGCTTAATAAATTACAAAAAGAACTTGGTAAGGGCTTCACGTTACAACGTTACAAAGGTTTGGGTGAGATGAACCCTGAACAATTATGGGAAACGACGATGAACCCAGACACACGAACTTTAATTCGTGTACAAGTTGAAGATGAAGTGCGTTCATCTAAACGTGTAACAACATTAATGGGTGACAAAGTACAACCTAGACGTGAATGGATTGAAAAGCACGTTGAGTTTGGTATGCAAGAGGACCAAAGTATTTTAGATAATTCTGAAGTACAAGTACTTGAAAATGATCAATTTGATGAGGAGGAAATCTAGTGAGTGAAATAATTCAAGATTTATCACTTGAAGATGTTTTAGGTGATCGCTTTGGAAGATATAGTAAATATATTATTCAAGAGCGTGCATTGCCAGATGTTCGTGATGGTTTAAAACCAGTACAACGTCGTATGTTATACGCAATGTATTCAAGTGGTAATACACACGATAAAAATTTCCGTAAAAGTGCGAAAACAGTCGGTGATGTTATTGGTCAATATCATCCACACGGAGACTCCTCAGTGTACGAAGCAATGGTCCGTTTAAGTCAAGACTGGAAGTTACGACATGTCTTAATAGAAATGCATGGTAATAATGGTAGTATCGATAATGATCCGCCAGCGGCAATGCGTTACACTGAAGCTAAGTTAAGCTTACTAGCTGAAGAGTTATTACGTGATATTAATAAAGAGACAGTTTCTTTCATTCCAAACTATGATGATACGACACTCGAACCAATGGTATTGCCATCAAGATTTCCTAACTTACTAGTGAATGGTTCTACAGGTATATCTGCAGGTTACGCGACAGATATACCACCACATAATTTAGCTGAAGTGATTCAAGCAACACTTAAATATATTGATAATCCGGATATTACAGTCAATCAATTAATGAAATATATTAAAGGTCCTGATTTTCCAACTGGTGGTATTATTCAAGGTATTGATGGTATTAAAAAAGCTTATGAATCAGGTAAAGGTAGAATTATAGTTCGTTCTAAAGTTGAAGAAGAAACTTTACGCAATGGACGTAAACAGTTAATTATTACTGAAATTCCATATGAAGTGAACAAAGGTAGCTTAGTAAAACGTATCGATGAATTACGTGCTGACAAAAAAGTCGATGGTATCGTTGAAGTACGTGATGAAACTGATAGAACTGGTTTACGAATAGCAATTGAATTGAAAAAAGATGTGAACAGTGAATCAATCAAAAATTATCTTTATAAAAACTCTGATTTACAGATTTCATATAATTTCAACATGGTCGCTATTAGTGATGGTCGTCCAAAATTGATGGGTATTCGTCAAATTATAGATAGTTATTTGAATCATCAAATTGAGGTTGTTGCAAATAGAACGAAGTTTGAATTAGATAATGCTGAAAAACGTATGCATATCGTTGAAGGTTTGATTAAAGCGTTGTCAATTTTAGATAAAGTAATCGAATTGATTCGTAGCTCTAAAAACAAGCGTGACGCTAAAGAAAACCTTATCGAAGTATACGAGTTCACAGAAGAACAGGCTGAAGCAATTGTAATGTTACAGTTATATCGTTTAACAAACACTGACATAGTTGCGCTTGAAGGTGAACATAAAGAACTTGAAGCATTAATCAAACAATTACGTCATATTCTTGATAACCATGATGCATTATTGAATGTCATAAAAGAAGAATTGAATGAAATTAAAAAGAAATTCAAATCTGAACGACTGTCTTTAATTGAAGCAGAAATTGAAGAAATTAAAATTGACAAAGAAGTTATGGTGCCTAGTGAAGAAGTTATTTTAAGTATGACACGTCATGGATATATTAAACGTACTTCTATTCGTAGCTTTAATGCTAGCGGTGTTGAAGATATTGGTTTAAAAGATGGTGACAGTTTACTTAAACATCAAGAAGTAAATACGCAAGATACCGTACTAGTATTTACAAATAAAGGTCGTTATCTATTTATACCAGTTCATAAATTAGCAGATATTCGTTGGAAAGAATTGGGGCAACATGTATCACAAATAGTTCCTATCGAAGAAGATGAAGTGGTTATTAATGTCTATAATGAAAAGGACTTTAATACTGATGCATTTTATGTTTTTGCGACTCAAAATGGCATGATTAAGAAAAGTACAGTGCCTCTATTTAAAACAACGCGTTTTAATAAACCTTTAATTGCAACTAAAGTTAAAGAAAATGATGATTTGATTAGTGTTATGCGCTTTGAAAAAGATCAATTAATTACCGTAATTACAAATAAAGGTATGTCATTAACGTATAATACAAGTGAACTATCAGATACTGGATTAAGGGCGGCTGGTGTTAAATCAATAAATCTTAAAGTTGAAGATTTCGTTGTTATGACAGAAGGTGTTTCTGAAAATGATACTATATTGATGGCCACACAACGCGGCTCGTTAAAACGTATTAGTTTTAAAATCTTACAAGTTGCTAAAAGAGCACAACGTGGAATAACTTTATTAAAAGAATTAAAGAAAAATCCACATCGTATAGTAGCTGCACATGTAGTGACAGGTGAACATAGTCAATATACATTATATTCAAAATCAAACGAAGAACATGGTTTAATTAATGATATTCATAAATCTGAACAATATACAAATGGCTCATTCATTGTAGATACAGATGATTTTGGTGAAGTAATAGACATGTATATTAGCTAAAAACTATATGCAATCACGAAATTAAATGATAAAATACAGTAATGTTAAATTTTGACTAAATTCAAGGGATTTATATTAAATGCTGACCAAGTACTTATCGTTAAATTAGCGATATACTTTGACCAAACTAATATAAATCTCTTGTATTGTATAAGAAATGATGATGTATCTCTTTATTTACTGAAGTTTCAATTCGGTCTAATTTTATAGAAGGTGCATGATTCATGTAGAGGATGCGAGGGGTTTATTTTGAAAGATTTCGATAGTTTAATTCCTGGATGGTTTAAAGAATTTGTCCATGTTGGTACCGATCTAATATGGTCTCAATATTTAATTGGTCTATTATTGACAGCTGGATTCTTCTTTACAATTAGTTCTAAATTCGTCCAATTACGAATGTTACCTGAAATGTTTAGAGCTTTAGTAGAACGTCCAGAAACTTTAGAAGATGGTAAGAAGGGTATTTCGCCATTCCAAGCATTTGCGATTAGTGCTGGTTCGAGAGTTGGTACTGGTAATATTGCTGGTGTTGCGACTGCGATTGTTTTAGGCGGTCCAGGTGCAGTGTTTTGGATGTGGATTATTGCATTTATAGGTGCAGCGAGTGCATTTATAGAAGCGACTTTGGCTCAGGTTTATAAAGTACATGATAAAGATGGTGGATTCCGTGGTGGTCCAGCTTACTATATTACTAAAGGTTTAAATCAAAAATGGCTAGGTATCGTATTTGCGATTTTAATTACAATTACATTTGCATTTGTATTTAACACAGTGCAATCTAATACAATTGCGGAGTCGTTAAATACGCAATATAATATTAGTCCAGTAATCACAGGTATTATTTTAGCAATCGTAACAGCTATTATTATATTTGGTGGTGTACGTAGTATTGCTACGTTATCTTCGTTAATTGTACCGATTATGGCTATCATTTACATTGGTATGGTTTTAGTAATATTGTTATTTAATTTAGATCAAATTGTTCCTATGATAGGTACGATTATTAAAAGTGCATTTGGTATCGAACAAGTAACTGGTGGCGCTGTAGGTGCTGCGGTTCTTCAAGGTATTAAACGTGGTTTATTCTCTAACGAAGCTGGTATGGGTTCTGCGCCGAATGCAGCTGCTACTGCTGCAGTGCCACACCCGGTCAAGCAAGGTTTAATCCAATCATTAGGTGTGTTCTTTGATACAATGTTGGTTTGTACAGCAACTGCAATCATGATTTTATTATATTCAGGATTAAAATTTGGTGATAACGCACCTCAAGGTGTTGCAGTTACCCAATCAGCACTTAATGAACATTTAGGTTCTGCCGGAGGTATTTTCTTAACAATTGCAGTTACACTGTTTGCATTTTCATCTGTGGTAGGTAACTACTATTATGGTCAATCTAATATTGAATTTTTATCAACAAACCGTGTAATATTATTTATCTTTAGATGTCTTGTTGTAGTACTTGTCTTTGTCGGTGCAGTTGTAAAAACAGAAACAGTATGGAATACGGCAGACTTATTTATGGGCTTAATGGCAATTGTAAACATTATTTCCATTATAGGACTGTCCAATGTAGCTTTTGCATTGATGAAAGATTATCAAAAGCAGAAAAAAGAAGGCAAGAATCCTGTTTTTAAACCTGAAAACTTAGAAATTAACTTATTTGGAATTAGTGCTTGGGGCGCTAACAAATATAAGAACTCTGATAAATAAATATTTTTAATGTAACGATTCAATTTATAAAAATCAAATAAACCCTGAGGTTTTCAAATTAAAGCGAAAATCTCAGGGTTTTAAATTTGTACTCAATAATCATCTGTATCATTACACTAATTAATCTAAGATTTGATTATATATTAACATAGTAAGATTGAGATTTATTTCCTTCATTGGTGTGCAAAGACTATACCATTGATAAGACATATTGTGGGATAGATGAATATAAATTTATTTTAGATTTGCACAATTTAATAGTACGTTTTAGTTTGTGTTGAGTATTAATTCAGATAATATATAAATAAATAGAATTATTTGTAAATATGTGAGTCAGATTTTTTTATTATAGTTATTCCACTTTGAGAGGCATCGAAATTAAATTAAGATATATCATATAGGGTAGGCGTGTAATAGAACACAAGTATTTAAATTATTATACTTTCAAGTTAGACATTTCCGATATATAATCTTAATAATAGAAAAATAGGTGATGATAATGGGAGAATATATTGTTACTAAAACATTGAACAACAATGTCGTAGTATGTACTAATAATGATCAAGAAGTTATTTTAATCGGTAAAGGTATTGGTTTTAACAAAAAAGAGGGAATGGTGTTAAACGACCAAACTAATACAATAGAGAAAATTTATAAATTAGAGAGTGAGCAACAAAAAGCACATTATAAAAGTTTAGTTGAAATCGCTGATGACAATGTATTACAAGTCATTATTGATTCGTTAAATTTTATTTCTAATACTGCGATGAATGTTGATTCAAAACAACTTGTAGTTTCATTAACGGATCATATTATATTTGCATATAAACGCTTAAAACAAAATCAAGTTATTAGCAATCCATTTGTTATGGAAACTATGCAGTTATATAGTGATGCATATCATATTGCTAAACAGGTGATTGATCAGTTAAATGCAGCATTAGATGTACATTTTCCTGAAGATGAGATAGGATTTATTGCATTACATATTGCATCTAACACAGAAGATTTATCTATGCATGAGATGACTTTGATCAATAATGTTATTAAAAAAGGTATAGATATCATTGAATCAGACCTTGTGACAACTGTTGATAAGGAATCATTACAATACCAACGTTTTATAAGACATGTACAATTTTTAATTCGCCGATTAAGAAGAAAAGAATATATACATGCACAAGATGATTTTGTGTCTATGATTAAAAATCACTATCCGATTTGCTATAACACAGCATATAAAATTTTAACTATGATACAAAAACAATTTGATGTTAATATCAGTGAGTCTGAAATTATATATTTAACATTACACATTCATCATTTTGAAGAAAGGATTAATCAATCCTAAATTAAGTGTATTACACGGGCGTTTCGATACTGTAAAGGGTATTTGTATGGTATCATTGATGTTAGTAATTTTACATAAGTGGACTGTTTTTATACAACATCTTATGAATATTTTAAGTGGTGGTGAATCTATAATTGAATGAAAATGAAAAGAATATAAGAAAGAACTTTTTAAAATTTACCGAATCACGGTATATGAAGTTTGTTGGTGGAAATGATTTAGTCTTCTCATTAATAGCTCTAGTATTGTTGGGTATTGTTATTTTTATTTTCGAAAAAGTATCATACGTTTTTGATCCTTTTATCATCGTTTTTAAGACGATAGCAGCACCTATCATCGTCTCTTTAATTCTATTCTATCTATTTAACCCAATCGTAAATATGATGGAGCGTTATAGAATACCAAGAGTTGCAGGTATTTCTATTATTTATCTAGCTGTAGTAGGTGTTATTACGTTAATTGTTAATTTATTGATACCTATTATTGGTTCGCAAGTAGATAGTTTAGTTAAAAATTCACCGCAATATCTAGAAAAATTAATTAATTCTATTGATAAAATAGCAAATAATACGTTTTTCTCTTCGTATTATAGTCAAATTAATGATTGGTTAAATTCTTTACCTAAGAAAATACCATCTATGTTAAGTGAATTTACAGATGGCTTTGGGTCTAAAATTGCAACGTTTGCAGAAACGATTGCTAACATTGGCGTTGTGATTGTCACAACACCATTTGTATTATTCTTCATGCTGAAAGATGGACATCATTTCAAAGAATTTTCAACAAATATTATGCCGCCAAAATTCCGAAAAGATTTTCATGATCTACTTGAAAAAATGAGTGTTCAAGTTGGTTCATATATTCAAGGACAAATTATCGTTTCATTCTGTATCGGTATACTGTTGTTTATCGGTTATTCGGTTATTGGGTTGAAATATAGCTTAGTATTAGCTAGTATTGCGGCAGTTACAAGTGTTGTACCATATTTAGGGCCTACTATAGCGATTTCACCAGCTATTGTAATAGCTGCTATAACATCGCCGTGGATGCTCTTAAAATTAGCAGTAGTATGGACTTTAGTACAATTTGTTGAAGGACACTTCATTTCACCAAATATCATGGGTAAAACACTGAAGATTCATCCATTAACTATTATTTTCATCTTGCTGTGTGCTGGTAAACTATTAGGCATTGTTGGTGTTATTTTAGGTATTCCAGGATATGCAATTTTAAAAGTATTAGTTACGCATTTATTCCAGTTATTTAAACGACGTTATAATCGTTTCTATGGTAATGATGTAGGTGAATATGATATTAAAGAAAGTAATAAAATAGTTGAATAAGTAATTAAAAATACCAATAGACTATACGTTTGTTGGTATTTTTTATGGTGATTATAATGTTGGGCAGTCAAATTTATGATTATCGCACATTTTTAGCTTATAAATTTTACGAAAATTTAGCCGTTTATAAAACACATGCATAATGAAACGAGTATTTGCCACTTGATTAGTACCTCATTATTATGACGAAAATAAAAATAAGGGGTATTTTTAATATATTAAGAAGTACTCATAATCAGCTGTTAATTAATAGTATTTTTCATAAGTATTGATTCATCATTTTCTTTATGTTAAATATGAATCAGTATAGATAACCATATTGTTCTGTTTGAGATAGAATTATTTTCTATTTACTTCTTAATACAGATGTCAATATGACAAAAGTGTTATATAAATCAAAGGTAAATGATATGCTATTTTTATGGTTTATATGATATATTTTGATTTATAACAGAAATAATTAGAATTGATGTGAAAAAATGAATCAGGAAGTTAAAAACAAAATATTTTCAATCTTAAAAATTACGTTTGCTACAGCTTTATTTATTTTTGTAGTAATCACGTTGTATCGAGAGTTATCTGGGATTAACTTTAAAGATACTTTGGTTGAATTTAGTAAGATCAACCGTATGTCCCTTGTTTTATTATTTATTGGTGGTGGGGCTTCGCTTGTTATTTTATCAATGTATGATGTGATTTTATCTAGAGCTTTAAAAATGGATATTTCATTAGGAAAAGTTTTAAGAGTAAGTTATATCATTAATGCATTAAATGCGATTGTAGGCTTTGGTGGCTTTATTGGTGCCGGTGTAAGAGCAATGGTTTATAAAAACTATACGCATGATAAAAAGAAATTGGTTCACTTTATTTCATTAATACTGATTTCAATGTTGACTGGTTTAAGTTTGTTATCATTGTTAATCGTATTCCACGTTTTTGATGCGTCATTAATTTTAAATAAAATTACGTGGGTGAGATGGGTACTTTATGCTGTGTCGTTGTTTTTACCATTATTTATTATATATTCAATGGTTAGACCGCCTGATAAAAACAATCGTTATGTAGGCTTATATTGTACATTAGTGTCATGTGTCGAATGGTTAGCCGCTGCAGTTGTATTATACTTCTGTGGTGTCATAGTTGACGTCCATGTCTCATTTATGTCATTTATTGCAATATTCATTATTGCTGCATTATCTGGATTAGTCAGCTTTATTCCAGGTGGTTTTGGTGCCTTCGACTTAGTTGTTTTATTAGGCTTTAAAACGCTAGGTGTACCTGAAGAAAAAGTATTATTAATGCTACTACTTTATCGCTTTGCGTACTATTTCGTACCAGTGATTATTGCATTAATTCTTTCATCATTTGAGTTTGGTACTTCAGCTAAGAAATATATTGAAGGATCTAAATATTTCATTCCGGCTAAAGATGTGACGTCGTTTTTAATGTCGTATCAAAAAGATATTATTGCTAAAATACCATCATTATCATTGGCAATTTTAGTATTCTTTACAAGTATGATTTTCTTTGTAAATAATTTGACGATTGTATACGATGCTTTATATGATGGCAATCATTTAACGTACTATCTTTTATTGGCAATACATACAAGTGCCTGTTTATTACTTTTACTTAATGTTGTAGGTATTTATAAACAAAGTAGACGTGCCATTATTTATGCAATGATTTCGATTATCTTAATTATTGTCGCGACGTTATTCACTTATGCGTCATACATTTTAATAACTTGGTTAGTTATTATCTTTGCTTTACTTATTGTTGCTTTCCGTAGAGCACGTAGGTTAAAACGTCCAATTCGAATGCGAAATTTAGTCGCAATGCTTTTGTTTAGCATATTTATACTCTACATCAATCATATATTTATAGCTGGAACATTTTATGCTTTAGATGTTTATACAATCGAAATGCATACGTCTGTACTTAAATATTATTTCTGGATTACCATTTTAATTATCGCAATTATTGTTGGTGCGATTGCATGGTTATTTGATTATCAATTTAGTAAAGTGCGTATATCTTCTAATATTGAAGAGTGCGAAGAGATTATTGATCAATATGGTGGGAATTATTTAAGTCATTTAATTTATAGTGGTGATAAACAGTTCTTCACTAATGAAGATAAAAATGCATTTTTAATGTATCGCTATAAAGCAAGTTCGTTAGTAGTTCTTGGCGATCCAATCGGTGATGAAAATGCCTTTGATGAATTGTTAGAAGCATTCTATAATTACGCTGAGTATTTAGGCTATGATGTTATATTCTATCAAGTTACAGATCAACACATGCCTTTATATCATAATTTCGGTAACCAATTTTTTAAATTAGGTGAAGAAGCAATTATTGATTTAACACAATTTTCAACTTCAGGTAAAAAACGCCGTGGATTTAGAGCGACTTTAAACAAATTCGATGAACTTAATATTTCATTCGAAATTATTGAACCACCGTTTTCAACTGAATTTATAAATGAACTTCAACATGTAAGTGATTTATGGCTAGATAATCGTCAGGAAATGCATTTCTCTGTTGGTCAATTTAATGAAGAATACTTATCTAAAGCGCCAATTGGTGTGATGCGCAATGAAAATAATGAAGTAATTGCATTTTGTAGTTTAATGCCAACATACTTTAATGATGCCATTTCAGTCGATTTAATTAGATGGTTGCCAGAGTTAGATTTACCGTTAATGGATGGATTATACTTGCACATGTTACTTTGGAGTAAAGAGCAAGGCTATACAAAATTTAATATGGGTATGGCAACGTTATCGAACGTTGGTCAATTGCATTATTCATATTTAAGAGAACGACTTGCAGGCCGTGTCTTTGAACATTTCAACGGTCTATATCGTTTCCAAGGATTACGTCGTTATAAATCTAAATATAATCCGAATTGGGAACCACGCTTTTTAGTTTATCGAAAAGATAATTCGCTTTGGGAATCACTTTCTAAAGTAATGCGTGTAATACGTCACAAATAATTAAAATCCAAGTGCTAAGAGGTATACAGTTATGCCTGAAGCGCTTGGATTTTTTGGTTTCTATAAAGAATGATTTATAAAATACGGTACAGATAAGAATATTTAAGTTTCCTATCTGTACCGTATTTTAATATTGAAATGAGCTTAAGTTAATTCGCCTAACTTTTATTATCAGTCCAATCAGTTTCATCAAGTATAAATGTTATTGCTTATTTTTGTATTCTTGGCGTATTTTTTGTTCTTCTGCATAGCGCTCTGGATTTTTCTTATAAAAATCTTGGTGATAGTCTTCGGCTTTGTAAAATTGTGACGCGGGTAATATTTTTGTTGCAATTGCCTTATTAGCATTAATCGTATTTTTAAGCTGCTCGATATAAGTCTCAGCGAGTTCTTTTTGATGATCATTAGTGTAAAAAATAGCTGTTTGATATTGAGGACCACGGTCTTGATATTGACCACCTGTATCTAATGGGTCAATGACTGAGAAAAATATTTCTAATAACTTATTGTATGAGAATAATGCAACATCATATTGAATTTCAACAGTTTCTAAATGACCACTCGTACCTGATTTTACTTGTTCGTAAGTAGGATTTTCAATATGTCCGCCCATATATCCAGAAGTTACTTTTTCTATGCCGTCAAAGGTGTCAAATGGTTTCGTCATACACCAAAAGCAACCTCCGGCAAAATAAGCTGTATTAATATTCATTTTTGACATCCTTTCATTAGACCTTAGTACGATTTATTAAGAAATCACTTGCTTTTTGAATTGTTTTTATATAACGTTAATATGTGATTATTATAGTACACAAAAATCTATTTTTGAAGATATAAGGTAGGTAAATATGGATAAAGAAACTAATGACAACGAATATAGACGTCAAAGTGAACATCGCACTTCGGCGCCTAAGCGAAAAAAGAAGAAGAAAATTAGGAAATTACCTATCATTCTTCTGATTGTTGTAATTTTACTTATCGCATTAGTTGTATATATTGTACATAGTTATAATAGCGGTGTAGAATATGCCAAGAAACATGCGAAAGATGTTAAAGTACATCAATTTAATGGACCAGTAAAAAATGATGGTAAAATTTCTATTCTTGTACTCGGTGCAGATAAAGCACAAGGTGGACAATCAAGAACAGATTCTATCATGGTTGTTCAATATGACTTTATCAATAAAAAGATGAAAATGATGTCTGTCATGCGTGATATTTATGCAGATATTCCAGGATATGGAAAACACAAAATTAATTCAGCATACGCTTTAGGTGGTCCAGATCTACTTAGAAAAACACTTGATAAAAATTTAGGAATTAATCCTGAATATTATGCAGTAGTTGATTTTACTGGATTTGAGAAAATGATTGATGAATTAATGCCAGAAGGTGTACCAATTAATGTCGAAAAAGATATGTCGAAAAATATTGGTGTATCTTTGAAAAAGGGTAACCATAGGTTGAATGGTAAAGAATTACTTGGTTATGCAAGATTCCGTCACGACCCTGAAGGTGACTTCGGACGCGTGCGACGTCAGCAACAAGTAATGCAAACATTGAAAAAAGAAATGGTTAATTTTAGAACAGTTGTTAAATTACCAAAAGTTGCAGGTATTTTAAGAGGCTATGTGAATACAAACATTCCTGATTCAGGGATCTTTCAAACAGGTTTGAGTTTTGGTATCCGAGGTGAAAAAGATGTTAAGTCATTGACTGTGCCAATCAAGAACTCATACGAAGATGTCAATACAAATACTGATGGTAGTGCATTACAGATTAATAAAAACACAAATAAACAAGCTATTAAAAACTTTTTAGATGAAGATTAAAAATAAACAAGGCGATTTCTATCATACTCAGATAGAAGTCGCCTTGTTCGTTTTCAAAGAATTATTTGGCATGCATCTTATGAAGAATTATTGATCTGACTTTCTTACGCCAGCCACACCATAATGGTTTGGTTTCATTTCTTCTATAACAACGTGAATTGCTTGTCTATTTGCTCCCGTTGTTTTTTCTACGGCGTCAGTAACTTCGCTAACTAAATTTTTTAATTGTTCATCCGAACGACCTTCTAATAATTTTACATTGACGATTGGCATCATCCAAACCTCCTAATCATTATTAATTTGAGTATATCATGTAATACTTAAAAATTCATTTGCAAAATAACAGAACATTTGTTCTAAAATAGTTGAAATAGAACAAGTGTTCGTATATAATAGAATTCAAGTAAGGGAGGAATAACAGTGTATAATTATCATTTATTAGAAGATAGGGATGTTCTATGTATTGACCAAAAAAGTTTTTTTGCGAGTGTTTCTTGTATTGAAAAGGGGCTAGATCCATTAGAAACAAAATTAGCTGTTGTTGCAGATACTAAGCGTCAGGGTTCTGTAGTATTGGCTGCGACACCTAAATTAAAAGAATTAGGCATCAAGACAGGATCGCGATTGTTTGAAATACCACATAGAAATGATATTTACATTATCAATCCAAGTATGCGTAAATATCTTAATGTTTCAGTTGCTATTTCTAAGATTGCATTGCGTTATATTCCACCTGAAG
The DNA here is from genome assembly GCF_001836945.1 of Staphylococcus sp. HMSC062H10. Classification (NCBI taxonomy): domain Bacteria; kingdom Bacillati; phylum Bacillota; class Bacilli; order Caryophanales; family Staphylococcaceae; genus Staphylococcus; species Staphylococcus sp. HMSC062H10. The sequence goes on from NZ_KV830972.1 coordinate 308,911, forward strand.
ATTTACACCAATATAGTATTGACGAATTTTTTATGGATGTTACTGATAGCTATCATAGATTTAGTTCTACAGTACATGCATTTTGCGAAAGACTTAAACGTGAAATTTATGAAGAAACAGGCATTTATTGTACTGTGGGCATTGGTTCTAATATGTTATTAAGTAAAATTGCTATGGATGTTGAAGCGAAGCATAATCAAAATGGTATAGCTGAATGGCGATATCAAGATGTACCAACAAAATTATGGCCAATTCAGCCCTTGCGAGATTTTTGGGGTATTAATCGTCGAACAGAAGCTAAATTGAATAAAAGAGGAATTTTTACTATAGGAGATTTAGCGAAATATCCATATAAATTTTTAAAAAAAGAGTTCGGTATTTTAGGTGTTGATATGCATCTACATGCGAATGGGATAGATCAGAGTAAAGTACGTGAAAAGCACAAGATCAGCAATCCATCGATATGCAAAAGTCAAATATTAATGAGAGATTATCATTTTGATGAAGCAAAAGTAGTAATGCAAGAGTTAATTGAAGATGTTGCTAGCAGAGTTCGAGCAAGAAAAAAAGTGGCAAGAACGATACATTTTGCTTTTGGCTATAGTGATGAAGGCGGTGTACATAAGCAATATACTTTGAAAGATCCAACAAACTTAGAAAAAGATATTTATAAAGTAGTAATGCATTTCGCAGATAAATTATGTAATAAACAAGCACTATATCGTACGTTAAGTATATCTTTGAGTCAATTTATTAATGAGGATGAGCGACAGTTAAGTTTGTTTGAAGATGAATACCAACGCAAACGTGACGAATGTCTAGCTAAAACGATAGATCAATTACATTTGAAATACGGCAAAGGTATTGTGTCCAAAGCAGTATCGTTTACAGAAGCAGGTACAAAACACGGCAGATTAGGTTTAATGGCTGGACATAAAATGTAATGACTATACGGTTTAAGTAATATATAACTGTGATTCGTATAAAATAAGTCTCTAAAGATAAATATTTCATATATCACAATAGATTTTCACAATAATATCTAAGAATACATGGGATTTATCAAAAGAGACTCAATAATTATTGGATATAACAATCAAAATCACTCAATGCTTGCATACCGCGTTCTCGGTCAGTAGGATTTTTGAAACTAATTTTTAAAGCACCGTATATATCTTCGCGTACTTCTAAGATTCTTAAGTTGCTTATAGATATGTTATGTAAACTTAGTATGTAAGTCACTTTGCTTATCATACCTGATTCATCCGGAATATCTACATATAGATCATACGCAGTATTTAGTCCACCTAGTTGTTTAGCGGGCAGTGCGTCACGATACGATTTAGCTTCGGCAAAAAATGATAACAATTTTTCAGAATCATTGCTTTCAATTAGTCTTTCTAAATCTTGAAACTGATTTTTTAGCTGTCGAATCATTTCTAAAATATACGTTTTATTACTCAAGGTGATATCTTTCCACATTTGTGCATTACTACTAGCTATACGAGTGATATCACGAAAACCACCAGCTGCAAGTTTATTGACTAAATGATGTTCTTGACCGTTCTTTTGACTAACATGAACTAAACTAGATGCAACGATATGAGGTAAATGACTTACGACGCTTGTTACGTAGTCGTGTTCTTCAGCAGTAGTTACAATAAATTTAGCAAGAGTAGGTGATAACAGTTCTTTTAACGTGTTTGCTGCTTGCTCATTTCTTGGCTCATTGTAGACTAAAATATAATAAGCATTTTCAAATAAGTGCTTTTTAGCATTTAGTACACCGGATTTATGACTACCAGCCATTGGATGACCACTGACTAAATGAATATTATGCTTTAATAAACTGCATTCGTGTTGCTGTATCATTGCTTTAGTACTACCAGTATCAGAAACAATAACACCAGGTTTAGTTGGCATATCTATAAGCTCGCTAAGATATTTATTTGTGATAGCAACAGGTGTTGCATAAATAATTACATCGGCTTTTTTAATAGCTTCACTATAATTTAAACATTTTTCATTAATAATACCGATTGATTTAGCTTTATCTAACTGAGAAGTATCTGAATCGTATGCAATAATATTAGTATTAGGGTTATGGTATTTTATATTGCTAGCAAGACTTCCACCAATTAATCCAAGCCCAACAAATAAAACTGTTGTCATATAAATCACCTTATTTCGAAATTTTCAGAATAATAACATTGTAAATGAGCTGTTGACACAGTGCAATAGTAAATAAAAATCGATAATAGCATTAATAGATAAACGGATATAAATCATCTACAATAAAGAGTATAGTAACACAATGGCAACGGAGGGGTAAATCAATGGAACCAATATTAGAAATGATTAAAACATTAACAGGTATTAATAGTCCTTCAGGAGACACAGAAGAAGCAATTCAATTTGTCGAAAAATATGCAAAAGACTTAGGTTATCAAACAACACTAACAAATAAAGGTGCGTTATTAATAACAGTGCCAGGCAAAAATGATGAAGTACAACGCTGTATTACTGCTCATGTTGATACTTTAGGTGCAATGGTTAAAGAAATTAAAGAAGATGGGCGCTTAGCAATAGAATTAATTGGAGGATTCACGTATAACGCGATTGAGGGTGAATATTGCCAAATTAAAACTGATGCTGGTCAAATATATACAGGAACAATTTGTCTGCATGAAACAAGTGTTCATGTATATAGAAATAATCATGAAATACCTAGAGACCAAAAGCATATGGAAATAAGAATTGATGAAGTAACTACATCAGAAGAAGATACAAAGAGTTTAGGTATTTCAGTAGGTGATTTTGTTAGCTTTGATCCACGTACAGTTATCACGTCATCAGGTTTTATTAAATCACGTCATTTAGATGATAAAGCTAGCGTAGCGATGATACTACAATTACTAAAGAAATTAAAAGAAGAGCAAATAATATTACCACATACAACACAATTTTATATTTCTAATAACGAAGAAATAGGTTACGGTGCAAATGCATCAATTGATTCGAAAATCAAAGAATATATTGCATTAGATATGGGCGCGTTGGGAGACGGTCAAGCATCCGATGAATATACAGTTTCTATTTGTGCCAAAGATGCTTCAGGTCCATATCATAAGCAATTGAAATCACACCTAGTTAATCTTTGCAAAATAAATAATATTCCATATAAAGTAGACATATATCCATATTATGGTTCAGATGCTTCAGCAGCTTTACATGCTGGTGCGGATATCAGACATGGTTTATTTGGCGCTGGCATTGAATCATCTCATGCAATGGAACGAACACATATTGATTCTATTAAAGCGACAGAGAAATTACTATATGCATATTGCTTATCACCAATTGAGTAAACAAATAGTGTTGACAAATGTGAACGACCTATGTAATATAATGAACTATAAAAATAATTAGAATTTTCTAAAGAAATAGTAGCAGATATGAAACGTAGCAAATAGAAAGCTAATGGGTGATGGGAATTAGCACGCCATATCTTGTGAATTGGACTTTGGAAAACAATTGAATGAGTTTTGAAAGTGAACATGAATTATGTTAACTAAGGTGGCACCACGGTAACGCGTCCTTACAGGTATATGCGTTATGTGGTGTCTTTTTATTTAGACAAAATGTAGTAGTTAGTTAAAGGTAGCAACAGAAAGTTAGTGGGTGATGTGAACTAACACCGAGATTAATGAAATTGGGTTTTGTCTGCAACAGAAAAATTATATATAGTAAAGAGTGAACTATGAATATTTCGAATATTCGGTTAATTTAGGTGGTACCACGCGTCAGCGTCCTTTATATTGATAAGGATGCTGGCGTTTTTTTAGAAAGGAGCGTAAAGAATGGATGTATTCTATAAAAAAATAAAAGCAAATGTAACACCTGAAGTTTTAGCACAACTTCATTCCAAGAAGATCATTTTGGAAAGTACAAATCAACAACAAACTAAGGGTCGCTATTCTATAGTGATATTTGATATCTACGGTACTTTAACTTTAGATAACGATGTATTATCAGTAAGCACTTTAAAAGAGTCGTATCAAATCACTGAAAGACCGTATCATTATTTAACGACTAAAATAAATGAAGACTATCATAATATTCAAGATAATCAACTTAAGCCATTACCGTTTATATCTGGATATGTTGGGACGTGTAGCTTTGATTTAGTAAGACATGAATTTCCTAAATTGCAATCAATACAATTAGAGGATCACAAGCAGCACGATGTACGGTTATATATGGTTGAACAAGTTTATGTATTTGACCATTACAAAGATGAGTTATATATCATCGCGACGAATCAATTTTCAAATTCAACAAAATCAGATCTTGAGAATCGAGTTAATAAGTCTATCGAAGACTTAACTAAAATCCAACCGTTCATGCCTACACAAGATTTTGATTTTAAAACTAAAGAAATTCAATCAAATATTTCTGAAGAAAGATTTATCGAAATGATTCAGTATTTCAAAGATAAAATAACAGAAGGGGATATGTTCCAAGTTGTGCCATCAAGAATTTACAAATATGCGCATCATGCTAATCAGCATTTAAATCAACTTACGTTTCAACTGTATCAAAATTTAAAACGACAAAACCCAAGTCCATATATGTATTATCTTAATATCGATAAACCCTACATTGTCGGTAGTTCTCCCGAAAGTTTCGTAAGTGTCAAAGATAAAATTGTAACAACTAATCCTATTGCAGGTACGATTCAACGTGGTGAGACGACACAAATAGATAATGAGAATATGAAACAACTACTTAATGATCCTAAAGAATGCAGTGAACATCGTATGCTTGTTGATTTAGGTCGTAATGATATTCATAGAGTAAGTAAAATAGGTACCTCAAAAATTACTAAATTAATGGTTATTGAAAAATATGAACATGTTATGCATATCGTAAGTGAAGTCACAGGTGAAATAAATCAAAATTTATCGCCAATGACAGTTATTGCGAATTTATTACCAACAGGTACCGTTTCAGGTGCACCAAAATTACGTGCAATAGAAAGAATTTACGAACAATATCCACATAAACGTGGCGTTTATAGTGGTGGTGTTGGATACATAAATTGTAATCATAACTTAGATTTTGCATTAGCAATTCGAACGATGATGATAGATGAGCAGTATATCAACGTAGAAGCAGGTTGTGGCGTTGTATATGATTCTATTCCTGAAAAAGAACTGAATGAAACGAAATTGAAAGCTAAAAGCTTATTGGAGGTGAGCCCATGATCTTAGTTGTAGATAATTATGATTCCTTTACGTATAACCTAGTGGATATTGTTGCTCAACATTCTGACGTAATTGTTCAATACCCTGATGATGATAATGTGCTGAATCAATCTGTTGATGCTGTCATTATTTCACCAGGCCCTGGGCATCCATTAGACGACCAACAGTTAATGAAAATTATCTCATCCTATCAAGATAAACCCATTTTAGGTATTTGCCTAGGTGCTCAAGCACTGACTTGTTATTACGGTGGAGAAGTCATTAAAGGCGACAAGGTTATGCACGGAAAAGTTGATACACTTAAGGTTATATCGCATCATCAACATCTGTTATATCAAGATGTACCAGAACAATTTTCGATTATGAGATACCATTCATTAATAAGTAATCCTGATAATTTTCCAGAAGAATTGAAAATTACTGGACGTACCGAAGATTGTATACAGTCATTTGAGCATAATGAACGACCCCATTATGGTATTCAGTATCATCCTGAATCATTTGCTACAGACTATGGTGTCAAAATAATTACTAATTTTATTAATTACGTGAAGAAAGGATGAAAACCATGACATTACTAACAAGAATCCAAACTGAATCTATATTGCTAGAAAGTGACATTAAGGAGTTAATCGACATACTTATTTCTCCAAGTATCGGAACCGATATAAAATATGAATTATTGAGTTCGTATTCGGAACGAGAAATTCAACAACAAGAATTGACATATATTGTACGTAGTTTAATTAATACAATGTACCCACATCAACCTTGTTATGAGGGCGGTATGTGTGTGTGTGGTACAGGTGGTGACAAGTCTAATAGCTTCAATATATCAACTACTGTCGCTTTTGTTGTAGCAAGTGCTGGCGTAAAAGTTATAAAACATGGAAATAAAAGTGTGACTTCAAATTCAGGTAGTACGGATTTGTTAAATCAAATGGACATTCAAACTACGTCTGTTGATGATACGCCAAAGCAATTAGATGAAAAAAACCTCGTGTTTATCGGCGCAACAGAATCGTATCCAATAATGAAATATATGCAACCAGTTAGAAAAATGATAGGTAAGCCTACAATATTAAACCTTGTAGGTCCATTAATTAATCCCTATCACCTAACGTATCAAATGGTAGGTATCTTTGACCCTACAAAACTAAAACTAGTTGCAAAGACAATTAAAGATTTAGGTAGACGACGTGCAATCGTATTACATGGTGCGAATGGTATGGATGAAGCAACGTTGTCTGGTGATAATTTGATATATGAATTGACTGAAGATGGAGAAATCAAAAATTACACATTAAATGCGACTGATTATGGTTTGAAATATGCACCGAATAGTGATTTTAAAGGTGGTTCGCCTGAAGAAAACTTAGCAATCACACTGAATATTTTAAATGGTAATGATCGCTCAAGTCGACGTGATGTGGTTGTCTTAAATGCAGGTTTAAGCCTATATGTTGCAGAGAAAGTGGATACCATCGCAGAAGGCATAGAACTCGCAAGCACTTTGATTGATAATGGTGAAGCTTTGAAAAAATACCATCAAATGAGAGGTGAATAACATGACGATTTTAGAAGAAATTGTTGAATATAAACAGTTACTTTTACAAAATGGCTATTATCAAGACAAACTTAATACCTTAAAAAGTGTGAACATTCAGAATAAAAAATCTTTTATAAACGCAATTGAGAAAGAACCAAAGTTAGCAATTATTGCAGAAATTAAATCGAAGAGCCCTACAGTTAATGACTTACCTGAACGAGATTTATCGCAACAAATCTCAGATTATGAGCAATATGGTGCAAATGCTGTATCCATTTTGACTGATGAAAAGTACTTTGGTGGTAGTTTTGAAAGATTACAAGCATTGACAACAAAAACAACATTACCCGTATTATGCAAAGATTTTATTATAGATCCGCTTCAAATTGATGTTGCCAAACAAGCTGGTGCATCTATGATTTTACTGATTGTTAATATCTTATCGGATAAACAATTGAAAGATTTATATAACTACGCTATATCGCAAAATTTAGAAGTGTTAGTTGAAGTACATAATCGTCATGAATTAGAACGTGCCTATAAGGTTAATGCTAAATTGATTGGTGTAAATAACAGGGACCTAAAACGATTTGTCACAAATGTGGAACATACAAATATTATTTTAGAAAATAAACAGCCGAATCATTATTATATTTCAGAAAGCGGTATTCATGGTAACTCTGATGTAAGGAAAATTTTGCATAGTGGTATCGATGGCTTACTAATAGGTGAGGCGCTTATGCGTTGTGACAATCTATCTGAATTTTTACCACAACTAAAAATGCAAAAGGTGAAGTCATGATGAAATTGAAATTTTGTGGCTTTACATCAATAGAGGATGTTACAGCGGCCAGTCAATTACCTATTGATGCGATAGGATTCATCCATTATGAAAAAAGTAAAAGGCATCAAACAATTGTCCAAATTCAAAAGTTAGCGTCTGCTGTTCCAAATCATATTGATACAGTATGCGTCATGGTAAATCCTGATTTAACAACAATTGAACACGTATTAAGCAATACGCCAATTAACACAATACAGTTACACGGCACAGAATCTATTGATTTTATACAGGAAATTAAAAAGAAGTATCCAAGCATTAAAATCATTAAAGCTTTAGCTGCAGATGAAAACATAATCCAAAACATAAATAAATATAAAGGGTTCGTAGATTTATTTATTATCGACACACCCTCAGTGTCGTATGGTGGTACCGGTCAAACATATGACTGGACTATTTTGAAGCACATAAAAGACATACCTTACTTGATAGCAGGAGGCATTAACTCTGAAAATATTCAAACAGTTAATCAACTTAAATTATCACATCAAGGTTATGATCTTGCATCAGGTATAGAAGTAAATGGGCGAAAAGATATAGAAAAAATGACAGCGATTGTAAATATTGTGAAAGGAGATAGAGGAAATGAATAGACAAATACAAACAGAAGCAGATGAATTAGGTTTCTTCGGTGAATACGGAGGGCAATATGTTCCAGAAACATTAATGCCAGCAATTATTGAGTTGAAAAAAGCTTATAAAGAGGCAAAAGCAGACCCAGAGTTTCAAAGAGAACTGGAATACTATTTATCAGAGTATGTAGGACGCGCGACGCCACTTACATATGCTGCATCATATACTGAAAGCCTAGGAGGCGCTAAAATATATTTAAAACGAGAGGATCTAAATCATACAGGCGCCCATAAAATTAATAATGCGTTAGGTCAAGCGTTGCTTGCTAAAAGAATGGGCAAGAAGAAGCTTGTTGCTGAAACAGGTGCGGGTCAACATGGTGTAGCTAGTGCTACGGTTGCTGCATTATTTGATATGGAACTTGTTGTCTTTATGGGAAGTGAAGATATTAAAAGACAACAACTTAATGTATTTAGAATGGAATTACTTGGTGCAAAGGTTGTGGCAGTTGAAGATGGTCAAGGGACTTTATCGGATGCAGTTAATAAAGCATTGCAATATTGGGTAAGTCATGTAGATGATACACATTATTTATTAGGTTCTGCATTAGGTCCAGACCCATTCCCAACGATTGTTAGAGATTTTCAGAGTGTGATTGGTAAAGAAATAAAATCACAGATATTGAAGAAAGAAGGTCGACTTCCGGATGCAATTGTAGCATGTATCGGTGGTGGCTCAAATGCAATCGGTACATTTTATCCATTTATTAAAGATGATGTTGCATTATATGGTGTTGAAGCTGCAGGTCAAGGTGAGGATACTGATAAACATGCACTTGCAATTGGCAAAGGCTCACCAGGCGTATTACATGGTACTAAAATGTATTTAATTCAAGATGAAGGTGGGCAAGTGCAACTAGCACATTCTATTTCAGCAGGACTTGATTATCCTGGTATTGGACCAGAACATTCTTATTACCACGACATTGGTAGAGTAACTTTTGAAAATGCAAGTGATACACAAGCAATGAATGCTTTAATCAACTTTACAAAACATGAAGGTATTATACCTGCAATTGAAAGTGCACATGCACTGAGTTATGTTGAAAGACTAGCGCCTACGATGTCGAAAGAAGATATTATTGTAGTAACAATTTCTGGACGTGGCGATAAAGATATGGAAACAATTAGACAATATATGGCAGAGCGAGGTCTTGCAAATGGCTAAATTATTTATACCTTATATTATGGGAGATAAAGATTTTATTGAAAATGCAACATTGTTGAGTGAAAATGGTGCAGATATAATTGAAATTGGTGTACCTTTCTCTGATCCGGTTGCTGATGGTCCAGTTATCATGGAAGCAGGTCAACAAGCGATTAAACAAGGCATAACGATAGATTATATTTTCGAGCAATTAGAAAAACACGGTAATCAAATTAAGTGTCATTATGTATTAATGACGTATTATAATATTATTTGTCATTATGGAGAACAAGCATTTTTTGAAAAATGTCGAGATACCGGTGTCTACGGCTTAATTATACCTGATTTACCATTTGAATTATCGCAACGTTTAAAACAACAATTTAGTCACTATGGCGTCAAAATTATATCGTTAGTTGCGATGACTACTGATGACAAACGTATAAAAGATATCGTATCCCATGCGGAAGGCTTTATTTATACTGTGACGATGAATGCGACAACAGGACAAAATGGTGCGTTTCACCCAGGATTAAAACGAAAAATTGAGTCAATTAAAGCGATAGCCAATGTGCCAGTTGTCGCAGGATTTGGCATAAGATCTCCACAACATGTTGCAGATATAAAAGAGGTTGCAGATGGTATCGTTATTGGTAGTGAAATAGTAAAACGATTTAAATCTAACACGCGTGAAGAAATCATTAAATATTTACAATCTATCCAGCAAACATTGAATAATTAAGTTTACTTGATTTAAAAAAATTAGTCGAATACTGTTTGAAAAAGTGAAAAACGGTGAATTATAAAATTGAATAGAAATGATACAAAAGTAATATGAGCAAACCCAAACGTTCATATTACTTTTTTTGAAATTGTATGCAAAAATCTAAATTTAACCATAAAAGTATACGCAATTAAAGCGTTTATGTTTTAGTTTTAACATTAACTATTGTATACTTATTTAGATTAGATTTATTATTTTTGACATTTGCAGAGGGGAAATAGAAAAACTGCAAATACGGAAATGAAATTAATTAACGAGAGACAAATAGGAGTAATGATAATGAAGTTTACAAATTTAACAGCTAAAGAGTTTGGTGCCTTTACAGATAGCATGCCATACAGTCATTTCACGCAAACTGTTGGCCACTATGAGTTAAAGCTTGCTGAAGGTTATGAAACACATTTAGTGGGAATAAAAAACAATAATAACGAGGTTATTGCAGCTTGCTTACTTACTGCTGTACCTGTTATGAAAGTGTTCAAGTATTTTTATTCAAATCGCGGTCCAGTGATCGATTATGAAAATCAAGAACTCGTACACTTTTTCTTTAATGAATTATCAAAATATGTTAAAAAACATCGTTGTCTATACCTACATATCGATCCATATTTACCATATCAATACTTGAATCATGATGGCGAGATTACAGGTAATGCTGGTAATGATTGGTTCTTTGATAAAATGAGTAACTTAGGATTTGAACATACTGGATTCCATAAAGGATTTGATCCTGTGCTACAAATTCGTTATCACTCAGTGTTAGATTTAAAAGATAAAACAGCAGATGACATCATTAAAAATATGGATGGACTTAGAAAAAGAAACACGAAAAAAGTTAAAAAGAATGGTGTTAAAGTAAGATATTTATCTGAAGAAGAACTACCAATTTTTAGATCATTTATGGAAGATACGTCAGAATCAAAAGCTTTTGCTGATCGTGATGACAAATTTTACTACAATCGCTTAAAATATTACAAAGACCGTGTGTTAGTGCCTTTAGCGTATATCAATTTTGATGAATATATTAAAGAACTAAATGAAGAGCGTGATATTTTAAATAAAGATTTAAATAAAGCATTAAAGGATATTGAAAAACGTCCTGAAAATAAAAAAGCGCATAACAAGCGAGATAACTTACAACAACAACTTGATGCAAATGAGCAAAAGATTGAAGAAGGTAAACGTCTACAAGAAGAACATGGTAATGAATTACCTATCTCTGCTGGTTTCTTCTTTATCAATCCATTTGAAGTTGTTTATTATGCTGGTGGTACATCAAATGCATTCCGTCATTTTGCCGGAAGTTATGCAGTGCAATGGGAAATGATTAATTATGCATTAAATCATGGCATTGACCGTTATAATTTCTATGGTGTTAGTGGTAAATTTACAGAAGATGCTGAAGATGCTGGTGTAGTTAAATTCAAAAAAGGTTACAATGCTGAAATTATTGAATATGTTGGTGACTTTATTAAACCAATTAATAAACCTGTTTACGCAGCATATACCGCACTTAAAAAAGTTAAAGACAGAATTTTTTAGGAAGGGAATTATCAAAACATGAAATTTACAGAGTTAACTGTTACCGAATTTGACAACTTTGTACAAAATCCATCATTGGAAAGTCATTATTTCCAAGTAAAAGAAAATATAGTTACCCGTGAGAATGATGGCTTTGAAGTAGTTTTATTAGGTATTAAAGACGACAATAACAAAGTAATTGCAGCAAGCCTTTTCTCTAAAATTCCTACTATGGGAAGTTATGTTTACTATTCGAATCGTGGTCCAGTAATGGATTTTTCAGATTTAGGATTAGTTGATTATTATTTAAAAGAGTTAGATAAATATTTACAGCAACATCAATGTTTATATGTTAAATTAGATCCGTATTGGTTATATCATCTATATAATAAAGATATCGTGCCATTTGAAGGTCGCGAGAAAAATGATGCCTTAGTAAACTTGTTTAAATCGCATGGTTACGAGCATCATGGCTTTACAACTGAGTATGATACATCGAGCCAAGTACGATGGATGGGCGTATTAAACCTTGAAGGTAAAACACCTGAAACATTGAAAAAGACATTTGATAGTCAACGTAAACGTAATATTAATAAAGCGATAAATTATGGTGTTAAAGTAAGATTCCTTGAACGTGATGAGTTCAATCTATTCCTAGATTTATATCGTGAAACTGAAGAGCGTGCTGGATTTGTATCAAAAACAGATGATTATTTCTATAACTTTATTGACACATATGGAGATAAAGTATTAGTACCATTAGCATATATTGACCTTGATGAATATGTGTTAAAGTTGCAACAGGAATTGAATGACAAAGAAAATCGTCGTGATCAAATGATGGCGAAAGAAAACAAATCAGATAAACAAATGAAGAAAATTGCAGAATTAGATAAGCAAATTGATCATGATCAGCATGAATTATTGAATGCAAGTGAATTGAGCAAAACGGACGGCCCAATTCTAAACCTTGCTTCTGGCGTTTATTTTGCAAATGCATATGAAGTGAATTATTTCTCTGGTGGTTCATCAGAAAAATACAATCAATTTATGGGACCTTACATGATGCATTGGTTTATGATTAACTATTGCTTCGATAATGGTTATGATCGTTATAATTTCTATGGTTTATCAGGTGATTTTACGGAAAACAGTGAAGATTATGGCGTATACCGCTTTAAACGTGGATTTAATGTACAAATCGAAGAATTAATAGGGGATTTCTATAAACCAATTCATAAAGTGAAATATTGGTTGTTCACAACATTGGATAAATTACGTAAAAAATTAAAGAAATAGATGTAAATGATGTTAGGGCTTATAGTTATTGATACTATAAGCTCTTTTTTATGTGTTTTAATAAAGCCTCGAATGATATATTAAATGACAAGTTTAACAAGTGATTGCAATAAATATAAATACGAATTGCACAATCTATTTGCAAATGATTGAGTTGAGTATACGTTTTAATTCATTCAATATGACTCAAAACAAGTCAATATGTATTATATTTTTGGTGAATAAACCTTAGCATAACAATCTATGTCTGATTTTATATATGTGTGGGCAAGTGCGTGATATCAAATGTCATATTTGTCTGATTGTAATTTATAAAATGCATGAGCACTTATTGCTGTAACAAATTCTAGCAAAGTAATCAGTTTGTATATTAGAAATAAAAATAATGATAGATGTATGATCGATATAAAGATTTAATATGCACCAAAACGTGAGTATTGGTTTAACGAAACATAACATGAATGTAAATTTAGTTTACTGACACAAACACTACACAAACATACGGTTATATAAGTCCCCTTATGGAATTTCAAATTTTAGTTTACATAATATATATTATAGGAAGTTATATATCTAATACAAAAGGTGCCCTACATTATCATGTACTTACATATGCTATAATCAAATTATTCTATTGTTTGGAGTGATTTGATGAAATTTGTATTTGATATTGATGGTACACTTTGTTTTAATGGTAAATCAATTGATCCATCAATCGTTGATGCATTGTTACAATTACAAAATTCTGGTCATGAACTTATATTTGCATCTGCGCGGCCGATTCGTGATTTGTTACCAGTTTTACCAGAAATCTTTCATCAACATACATTAATTGGCGCAAATGGCGCTATGTTTTCACAGCAATCAAATATTTCGGTTATCAAGCCAATTCAAGCTTATACATATCATCATATCTTACGAATAATACAAAAATATGAATTAGATTATATTATCGATGATGATTGGAATTATGCTGCTAAATTAGACGCTGAGAACGCGATTTTTGAGCGCTTAGATCCACATAAGCTGGCTAGTTGTATTGATGTTGCAAATATTGACACACCAATCAAAATAATTTTATTAAATATAGAACCGTCACAAATTACAAGCATTTTAAATGAACTAAATGAATATCATCAAGAACTAGAAATCATTCATCATTCAAATGAGTTTAACATTGATATTACAGCGCAAAATATTAATAAATATACAGCGCTACAATACATATATGGTAAAGATGTTGAATATATAGCATTTGGTAATGATCACAATGATATTGTCATGCTACAATATGCTACTAATGGCTATATTGTAGGGCCATCAGAAGATAATACACATACAATATTGAAATTGAATCATGTAACACATATAGATAGTCATGCCCAAGCTATTTGCAGTTCATTAAATTTATATGAATAAAAACATCCCCTTATCAATTGATAATCATTATCATTTAACAGGGGGATATATTTTTAATAGAATTCGTCTTCATCTTCAAATAAATCTTCTTCTTCGTCTAATCCAAACAACTCTGCCATTTCTCCATGTTCAATTAGCATATTTAAATATGCATCGCGAAGTTCTTCTTTACTCATATCATTAACCATTTCTTTAAGAGAATCAATCCACATATTTCTACGTAAGTGATAGTCTTCTTCAACTTCGTTTAACATGATTATATGTTTATTTGCTTCTTCTGGACTAGCTGTAAATAATAATGCAATTAAATGTTTACATATCACGCGTCTTCCATCAGCATGAGGACAATTGCATTTGGATTTTCTAGGATGTTCCATATCAATATAGCAACGATATACATTGCTACCACTACCTTTTACTTCAGCCTCAAATTGAGTTTCAGAATATGATTTTAAGTTAATGACACATTTACTTTGATAATAACTAAAGCCTCTTTCTATAGAACGTATACTTGCAATATCAAGTAGTCCCATTATGACACTCCTTTTAAATATTCGTTATTTAAGCGAAAATAAAGGTAATATACACTTATATTAAGATTAAGGATTTATCTTTATTTTAATATATCATATGAATATTGCATACTTATACTTTTAAAATGTAAATGCTTGTGTTAATTCTTTTGTATAAGGATGTCTATCTGAATTGAATAATTCAACCGTTTCAAAATCATCAACGATTGCACCATCCTTAATGACAATAATTCGATTAACTAAGCGTTGTAGTACCGATAAGTCATGTGATATGACAACTAAATGATTTAAATTCGCAATGGTTTGCTCCTTTAAAATGCTTATTACGTTTTGCTCAGCTATAACATCTAGATTTGACGTGATTTCATCACATATTAAAACACGAGGTTGCGCTAATAATGAACGCATAACATTAAATCTTTGTAATTGTCCACCACTTACTTCATTAGGATAATTAGATAACAGTTGTGAATCTAAATCAAAGTTTGATAAATGTTGTAATAATAATTCCAGTTGATTGTCATCGGCTTTTAACCTACGATAATATTTTAGCGCTTCTTTTAATGAGTCTTCAATTGTCCAATCAGGATTAAAACTTGATAATGCATGTTGGAAAATTGGTAATACAGTATCATCACTCATATAAATGCTCCCATTAATCGGCTTAAGCAATCCTAATAACAATGCTGCCAAAGTACTTTTACCACTACCACTTTCTCCTAAAATGCCGACATTTTCACCATCATGTATTTTAGTATTGATGTCTTCTAACACTGCCTGTCTTTTATTATAGCCAAATGTCACATGTTTTAGCTCAATCATTATGATCCCTCTTTAATTGTGTTCGATATTTAATTAAAAATTCGGTATAAGGTTGTAATGTATCGTACTTAAAGTGCTTTATGTCACCGCGCTCAACAATGTCACCGTCTTTTATAACATTAATATAGTCACAATACTTTAAAACGTGACTTAAGTTATGAGTGATTATAAATAATGTTTGACCGTGTTCTTTTACAATGTGTTGAAGTAAATCCATAATTTTATAGCCGTTAATAACATCTAATGATGCTACTGGTTCATCTGCAATAATTAACTCAGGTTCTAACATTAAAACACTTGCAATATATACGCGTTCAAGTTGACCACCAGAAAGTTGAAAACTGTATTTCTTTAATATTTCTTCGCTACTTAAGTTAACCCACGACAATGCTTTATCAATTTGAGATAATGCTGCTTCTTTACTAACTTTAAAATGAGTACGATAAATTGCAATCAATTGTTTTCCTAATTTCGAGTGATCATTAAAACTTTCAGCATAATTTTGTGAAATATATCCAACAGTGCGACCATAAAATTGTTGCATGTTGTTTACGTTTTTATTATTGAAGTAATAATGATCATACTGACAATTTAAATCAGATGGTAAAAAATTTAGCAAAGCTTTTACCGTTAAACTCTTACCAGCACCACTTTCTCCAATTAAAGCGTTAACCTTTTGTTGATAAATTTTCAAATTGATGCCATTTATTAAAGATTTACCTTTTTGATTCTTGATAATTAAATTTTGTATATCAATGAGACTCATAATATTCACCTCGTTGTTTCAACAATTTATCTCTTAGTGCATCGCCAGTAAGATTAAAAATTAAAATCGTTGTAGCAATGACAGAAGCAGGCGCAATGAGCATAATTGGATGTGACGAAATAAAATCTCTGCCAAGTTGCAACATAGCGCCCCACTCTGGTGTCGGTGGTTGTGCACCTAGTCTTATGAATGATAATGAGCTGATGTATAAAATGATTTTCCCGAAATCGACCACCATCAAAACGATAATTTACGGCATTATCTTAGGTGTTAAGTGGCGTAACAATATTACCCTAGTTGGTACATGAAATAATTTTGCCATTTTAATGTAAGGTTTGGTAATTTCGCTATTAACAATACTTCTTGTTAATCTTGTATAATTCATCCATTTTATAATTGTAATTGCAATAACTAAATTCCAAATACTTGGCTGAAAAAAACTTGCTAATGCTATCATGATAATAAATTCCGGTATACTTAGACCGATATCAACAATGCGTAATATAATGCGCTCTATCCATCCTTTTTTATACCCTGCAAGTAATCCAAGTGTTACCCCAATAATAACAATAGCAATTAAAGTTAAGATTGTGATGAATAATGTTGATCGTGCACCAACAATGACCCTTGTAAATAAATCACGACCATAGTCATCTGTTCCTAGTAAATGGGTCCAACTTATTGGTTCAAACGTTTGCGATAAGTTAACTTTTGTTGCATCAGCACTATTCACAAAGAATTGCAAAATAATCATAATTATAAAATAAAAGATAAATATTTAAAATATAAAATCACCTTTAGTTAAACTTCTAAGCACGTAGATCACCACTTTCTAAGATTGATGATACGTTTGAATTATTTTTTTGATTTTTAAAATGTAAACGTTGTTTTGGATCAAACAATAGAGCCAGTAAGTCAGCAATTGAATTGATTAACACCACAAAAAATCCTATAAACAATACACACCCTTGTATGATTGGATAATCCCGAGATTTAATACTATCCATCAATAAGTAACCAATGCCAGGTATATCAAATAAATTTTCAATAACAACTGTACCGCCAATAAGACTACCTAGAGAAATACCTAACAATGGAATAATAGGTAAAAGCGTTGGTTTCAATAAATCATGCATCAAAATATATCGTTCGCTCATACCGCGTAATCGTGATGATTTAACGATATTGCTTTGATATAGCGAAAGTAAATTTGAACGAATTAATCGAATAATATACGCACACATACCTAATGACAATGTAAAAACAGGTAATACAATCTGATTCCATAAGGCACTATCAATATTTAATAAATTGGTGAAAATGAATAATAAAATAATGCCGATGAAAAACGCAGGCAAGCTAATTGACAATGTTGATACAGTTCTAATCACTTTATCAGTCAGTTTGTGATAGTGTCTTGCTGAAAGCACACCTAGTGGTATCGATATCGCTAATGACAAAACTAATGTTGAAAAAGATATAAGCAAAGTTGGTGGTGCATACTCAAATAGTGACTGTGTAACTGGTTCTTTAGTTTCGAAACTACGTCCTAAATTTAATTGAAGCAATTGTTGCATCCATTGCCACCATTGCGATATGATTGAATTCTTTAAACCCAATTTTTCTTCAGTTGCATTTATTTGTTCTGCCGACACATGTGACACATCAAGGTGAAGTATTTTATCAACAGGATTTCCTGGAGATAATTTCATCAAAATGAAAGTTAGTGTTGAAATAACAAATAAAACAACTACCATTTGAATTAGTCTGTACAAAATAGACCTTATTATGAACATAATAGTCCCCCCTCCTCATGTAAGTTAAGAATATTTTGAACTTATATGAGAATTACACAAATTTTTGTAACTTACAAATAAAGAACCACGATTCATTATAGTATTATACAAAAAGAAATTGAAGTGAATTTATTTATTTTAACAATAAACACTTTTAAAATGAGTATTTTTATTTAGAGTTGATAACCTACAATTTAATACGAAATCAAAATTTAAATTTAAGTAAAATAAAAACAACTATAGCACTTTTAATAAATCCGTTCTTAAAGTTTCCATTAAAACAATACTTAAGGGATTTTTTAACCTTGTGCATATAGTTGTCGAATATTATTTTTTATCTTTACGGCGAAGTTCAGCACCCTCATAGCCGTATTTTTCAATTTGCTTTTCTAATTTACGCGCTTTTCTTTCTTTACGCCAATTTCTAGTAAAATACCATAATAGAAAACTAATTAATAAACTCATAATCGCTAAAAATGCAGCGTATCCTAATAATGGTTGATATTTTATATCTTGAAAATTTGGAATAAAAAATGCAAGCACACCTAATATAACAAATGTAATTACTGCTGAAACAAACCATTTATTTAAAACTAAACAACAGAATATTGTTAATAAAATCATTATTAATGTTGTGATCCATAAATAATTAGGCATATCGAATAATGTCATAACCATTCTCCTTTTATTTCATTACTTTCCTTGTATACATTTTATTATAAATTTTTAAAAACTTAAACAATAGCAGTCAGTTTCAAGCAATATTCTATCTACTATTAGAAAAAACATTGTTCCTTGCGACATGGAAATCGTAACATTATCGTTTAGGAGACAAAATTATGTATAATGAATGTATTATACCAAAGGAGTGATTATATGTCTCAAGGTTTACCTTTAAGAGAAGATGTTCCTGTTTCAGAAACATGGGATTTAGTAGACTTATTTAAAGATGATCAACAATATTATGAAAGTATTGACGCTCTAGTACAACAAGCAAATCAATTTCATCATACATATGCAACAACATTAAATTCAATCGAACAAATTAATACTGCTTTAGCTGAATTAGAAAATATTTTAATCGCATTAGATCGCTTAAGTAATTATGCAGAACTACGTTTAAGTGTAGATACTAGTAATATTGAGGCACAAGTATTGAGCGCTAAATTATCTACTACATATGGGAAAATTGTTAGCCAATTATCATTTGTCGAGTCAGAAATACTTGAATTACCAGAAGAAATACTTCAACAATTAGAAGAATCATGTCCATATCAACACTATATTAAACAGTTAATTAAACAAAAGCCATTCCAATTATCTGCGTCGGTAGAACAAGTATTAGCAACTTTATCACCTACGCTAAACAGTCCTTACGATTTATACGGCACGACAAAAATGCTAGATATTACATTCGATTCAATTGAACATGATGGTACAACGTACCCTGTCGACTATGCTACATTTGAAAATGATTATGAAGATAATAAAGATCCTGAGTTTAGACGTAAAAGTTTCAAATCGTTTAGCGATGGAATTCGAAAATATCAACATACCACCGCGGCTACATATAATATGCAAGTACAACAAGAAAAAATTGAAGCTGATTTACGTGGATTTGAATCAGTCATCGATTATTTATTACATAGTCAAGAAGTAACGCGTGATATGTTTGACCGTCAAATCGATATGATTATGCGTGACTTGGCACCAGTTATGCAGAAATATGCTAAACTTTTACAACGTATTCACGGATTAGATAACATGCGTTTTGAAGACTTGAAGATTTCTGTAGACCCTGATTATGAACCAGAGATTTCAATTGAAGACTCAAAAAATTATATTTTCGGTGCGTTAAGTGTTTTAGGTGATGACTATACAAACATGTTACGTGAAGCATACGATCAGCGATGGATTGATTTTGCACAAAATAAAGGTAAAGATACAGGCGCATTTTGTGCAAGTCCATACTTTACACATTCATATGTATTTATTTCTTGGACTGGTAAAATGGCTGAAGCATTTGTCTTAGCACATGAATTAGGTCATGCAGGTCATTTTACATTAGCTCAAAAACATCAACCATATCTTGAATCAGAAGCATCAATGTACTTTGTTGAAGCCCCTTCTACAATGAATGAAATGTTGATGGCCAATTATTTATTTAACACAAGTGATAATCCAAGATTTAAGCGTTGGGTTATTGGCTCAATTTTATCTAGAACATATTATCACAATATGGTTACCCATTTATTAGAAGCTGCTTATCAACGTGAAGTGTATCGCAAAGTAGATCAAGGTGAATCTTTAAATGCGCCGACATTAAATGAAATAATGCTAAATGTTTATAAACAATTTTTCGGAGATGCAGTAGACATGACTGAGGGTGCTGAATTAACATGGATGCGTCAACCTCATTACTATATGGGATTATATTCGTATACGTATTCTGCTGGCTTAACAATCGGAACTGTCGTTTCTCAAAAGATTAAAAACGAAGGCCAACCAGCTGTTGATGCTTGGTTAGAAACATTGAAAAAAGGTGGCAGTGTATCACCTGTCGAACTTGCAAACATTGCAGGTGTAGACATTACTACAGAACAGCCACTTAAATCTACAATTCAATATATTTCTGATTTAGTGGATGAAGTTGAAAAATTAACAGATGAAATTGAGCAAGCAAATAACTAAGATGCGAGACAATTTATAGTAGAACAATATAAACCAAGATTTTCACATTACTAATTGTGAGAATCTTGGTTTTTTTGAGGGTTTATGAATAATAGAAATATATATTTATCGTAAGGGATTTTATAGTAATAACTTTAAGTTATTGTTCGTAATGTGTACCTGTTAAATAAAAATAAACACTTTCAGCGATGTTAATTATATGATCGCCAATACGTTCTAGATGTCTCGCTGCTAAATGGGCTTGTGCAGCGACAAATGGATCGTTATCAATCAGATATGTTGCATTAATGATATGTCTATATAAATCGTCTATATCTTGATCACGTTCTATAATTTCTCTAATTAAAACAGTATCTTTCTTTTTAAATGCTTGGTCTAAATCTTTTAACATTAACATGGCTAATTTCCCCATTGTTTTTAAACGGGTTAACACATAATCATCTGTAATCTTTGTACGCAATCGAATATTGGCAATACTCGCTGCATTATCACCGATACGCTCTAAATCAGAAGCAATTTTCAATGAAGAAATCATCATACGCAAATCACTCGCAATGGGCTGTTGCTTCGTAATTAACATGATCACTCGCTCATTGATATCATAATTTAATTGATTGATATGCTTATCGTTTTTAACTGTTTGTCGCGCAAAACTTCTATCGTCAATACTTAATGACTTTATACCATTTTCGATACTCACATAGACATTTGCGCCTAATCGACGTAATTCTTTAATAAGTTCATCAAGTTGTTCTTGATATCGTTGTCTAATTATTGCCATTATATATCAACCAAACCTTCCTGAAATATAATCTTCTGTCTTTTTATTTGATGGGTTAGAGAAAATTTTATCAGTATCATCATATTCATTGACATAACCATTTAAGAAAAAGGCAGTTTTATCTGATACGCGTGCAGCTTGTTGCATATTATGTGTAACCATAATAATTGTATACTTTTCTTTTAGTTCTTGAACCAACTCTTCTACTCTTAATGTTGAGATTGGGTCTAATGCTGATGTCGGTTCATCCATTAAAATGACTTCAGGTTCAATTGCTAAACAACGCGCGATACAAACACGCTGTTGTTGCCCACCGGATAAACTATATGCATTTGTGTGCAACCTATCCTTTAATTCATCCCAAATTGCAGCACCACGTAATGATTTCTCAACGATTTCATCAAGAACTTTTTTATTTTTAATGCCGTGAATCTTTGGACCGTAAGTAATATTATCGTATATTGATTTTGGAAATGGATTAGGTTGTTGAAAGACCATGCCCACATTTGTACGTAATTGTTCTTTAGAATATTTTTGATCAAAAATGTCTTGATTACGATATAATATTTTACCAGCTGTTTTGACTGTGGGTACTAATTCAACCATGCGATTTAAAGTTTTAATATATGTCGATTTACCGCAACCAGATGGACCTATAATTGCAGTAATTTGATTCTCATAAATATCTAAATTAATATTTTGCAATGCATGATTATCGCCATACCATAAATCTAGATTTTGTGTTGAATAGATTACCGAATGTGTGCTTGTATCATTTGGTTTAGTATCATGACTTTTTGAGACTTCAAATGCATGACTTTGAGATATTTGTTTAGTTTGTGCAAGTGTTTGCGTCATATTTAAAACTCCCTTTTTAATAGATAAATGAGATAGTTTGTTTAAATTAGAATTTTTTACTAAATTTGTTACGTAAAATAATCGCAACGCCATTCATTAAGATTAAGATAACTAGTAAAACGATAATGCCTGCCGATGCAACATTCTGGAATTCTTCTTGTGGCATTTTCGCCCAAGTAAATATTTGGATAGGTAATGCTGAAAATTGATCCAATATACTTCTAGGTGTTGCCAATAATATAGTCGGTATACCGATAAGCACAAGTGGTGCTGTTTCTCCCAGCGCTCTTGAAAGAGACAAAATGAATCCAGTTAAAATACCAGGTAACGCTGCTGGTAATACAACACGTCTTATCGTTTGCCATTTATTAGCACCTAAGCCGAAAGAAGCTTCGCGTACTGAGTTAGGTACAGCTCTAATCGCTTCTTGACTGGAAACAATAATGATTGGCAAAATCAATAATGTCATTGTAAGTGCTGCTGCCAATATACTGTTGCCCATTTTTAAAGCTTCGATACCAGCACCGCCTACAAACAATGTATAACCAAGTAAACCAAACACGACTGACGGTACACCAGCTAAATTGGAAATACTGATTTTAACAAACTGAGTAAATTTGTTATTTTTCGCATATTCTTCTAAGTATATAGCTGTACCTATCCCTAGGATGATTGATAATGGAATGATACTTAACATTAACCAAAGTGAACCGATTAATGCGCCTTTAACGCCAGCCATAGATGGTGTTGAAGAAGAAAAATTAGTGAAAAACTGTAAATTTAAATGACTTACCCCTTTAATCAATGTTTGAGTTAACAACGCAATAAGTACGACAAGTCCTAATAATGTACATGCTAAAAATATGAGTTTGAACACTTTGTTTTTAACCGTTCTGGATGATAAATGTTTTTGGACAAGTTGTTGATCGACGAGTGATTGTCTATGATTATCTGTCGGTTCCATATTAATACTCCTCCCTAAAACGCTTAGAAATCCATTGAGAAAGTAAATTCATGATTAAGGTAAAGATAAATAATGTGAATCCTACAGCATAAATACTGTAATAAATATTGGATCCAAATGTCGCATCACCTGTCGCTATCTCAACGATATATCCAGTCATTGTTTGAATCGAGCTTGTTAGACTTAATGAAGCTGTTGGCGAACTACCTGCAGCTAATGATACAATCATCGTTTCTCCAATCGCTCTTGAAATCGCGAGAACGATTGAAGCTACAATACCTGATGTTGCTGCAGGAAGTACGACTTTAGTTGCTACTTCTAATTTAGTTGCTCCAAGTCCATAGGCACCTTCTCGAATTTTATTTGGTACAGATGCCATTGCATCCTCACTCAAACTTGTGATGAGAGGGACAATCATAATACCGACAACTAAGCCGGGACTTATAGCATTAAACTCTCCAAGACCTGGTATGAAAGATCTTAATACTGGTGTAACAAAAGTTAATGCAAAGAAACCAAACACAATTGTTGGTATTCCTGCTAAAATTTCTAATATCGGTTTAATGATGCGTCGTGCACGGTCACTTGCATATTCACTTAAATAAATTGCTGCACCAAGCCCGACTGGAACTGCAAATATAGTGGCAATAACTGTGATTTTTAAAGTCCCTATTATCAATGCCCAGATACCAAACTTAGGGTCTGAACCGGTAGGATTCCAAGTAGTAGAAAATAGAAATTCAGTTATTGGAATTCTTGTGAAAAAAGTGATGGTTTCTAAAAGCAATGTGATTAATATACCTAGTGTTGTTAAAATGGAAATCGCTGAAATTGCGGCTAAAATAACTGGTATAATTTTGTCATTATGCTTCCCTTTTTTATTATTATTTTTTTCAATTAAAGCTTTAACATTAGTAGATGAAGTCATAATCAAACCTCTTTCTATTACTCCCAAAATAATTAGATTTGTAAAATAATGATGAACCACTATTTTAAGTTGATAAGCTTGTAGACTAACTGAATGTCAAAATCAGCGTCTCGATAAATCAAGCTTTGCACTCTAAATAATGATTCACCATCAAAATCATGTTTCAAGACACATTTGAAATTGCGTCTTATTATTTTTTGTCTTCAGACTTTTTATCATCAGATTTCTTGTCGTCTGATTTTTGATTTTTATCAATAAATGCTTTTAAATCATCTAATTGTGATTTGTATGTTTTCTCTGGTGCTGCTACATATCCAGCTTCTTCAGCTGCTTTACCTTTATCTTCTAAGACGAATTTGATAAATTCTGACATTACTTTATTATCTTTCAATGCTTTTTCATTTACATAAATGAATAATGGTCTACTTAATGCATAAGAGTTATCTTGAATTGTTTTTTTCGTAGGCTCTGTTGCTTTACCATTTTCATCTTTGATTTTAACTTCTTTTAATTTATCTTTATTTTGTACGTAGAAGTTATATCCAAAGTATCCGATTCCCTCTTTGTTTTTCGTTACAGAAGAAACGATAGCATTTGTATCAGCATTTTTTTCTGCTTTAATATCTTCTTTATTCATTACTTCATTTTCAAAGAAGTCATAAGTACCATGACTTGAGTTTGGTGATACAGCATTTATTTTTTTATCTGGCCACTTACTATTAACATCTTTCCATGTTTTAGCTTTTCCAGAATAAATTGCTTTTAATTGCTGTTTGTCTAATTCATCTACAAAATCATTTTCTTTATTTACAGCAACTGTTACACCATCTTGCGCAATTTTGAATTCTTTGTATTTGATATTCTTATCTTGTAATTTTTGCTTCTCTTCATCTTTAATTGGTCTAGAAGCATCAGCGAAGTCTATATCTCCTGCAATGAATTTTTGGAAACCAGCACCTGTACCAGCTTGTCCTGCTGAGATTTTAGCATCAGAGTGATCTTGAGCCCATTTTTCATTTAATTTCTCCACAATTGGTGCTACTGTTGATGAGCCATCACCTTTTGCTTCCCCTTTTAAATCACTATTACCACTGCCACCATTACCGCCACCACAAGCACCTAATAATAGTGTTGCACCTAAAGCTGTAGTACCAACAAATTGCCATTTTTTCATTGAAATATCCTCCCTGTATGAACAACAAATAGTATTTGTATTGATTACATCTTTATCTTAACCTTGAATTATTAACCTCATTTTTAGAAACTGTAAATGTTACATAAATGTTTGTTAAGAAAATGTAAATATTAATTTTTGTTGTTCTAAAAAATATTGACTCATTAGTAAAATTAAAATGCTTCCTGAAAAATTATCGAAATTTAAATATGAACAAAAAAATGGACAGATGAAATTAAAAAACTACTTCATCTGTCCGATTTAATTTTGAATATAAAAAACACGCATCCTACGATACGTGTAAAAATGATTATTCTTTTGAGTCAATTCGACTCCAGCCTTTTTTAGTTAAAGTGATTTTACCTGTTTCTATATTAATAATCTTCTGTTTATATAAGTGACCGATTGCACGTTTGAATGAACCTTTACTCATATTGAATACTTCTTTAATCGCTTCAGGGCTTGATTTGTCCCAGAATGGTAATTCACCATCATATTCAACTAGTAAATCAAAGATGACTTGACCGTCATCGTCTAAACGTTCATGTGCAAGTGGTAAAAATGAACCATTTAACTCACCTTTATCATTATGCCCGATAATTCTAACTTGAACAGATTCACCTAGTCTCGGTTCAGCTTTACGTTCTGATTCATGTACGAATATTTTGTAACCTGATTCACTTAATAAGAAGCTACCAATTCGTAATACGCGGTAAGGTTTGGCTTCAATGACTTCGTTTTTTAAATTATCGTCGTGTACAGGTGTAAACATATTTTCTACAACAGATTCACTCGCTAAACGTCCATACATATGATTCTCACGGTCAATTCGCAATGTAACTAGCAAATGATCACCTGGTTGTGGCCATAGTGATTTCACTTTTGGTAAATCTTCCCATGGTACTAACACTTCACGGGGTAATCCAACATCTATACGTGCCCCATCGCGATCCGTTTTAAGTACTTTAGCAAAATCATATTTATCTTTCGTAATATCAGGCATATTTTGAGTTGCAAATAATTCACCTGAACGGTTTGGATAAATGAAGAAACTATATTCTTCACCTACTTCTAATTCATCATCATCGTTCATTTCTGATTGGTTTAACTTTACGTTTTCACCGTTTGGTCCTTTTAAAAGGTAAGTTGAGCCTTGTAACCCTACTACTTCAAGGAATTCTATAGAACCTACTATATCTTTGTCTAATGCCATGTTATTCTCCTTCGATTCTTGTATTCTTTATTATTATAACATGTGTGAGTCATTCTATCATTACAACTTATATGAGGTCGAAACTGTGACGATAATATGATATAATTCTTCCGTTAGAATATCGAATGAAAAAAAGGAGAAAATGCATGTTACAAGTAACTGATGTGAGTTTACGTTTTGGAGATCGTAAACTATTTGAAGATGTAAATATTAAATTTACAGAAGGTAATTGTTATGGATTAATTGGTGCGAATGGTGCAGGTAAATCAACATTCTTAAAAATATTATCTGGAGAATTAGATTCTCAAACAGGACATGTTTCATTAGGTAAAAATGAACGTCTAGCTGTTTTAAAACAGGACCACTATGCTTATGAAGATGAACGCGTGCTTGATGTTGTAATTAAAGGTCACGAACGTCTTTATGAGGTTATGAAAGAAAAAGATGAAATCTATATGAAGCCAGATTTCAGTGATGAAGATGGTATCCGTGCTGCTGAACTTGAAGGTGAATTTGCAGAAATGAATGGTTGGAATGCTGAAGCTGATGCAGCTAACCTTTTATCTGGTTTAGGTATCGATCCAACTTTACACGATAAAAAAATGGCTGAATTAGAAAACAACCAAAAAATTAAAGTATTATTAGCGCAAAGTTTATTCGGTGAACCAGACGTACTATTGCTGGATGAGCCTACTAACGGTCTAGATATTCCAGCAATCAGTTGGTTAGAAGATTTCTTAATTAACTTTGATAATACTGTTATCGTAGTATCACATGACCGTCATTTCTTAAATAATGTATGTACTCATATCGCTGATTTAGACTTTGGTAAAATTAAAGTTTATGTTGGTAACTATGATTTTTGGTATCAATCTAGTCAGTTAGCTCAAAAGATGGCTCAAGAACAAAACAAGAAAAAAGAAGAAAAAATGAAAGAGTTACAAGACTTTATTGCTCGTTTCTCAGCTAACGCTTCTAAATCTAAACAAGCAACAAGTCGTAAAAAACAACTTGAAAAAATTGAATTAGATGATATTCAACCATCATCAAGAAGATATCCTTTCGTTAAATTCACGCCTGAGCGTGAGATTGGTAACGACTTATTAATCGTTCAAAATCTCTCTAAAACAATTGACGGCGAAAAAGTATTAGATAATGTATCATTCACAATGAATCCAAATGATAAAGCGATTTTAATTGGAGATAGTGAAATTGCAAAAACAACATTACTTAAAATATTAGCTGGCGAAATGGAACCAGACGAAGGTTCATTTAAATGGGGTGTTACTACATCATTAAGTTACTTCCCTAAAGATAACTCAGAGTTCTTTGAGGGTGTAAATATGAATCTCGTTGATTGGTTAAGACAATATGCTCCTGAAGATGAACAAACAGAAACATTTTTACGTGGTTTCTTAGGTCGTATGTTATTTAGTGGTGAAGAAGTTAAGAAAAAAGCTAGTGTGCTTTCAGGTGGAGAAAAAGTTCGTTGTATGCTAAGTAAAATGATGTTATCAAGTGCAAACGTTCTTTTACTTGATGAACCAACAAACCACTTAGACTTAGAAAGTATTACTGCAGTCAATGATGGTCTTAAATCATTTAAAGGTTCTATCATCTTTACTTCTTATGACTTCGAATTTATCAACACGATTGCAAACCGTGTTATCGATTTAAATAAACAAGGCGGCGTTTCAAAAGAAATTCCATATGAAGAATACTTGCAAGAAATCGGCGTTTTAAAATAAATATAATATGTAGAATTTCTTTTCGAAAATCTCTGTGTTGAGGCCCGGCCAACTTGCACATTTTTGTAAGTTGACTTACTGTCACCTTCTATATTGGGACTTATTCCCCAACTCGTATTGTTTGTAGAAATTAGGAATCCAATTTCTCTATGCGTGGCGCCGACAAGGGTTGAAAAAAGCTAGCTACAAAGTCATTTTCATTCAGTCAACTACTGTCAATATAACATTGCAGGGTCTAGGGCATTGATTCATGTCCGAGACTATATTCAATTTAATAGACATTAACTGGGCGTCTCGATGCTAATATTTATAGCATCGAGGTGTCCTTTTTATTTTATTTTTTAACACATCAGCATAGTGAACCCCTTCTCTAAATTACAAATACAGTTATCAACGCATTAAAAGAGTACATTTATTTAATGTGCATATTGAGTATGCTATAAGTATTTTGGATTTTATTTTTCGAAAAGTCTCATTATCACCACCTTTTATAATATAAGCAACGCTATAACTTGAATTTTCAGGTTATTCCAAAAAATCTAAATTATCGGTTTACATTCATATTTGTCATATGTATAATGAACACATACCAATTTAATAATATTTTGATGAGGCGCATCAATCATGAGTAAAGTTTAGATTACTGTCTGCTAACAGCTAATCTTGAAAGGGTGCGATGCCGAAGCGATTATAATAGCAGTTATAATTTGTTGGACTTTTTGGTTAAGAGCTGAGAGTTTGTCATTATTTAAAAATAATGGAGTGCATCACTTGTATATAGATTAAGAGCAAGTTCGCATTCCGAACTTGTTCTTTTTTTATTATTGTGTGCCCTTCCTAACAATTAGGAGGATTATATGGTAACAAGAAGTGTGTTGAAATTTGGCGGATCATCCGTCAGTGATTTTACAAAAATAAAAAGGATCGCTGAAATGTTAAAGGAGCGGGTCAATCAAGATGAACAATTAATTGTCGTTGTAAGTGCTATGGGTAACACAACAGATCAATTAATGACGAATGTATCGACATTGACTAAAACACCAAAACAACAAGAACTTGCATTATTATTGACAACCGGAGAGCAACAAACTGTATCTTATTTATCAATGGTATTAAATGATATCGGTGTGAATGCCAAAGCAATGACTGGCTATCAAGCGGGTATTAAAACCATTGGCCATCATTTAAAAAGTAAAATTGCTCAAATTAATCCTCAAACATTTGAACAAGCCTTTCAAGAAAACGATATTTTAGTAGTTGCTGGATTTCAAGGCATCAATGAACATCAGGAATTAACAACTTTAGGCAGAGGTGGTTCTGATACGACCGCTGTGGCACTTGCTGTTAGTAATCAAATACCTTGTGAAATTTATACCGACGTTGATGGTGTGTATGCCACTGACCCAAGACTTTTACCAAAAGCTAAACGACTAGACATCGTCTCATATGAAGAAATGATGGAAATGAGCGCTTTAGGTGCTGGTGTACTTGAAACAAGAAGTGTTGAATTAGCTAAAAACTATAATATCCCTTTATATTTAGGAAAAACTTTATCGAACGTGAAAGGAACATGGATTATGTCAAATGAAGAAATATTAGAGAAAAAAGCAGTTACTGGTGTGGCTTTGGATAAACATATGATGCATGTAACAATTAGTTATCCCCTACCTGACAATCAGCTACTTACACAACTATTTACGGAACTTGAAGAAGGTGCTGTAAATGTTGATATGATTTCACAAATCGTCAACTTGGATGGACTACAACTATCCTTCACGATTAAAGATAGTGATTTTCATCAAATTTCTATGATTCTTGAAACATTAAAGAATCAATATGAAGCATTAGCTTATAAAATCAATGAGCATTATGTCAAAATTTCATTAATTGGCTCAGGCATGCGTGATATGTCAGGTGTGGCATCAAAAGCATTTTTGACATTAATTGAAAATAATATACCTTTCTACCAAACAACAACATCTGAAATAAGTATTTCATACGTCATTGATGATTTTAATGGGCAACAAGCGGTAGAAAAACTATATGACGCATTTAACATTTAATGGTAAAATGATTGTTAAAATATTCTAAAAATTGGAAATTATTATAAAATGGAGTGACAAGTTATGACAAAATTAGCAGTTGTGGGTGCAACAGGATTAGTAGGTACAAAAATGTTGGAGACATTAAATCGTAAAAATATTCCTTTCGATGAATTAGTATTATTTTCATCAGCACGTTCTGCAGGGCAAGAAGTTGAATTTCAAGGAAAAACATATACAGTTCAAGAATTAACTGATGCTCGTGCAAGTGAACATTTCGATTATGTATTAATGAGTGCTGGTGGCGGTACAAGCGAACACTTTGCCCCACTCTTTGAAAAAGCTGGTGCCATCGTTATAGACAATTCAAGTCAATGGCGTATGGCAGAAGATATTGATTTAATTGTTCCGGAAGTCAATGAACCTACATTTACAAGAGGTATCATTGCCAATCCAAACTGCTCTACGATTCAGTCTGTTGTACCTCTAAAAGTATTGCAAGATGCCTATGGTTTAAAACGAGTGGCATATACAACATATCAAGCTGTATCAGGTTCAGGGATGAAAGGTAAGAAAGATTTAGCTGAAGGTGTAAATGGTAAAGCACCAGAAGCATATCCACATCCAATTTATAATAATGTGTTACCGCATATTGATGTGTTTTTAGAAAACGGATATACAAAAGAAGAACAAAAAATGATTGATGAGACGAGAAAAATTTTAAATGCGCCAGACTTAAAAGTAACAGCAACATGCGCACGTGTGCCTGTTCAAGATAGTCATAGTGTTGAAATTGATGTAACGCTTGACAAAGAAACGACAGCAGAAGATATTAAAGCGTTATTCGATCAAGATGACCGCGTTGTTTTAGTAGACAATCCAGAGAACAATGAATATCCAATGGCAATCAATTCTACTAATAAAGATGAAGTATTTGTTGGCCGTATACGTAGAGATGATTCATTAGAAAATACTTTCCATGTATGGTGTACATCAGACAATTTATTAAAAGGTGCTGCATTAAATGCTGTACAAGTATTGGAACAAGTTATGCGTTTAAAAGGAGCGAATTAAAATGACACATTTATTTGAGGGTGTTGGCGTTGCACTTACAACCCCTTTTACAAATAACAAAGTTAACCTTGAAGCTTTGAAAGCACACGTTAATTTTTTACTAGAAAATAATGCCCAAGCAATCATCGTTAATGGAACTACTGCTGAGAGCCCTACTTTAACAACAGATGAAAAAGAACTCATTCTAAAAACAGTTATTGATCTTGTAGATAAACGTGTTCCTGTCATAGCTGGAACTGGAACTAATGATACTGAAAAGTCAATCCAAGCTTCAATCCAAGCTAAAGCCTTAGGGGCTGATGCAATTATGTTAATTACGCCCTACTACAACAAAACGAATCAATGTGGTTTAGTCAAACACTTTGAAGCGATTGCAGATGCTGTGAAATTACCAGTCGTGCTGTACAATGTTCCTTCAAGAACGAACATGACAATTGAACCAGAAACTGTAGAAATATTAAGTCAACATCCTTCTATTGTAGCATTAAAAGATGCTACGAATGATTTTGAGTATTTAGAAGAAGTGAAAAAGCGAATTGATACAAATTCATTTGCATTATATAGTGGCAATGATGACAACGTCGTCGAATACTATCAACGTGGCGGTCAAGGGGTTATCTCTGTTATTGCCAATGTCATTCCTAAAGAATTTCAAGCGTTATACGATGCTCAACAAAGTGGATTAGATATTCAAGATCAATTTAAACCAATTGGCACACTGTTATCAGCCCTATCAGTTGATATTAACCCAATTCCTATTAAAGCTTTAACAAGTTATTTAGGATTTGGAAACTATGAATTACGTTTACCATTGGTTAGCCTAGAAGATACAGATACTAAAGTGCTTCGTGAAGCATATGACACATTTAAAGCGGGTGAAAATGAGTGAAAATATTACTAATTGGCTATGGTGCAATGAACCAACGTGTTGCTAGACTGGCAGAAGAAAAAGGTCATGAAATCGTTGGAGTTATTGAACCTACACCTAAAGAAACAACTCCATATAAGCAATATCAACATATTGCGGATGTAAAGGATGCAGATGTTGCAATAGACTTTTCAAATCCAAATCTTTTATTCCCTTTATTAGATGAAGCGTTTCATTTGCCATTAGTTGTGGCAACAACTGGCGAGAAGGAAAAACTACTTAATAAGTTAGATGAGTTAAGTCAAAATATGCCTGTATTTTTCAGTGCAAATATGAGTTACGGTGTTCATGCATTAACTAAAATTTTAGCAGCTGCTGTTCCCCTACTTGATGATTTCGACATCGAATTGACTGAGGCACATCATAATAAAAAAGTAGATGCACCAAGTGGTACGTTAGAAAAATTATATGACGTGATTGTATCTTTGAAAGAAAATGTAACTCCTGTTTATGATAGACATGAATTAAATGAAAAACGCCAGCCACAAGATATTGGTATTCATTCTATTCGTGGAGGTACGATTGTCGGTGAACATGAAGTTCTATTTGCCGGCACTGATGAAACGATTCAAATCACGCATCGTGCACAATCAAAAGATATTTTTGCGAATGGTGCAATACAAGCAGCAGAACGCTTAGTTAATAAACCAAACGGCTTTTATACGTTTGACAACCTATAAACATATTAAAGGAGATCGATTATTTTATGGTACAACATTTAACAGCTGAAGAAATTATTCAATATATAAGTGATGCTAAAAAGTCTACACCAATAAAAGTATATTTAAATGGCAATTTTGAAGGCATCACATATCCAGAAAGTTTTAAAGTATTTGGTTCAGAACAATCTAAAGTAATCTTTTGTGAAGCAGATGATTGGAAACCTTTTTACGAAGCATATGGTAGTCACTTCGAAGATATAGAAATTGAAATGGATCGTCGCAATTCTGCCATTCCATTAAAAGACTTAACAAATACGAATGCACGTATTGAACCAGGTGCATTTATTAGAGAACAAGCTATTATTGAAGATGGTGCTGTCGTTATGATGGGCGCAACAATTAATATTGGCGCAGTCGTTGGCGAAGGTACGATGATTGATATGAATGCTACTCTCGGTGGTCGTGCTACAACTGGTAAAAATGTACATGTAGGGGCTGGCGCAGTATTAGCAGGTGTGATTGAACCCCCTAGTGCTTCACCAGTTATAATCGAGGATGATGTATTAATCGGTGCAAATGCAGTTATTTTAGAAGGTGTACGTGTCGGTAAAGGTGCTATTGTTGCAGCTGGCGCGATTGTGACACAAGATGTACCAGCTGGTGCAGTTGTTGCTGGTACACCTGCTAAAGTGATTAAGCAAGCTTCTGAAGTACAAGATACTAAAAAAGAGATTGTAGCAGCATTAAGAAAACTGAATGACTAGTGACGTCAACGTATAATAATTTCAAGGTTGAGATACGATTATGTCTCAACCTTATTGTTTATCATCGAATAAACTTTTGATCATAAATTTCGAAATACGTTACACTATTTATATAGTAATTTAACACAAAGGATTGATAATTATGAATGAATTAGAATTTGTTACGAAACATCGCCGTCATTTACATCAACATCCTGAATTAAGCTTACATGAATTTGAAACAACTGCTTATATTAAAGCGTTTTTAGATAGTTTAAATATTAAATACGATTGCCCATTGGAAACTGGCGTCATTGCATACTTAGAAGGTAATGGCTCACATACGATAGCGTATAGAGCTGATATTGATGCGTTACCTATTTTAGAGGAAAATGATGTGCCTTATCGCAGTCAATCTGATCATGTGATGCATGCTTGTGGACATGATGGTCATACAACTGCATTAATGCTTTTTGTACAACGTTGCAAAGACATGCAAGATGCGGGTCAATTACCGCAAAATGTCGTTTTCATTTTCCAACCTGCAGAAGAAAC
This sequence comes from Staphylococcus sp. HMSC062H10, assembly GCF_001836945.1. Lineage (NCBI taxonomy): Bacteria > Bacillati > Bacillota > Bacilli > Caryophanales > Staphylococcaceae > Staphylococcus > Staphylococcus sp. HMSC062H10. Next base: position 343,648 of record NZ_KV830972.1, read on the forward strand.
TGGTGGCGGTGCAAATCGATTAATAAAAGCCGGTGCCTTTGATAAGTATCCAATTGAAGCGGTTTTTGGTATTCATGTTAACCCATTTGCTGATGAAGGCATTGCAGTGATAAGGGATGAAGAAATTACGGCCAGCGCAACAGAATATCGCTTTTTCTTAACAGGCCTGTCAAGTCATGTTGCTGATAAAGAACAAGGTCATTCTTGTGGTGAAGCATTACAACATGTATTAACTCAAATATCACAAATTCAACAATTTCACCTTAACGGTTTGAAACGAAATATTGTTCATATTGGTCATTTTAAAGCTGGTGAAGCAATTAACACTGTACCAAGTAATGGTTATTTAGAAGGTACAATTCGTACATATGATATTGATGATTTAACAATCGTTAAAAATCAAATGCAAAAGATAGCAGAAAGTGTCAAGCTTCTGTTTAATGTAGACTGTGAAGTTAAATTTGCAGAAGGCTATCCCCCTACAATCAATAGTCCGAAATTACGTACTCAAATAGAGGACGCCTTAATAAAAGCTGATTTAAATGTCTATGACAAACCAACGCCATTCTTATTTGGAGAAGATTTTAGTTTTTATGGTCAACAACTAGCTCCTGCTTACTTTGTTTTTATAGGAACACGAAATGAAGATAAAGGTTTTGTAACTGGTTTGCACACATCACATTTAAATTTTGATGAAAAAGTGTTAATAAACGTGGCGAATTTTTACGAAAATTTATTAAATAATTACAAAGAGGTGTAATACATTGACAGCAACATGGTCTGTAAATAAGAAAATATTTTTACAAAATGCAATCACAGTCAAAAACAATCAGCCATTAATGGCAGTTGTTAAAAATAATGCATATCACTATGACCTAGAATTTGCTGTAACTCAGTTTATCCATGCAGGTATAGATACATTTAGCACAACATCACTACGAGAAGCAATTCAAATTAGACAACTTGCTCCAGATGCAACAATCTTTTTAATGAATGCAGTTTACGAGTTTGATTTAGTCCGTGAACATCAAATACACATGACTTTGCCGTCTTTGACATATTACTATAACCATAAAAATGATTTAGCAGGTATTCATGTTCACTTAGAATTTGAAAATTTATTACATCGGTCTGGATTTAAAGATTTAAACGAAATTAAAGAAGTATTGAAAGATCACCATCATAATCAAAATGCAAAAATGATTATTAGTGGTTTATGGACTCATTTTGGATATGCTGATGAATTCGATGTGTCAGATTATAATGTTGAACGTTCACAATGGATGGATATTGTTGAAGCACTTTTATCTGAAGGTTATCAGTTCGACCTAATCCATGCTCAAAATAGTGCGAGTTTTTATCGGGAAGGACAAATATTACTACCCCACCATACACATGCGCGTGTAGGTATTGCGTTATACGGTTCAAGACCATATAGTTCACTGAATCAACATGATATAGTTCAGTCATTGACTGTAAAAGCACATGTTATTCAAGTGCGCGAAGTACAAGCTGGTGATTATTGCGGTTATAGCTTTGCCTTTGAAGTGACTAAAAACAATACAAAATTAGCTGTAGTTGATATCGGTTATGGCGATGGAATTTTAAGAACTCGTGCTAAACATGAAGCACTTATCAATGGCAAACGATACCCAATACGTGCATTAATGATGAGTCATATGTTTGTTGAAGTTGATGACAATGTACATGCACAAGATGACGTTATTCTTTATAATAATGATATACGCATTGACGAATACACTTTTAAAGGTGTAGGTGCAAATTCAGAACAATTAAGTGCAATGAATCACGATTCTTTAAAAAAGGAGTACATTTCAAATGACTGTTAAATATAATCAAAACGGTGAATTAACAATGGACGGCATAAGTTTAAAAACGATTGCGCAAAGCTTCGGTACACCTACCATTGTTTATGATGAATTACAAATTAGAGAACAAATGCGTCGTTATCATCACGCATTTAAAGAAAGTGGCTTAAAATATAATATCTCATATGCTTCAAAAGCATTTACTTGCCTTCAAATGGTCAAACTTGTAGCTGAAGAAGATTTACAACTAGATGTTGTTTCCGAAGGCGAATTATACACGGCATTAGAAGCAGGCTTTGAACCAAGTCGTATTCATTTTCACGGTAACAATAAAACAAAGCATGAAATTAGATATGCTTTAGAAAATAAAATCGGATATTTTGTGATTGATTCTTTAGAAGAAATTGATTTAATTGATCGATATGCCAATGATACGGTTCAAGTAGTTATACGTGTGAACCCAGGGGTTGAAGCACATACACATGAATTTATACAAACTGGACAAGAAGATAGTAAGTTTGGATTATCAATTCAATATGGCTTAGCCAAAACAGCAATTGAAAAAGTCCTACAATCCAAACATTTAAAATTAAAAGGTGTTCATTGTCATATTGGTTCACAAATTGAAGGAACAGAGGCATTTATCGAAACTGCTAAAATCGTATTACATTGGTTAAAAGAACACAACATTCAAGTCGATTTATTGAATCTTGGTGGCGGCTTTGGTATTAAATATGTCGAAGGTGATGAAAGTTTCCCTATCGAAAAAGGTATTAAAGAAATTACAGATGCGATTAAATCTGAAGTACAGCTTCTTGATATTGAACCCCCAGAATTAGGTATTGAACCAGGTCGTTCAATTGTTGGTGAAGCCGGTGTCACTTTATATGAAGTCGGAACAATAAAAGAAATTCCTGGAGTTAATAAATACGTTTCAATTGATGGTGGTATGAGTGACCATATCAGAACTGCACTTTATGATGCGAAATATCAGGCATTATTAGTTAACAGAAACGAAGATTCAGATGATACGGTTACTATTGCAGGAAAATTATGTGAATCTGGAGATATCATTATTAAAGACGCTAAATTACCTTCATCAGTCAAACGTGGAGACTATCTTGCTATATTATCAACTGGTGCATATCATTACTCTATGGCATCCAATTACAACCAAATGCAGAAGCCATCCGTTTTCTTCTTGAAAGACGGTAAGGCACGTGAAGTCGTAAAACGTCAGTCGTTAAGACAACTTATCATTAACGATACGAAATAATCTATAAAATAAATCCCCTAACCTCAGTGAAAACTGTGACTTGGGGATTTTTTAGTTATTATTAAATGATTGTTAAATTATAAATAAGGATAAATTTCTTTCATTACGTCAGCTACTGCTTTACTACTTGAATTATGCTCATCTTCGAGATTTTTAATAATGTTGTTGTAATCTTGTTCATTTCGATTTTGACTCATTTTGTATGCAGCTTCTATCTTTTTTATTTTGACTTTAAATCCAACGATTGCCTTGGCCTGCATTTGCGTATTTTCTGCAAGATTATCCCATAAAACTGGATTTTCACGATTTTGTTCATACTTTGTTAGTAACGTTTTCAAACCATCTATCGTTTCTTGTTCGTTCAATACGGTTGCTTCCCCATACAAATGAACTGCCTGATAGTTCCAAGTTGGTACATTTTCCTTTTCATACCATGATGATGAAACATAAGCATGTGCGCCTTGATATATAATCAACACATTGCCGTTCCCGTTTAAAGTCTTCCATTGCGGATTTCCTTTGGCAATATGTCCACTAATATAATAATCATCACCATTTTTCTGAAAAATTAATGGTAAATGAGTAGCTAATGGCTTTCCTTGATCCTCAGTTACAATCATTCCAAAAGAATTGCTTTGTATAAATTGCTCGATTTCTTTAAAATCATTTACTTGAAAGAACTTGGGTATATACATCTAATCCCCCCTCTGTTATGACCTTGATTATACAGTGAAAATTTAATAATAAACAATCATGTGATATAAGAATTCAGCAATAACTTGTATTTCAACCAATTTTAAAGTCGTATTTTATTCATGATTAAGCTTTGCCCTTAACTTGCTTCTTTAAATAATATAAAACGATAAGAATTAACAACAAATATAATGTATAAAACAGAATTTCATCAAATCCAAAATCTTTACTTGTAATTAATACATCAATATCTTCTAATTCCATCATCTCTGATTTGATATAACTATTAAATCTTGGTAAGGCCATTAAATGTACATTGTAAATATAGTAATAAAAGTCTATAAAAAGTATGTTAAAAAATATGTATGTCTTATCTAAATTAGTTTTAAAGAATAATATTCCTGATATCGTAATTGGAATAACTAGAATCATCATCATTGCTGCTAAAATATTAATATTTAAACCAATTGCAGATAATACACCGAAAACTAATAAATTAGCAACTAAACTAAGGATAAGATATTTCATAAAATCACCTCGTCGTTGTACACCATAATTATATTATATAAATATAATTTTCTATTGCAAACAATGTTGGTGATATAAAAAAAGAGTTCTCAATTTGGTTGAGAAACTCATCGCGTTAAGTATTTGTAATAAGCATATAAAAACACCTTACTTCTTGGTAAGGTGTTAGTTAAAATCAATGATTCAAATCTAAGAATTATAGTTTAACAACGTTTGCAGCTTGTGGACCGCGGTCGCCTTCAACTACTTCAAACTCAACAGCTTGACCTTCTTCTAATGATTTGTAACCATCTTGGTTAATTGCTGAAAAATGAACGAATACGTCATTTTCTCCTTCAACTTCGATAAAGCCGAATCCTTTTTCAGCGTTAAACCATTTAACTGTACCTTGTTTCATAATCTGAAACCTCCAAGACTAAAATTCATTCAATATGCTTATTCGCATATTACAAAAAATACATGCAAATTTCACTCAAATATTCTTTGCAATATGGAATAATCATCTGCTTAACTTGTATTATAGTGCAGTTATTACCAAATTGCAATACAATAATAAAAAATATTCATTTAATCAATTATTGGTAGTTTATAATATACTTCATTATTTTGTAAAACAATGAAACTATAAAATATTTGTAAATCCTCTTCACAATCTTCGCAATAGTTCATGTCACAATTATTATAAAATGCATAAATATTATATTTGCCTGTGACATAATTATCGAACTGAACTTTACATTGATTAATCAATTGTTGATAGTGCTTAAACATGTCATCAAAATCTTGATATTGATATTTTTCAACAATGTTTTCTGGCCAGTCACTGAATAACCACCATCCCTCATAATCGGCTCTAATTTTGGTAACTGTCCACATTATTAAAGACCCCTTCCATACTTCAAAAACTCTATACTTATTTTTATACCTTTATCCTCTGAAAATCAAGTTTGACGACTTGAAACAAACAAAGTAGTAACTATAGTAATTATTAGTTTTTTTAAGTAAAACTACGTATAATAACATTATGAGGTGGTAAAAATGAGACATATACATTTACAAGTATTCGGACGCGTTCAAGGCGTCGGATTTAGATATTTTACACAACGCATTGCAATGAACTATAACATTGTCGGTACTGTTCAAAATGTAGATGACTATGTAGAGATATATGCACAAGGGGATGACGCAGTTATAGAGAGATTTATTCAAGGTGTAATTGAAGGTGCCTCACCAGCATCCAATGTAACAAGCCATCAACTTGAAGAGTTAGAACTAAATCAAAAATTATCGGATTTTCGATCAATATAAAATGCTAAATAAAGGAAGATGACAGTGAGATATAATATTTCTCATATATTTGGGGTGTTAGTGGGAATTCCTGTAGCGTTTTTAACAAGCATATTTGGGATGATTGCACTTGATGTATCTTTTTTAATTGATATGTCTATTGGTATTGTTGGCTTTTTAATGACATACCTACCGATACAAAAACTCACTTCACGCAAATATTTAAACGAAATTGGTTTGACTAGAAAAGACTATCGCTATATTCGAAATCAGTTAAATCATACACACCAAAAACTTAGAGGTATTTTAAAAACGTATGTCAATATAAGATCAATTAAAGATTTTAGGCATATTAATGATATATACCAAATTTCACGTTCTATTTATACGACAGTTAGACAGAGACCTGCATCATTTTATAAAGTTGAAGGGTTTTTTTATTCTCATATTGATAATGCTTTAAATTTGGTTGATGCATATACACGTCTAGCAAAAATGCCCAAAAAATCAATTAATGAACAGCAAAAATTAGAACAAACACGAATTACTTTGGATGAGGTCAAACGAACATTAATCGCTGATTTAAAGCGTCTCAACGAAGATGATTATGAACGTTTAGATATTGAAATGGAATTAAATAAGTTACATCAAAAGCATCATCAAGATTGATGTAAAATAGCAACTATTGGAGAGATGATTGATGACTGAAAATAAAAGTTTCAAAGAAAGCCATCCACTAGATGATTTTATAAGCGATAAAGAATTATCGAATACTACTATCCAAAAAGAAAAGTTAACAATTGAACAACAAAAGCAGGTAGACACAATCAGTAAACAAATTAACCCTTTAGACAATGAAGGTTTATTAGCGTTTGGTTCTGATTTACAGAAACAAATGTCTCAATTTTCACATCAAATGTTGGATGAAGTACAAAGTAAAGATGTTGGTCCTATTGGAGATACTTTGTCAGATCTCATGTCAAAACTAAAGTCAGTTAATCCAAATGAGTTAAATACTGATAAACCATCTATGTTAAAAAGAATTTTTAGCAGAGCAAAGTCGTCTATCAATGAAATCTTTTCAAGAATGCAATCAGTTAGTGCTCAAGTCGATCGCATAACGATTCAACTGCAGAAACATCAAACACATTTAACAAGAGATATTGAATTATTAGATACGCTATATGATAAAAACAAACAATACTTTGATGACTTATCATTGCATATCATTGCTGCACAGCAAAAAAAGTTGCAATTAGAAAATGAAAAGCTACCACAATTGCAACAGCAAGCGCAGCAATCCACTAATCAAATGGATATTCAACAAGTTGCAGATATGCAGCAATTTATAGATAGACTAGATAAACGCATATATGACTTACAGCTTTCAAGACAAATAGCTTTGCAAACTGCGCCACAAATTCGTATGATTCAAAATGTTAATCAAGCACTTGCTGAGAAGATACAAAGTTCAATTTTGACAAGTATTCCACTATGGAAAAATCAAATGGCCATTGCGCTTACATTAATGAGACAGCGTAATGCAGTTGCTGCACAACGAGCTGTCACTGATACAACTAATGAATTATTAACAGCAAATGCTGAAATGTTGAAACAAAATGCAATTAAAACTGCAACAGAAAATGAGCGTGGCATTGTTGACCTTGATACATTGAAACGTACACAGCGTAACATTATTGAGACAATTGAAGAAACATTAATTATTCAACAACACGGTCGCGAAGAACGACAATTAGCTGAAAAAGAATTACAACAATTAGAACAAGATTTAAAGTCACATTTAGTGAATATCAAAGGACCGAATAAACAATCATAAATTACGAATTAGATATAACAAAAAGGAAGCATCCTACGATTAAATTGGAGATGCTTCCTTTTTTGTTATTCCTGTTGATATTTAATTGGATCTTGTTTTACAAATATGCCGACTAGATAGCCTAATATCGTTGCAATAATTGCTACTGGGAACCACTCTAAAGAATACGCTCTTAGAGGCAATGATTCTATAAAGTTAATTTTCAGCCAACCTAACTTACTAATAACACTGAAAATTGACAATATAAATACGATAATAACTGGAATTTGTTGTGAAATGCGTTTTGTCGGTATGAATTTGGCAATTAAAATTAATAATACAACAGTTATTGCTACTGGGTATACAATACTTAATACCGGAATTGACATTGAGATAACAGCATTTAAACCTTGGTTAGCAATAATAAAACTCATTAAAATGAAAACTAATACAAATGCTTTGTATGATACTTTAGGTACGATTCTATGGAAATATTCAGAAACTGCAACAATAAGCCCACATGCTGTAGTTAGACATGCCAGCGCTACAATGATGCCCAATAAATACTTTCCGAATGAACCAAATCCTGTTGAAGCCATTGTCGTTAATAAATATGTCCCAATGTTTCGATCTTTGGATTTCAATTGATCTAACGTCATGTCACTTACTGGCATATGATTACCAATATAACCTAATGAAATATATATGAAAATTAAAGCAACAGCTGCAATTAAACCAGCAGTCAAAGTTTGTTTGAATATTTGATTTGTTTTAGTAATACCTGTTAGTTTTACTGCATTAACAACAATCATTGAAAAAGCAATTGCTGCAATGGCATCCATTGTTAAATAGCCTTGTGTAAAGCCTTCAGCAAAACTTGAAAAATTAGAATGATATAGTGCTTCATTGCCCTTTCCAGCACTATTACCGCTAAAGTCTAAGTATCCTTTAATAATCATCGCTAAAATAGTAATCAATAATAATGGTGTTAATAATGAACCAATACGATCGATTAACTTAGATGGATTTAAACAAATATACAAAACGACTATGAAGTAGATAATCGTAAATATAAATAAAGCGATACTACTATTGCTATGTATAATTGGTGTAATTGTCATTTCAAAAGATGTAGATGCAGTTCTAGGTATTGCGAAAAGTGGCCCTATAGTCAAATAAATGATGATTAAGAACAATATTGAAAATTTAGGTGAAATTTTATTTAATGCGCCAATATATCCTTCTTTATCAAGTGCACCTACAATCACACCTAATAATGGTAAACCAATCCCAGTTAGAACAAACGCTAAAATGGCGGGCCAGAAAAATTGACCACTATCCAATCCGAGATTAGGAGGAAAAATTAGATTGCCTGCGCCAAAAAACATAGCGAAGAGCGTAAACCCAATGACCCATGTATTTTTATTCATAGAGTTACTCCTTTTTTTAAAACACGAAATAATTTACAAGTAAATATTTTAGCACAAAAAATAATAAAGAGTCTATATGAAATATGTTGTACATAGCAGAAACAAAACACATGTGTTGTTTAAATCAAATTATGCCAGAAAATAAAAATCTTCAAATTCACTTTTTAAATAGTAACTGATGACTTTTATTCACAATTTCATATAAACTCTTATTTTAAACTGATTTATAAAGATTTAAGTAGTAATTTTTTTAATAATGGAGAGAGATGTCCAGGTAAATGCGCAACACCTTCAACGAAAATGGCATATTGACCATAAATATTATGAATTGTTTGTTCAACATCTTCAGTTATTGGATCTTGACTTAAAAATACATTAAATACTTCAATGCCAAATTTACGTGACATTTCTACAGCTTCATACGTATCAATAATACCATCTTGACTATAATTAAATGCAGACGGTTCGCCGTCAGAAAATACGATTAAAAATCGTTGATGTTGATTTCGACGCATTAATCGTTCACTTGCAACTCTAATAGCAACACCATCACGATTATCATCTTGAGGTTCAAGTGCCATAATACGTGGGCCATCTTTTTCAAAGGTTGAGTAATCATAGTTAATAATTTCATTAATGATATTTGGTTGTGCATGCTCGTCTGAATCAAAGGCATCCTCACTGAATGATAAAATTTCATGTTTAATGTTCAATGCTTTTAACGTCTCGTGGAATAACACTACACCTTTCTTCGTTTCAGCCATTTTATCATGCATACTTGCTGACGCATCAATTAACAATGTAAACGTCGCATCAAATGATTTACTTAAATCTTGTTTTTTGTAAAACAATTTATACTGATCGTCGATAAACCAATTAATTAAATCCTTTTGTAATCGCCCTTTTGTTAAATTAAAACGTGCATCTCGTTGTTCTCGTTCAATCGTTTTCTTTATAATTTGAATTAAGTCTTTGATTTCATATTGTACGTCTTGTTTCGATTCTTGATATTCTAAAACATATTGTGGTTCAATTTCAGGAATTTGCCATTTTATTTCTACATTTTTGTTCACACCATCAAGTTGAAATGCCTGGCTTTGACCAACAGCATCGCCTTCTTCACGATTTAGCGTATCGTTTGATCCTTTGCCCTTTTTGGTCATCATATCAGTCATATCGTCTGTAGCATCGCCTTCACGTGCTTCATCATTACCTAATGTTTCACTATTTTGTCCTTCGTGAAGCTCCATTTCTAAATAGGCGCCACCTTTTGACTCACTATCTGCAGATTTAGAGTCAGCTTTTTCACTTTCGTTTTCATCATCTTCTGAAGTATCATCTTGCCCATCGACTTGACTTGCATCAGTTCTCTTTAAATCTTCAAAATCTGGACTAGCTAATGTATTATATAGTGTTTTAGGTAAGTAATAATATTCGTTTAGCATATCTTCTTTTAAAATATCATCTACTTGATACATAATTCTTTGAGCCAGATACATATTATCTTCAGAATTTTGATTTTGGAAAAAATTAGGTAAATATAAGAACATATTAACTAAAATATCATCTAAATCTGAATGTATAGATGGTATATCAAAGAAATCTTGACTTAAAAATGCATGTTCTAAATACAAAAATAATAAATCTGTATATTGTGTTTTAGTACGATACACTTTAATTTGAGATTCCGTATATGATATCCGTGTATCTAAGCGAAGATCAATTAATTTAGCAGTACTTGGGCGCTTAACTTTAATAGAATTTAATACGCGCATATCTTCTAATAATTTAAAAAGTTGTTGATAAAATTTAGGGTGTTTAAAGGTTTTATCTTGTACTACTTCATTTACAATTTGTACATCCATCATATGATAACCGTAAGCAGCTAACATAACATCTGTTTTTAAACCAGCCATTTCGATATGGCTTGGTCGATGTGACCAAAACCAACTCGTAATCAAAACATTTTGAACAGGATTATAGTAAGGGAATTTTTGGATTTTAACTTGTGTTTGTTCATTTTTTAATAAGAGTCGAGCTAAGTCTTGCAACATCATTACTTGCTTGGCATCTAACTGTTCGTCGTTAAATTTTATGAAACGATCACTCATGTTTTATCCCTCTTTAAAAGTTTAGTTCTACAGCATTATATATTGCTTGTTGTTCACGTTCATCTTCCAATTTATCAATAATTGTACGTTTAATTGCACGTTCAACTGGCATTACAGTGATTAAATCACACAAGTCTAATAATGCACGGATACTAGCGGCTTCTTCAGAAATTTGTCCCTGCTTAGACATAGTACGTAAATCTTCGTTAAACTTAATAATTTGTTCGATTTGTTTATCATCTTGTAATAAACTTTGCTCTTTAATCACATTTTTTAAAATGTCCCCGTCAATATAGTCAACGTGAATAACAACAAAGCGATTTTTTAGTGCTTCATTCATTGGCAATGTACCAACATAACCTTCATTTATCGCTGCTATAACGTTAAATCCTGGTACAGCTTTGATTACTTCGCCAGTGTAAGGATTCGTAATTTGACGACGATAATCTAAGACACCATTTAATACAGGCAATGTTTCAGGTTTAGCCATATTTATTTCATCAATATATAAAATATGGCCCTCTTTCATAGCTTTAATAACTGGGCCATCTACAAAGACAATTTCTTGTTGTCCTTCCGCATTTGTTTTAATTGTTTTAAAGCCTAATAAGCTTTCTGTATCTAAATCAACAGAACAGTTGACTTGATGCATGGGTGTATCAACAACTTCACTTAATGTTTCTGCCAACTTCGTTTTCCCTGAACCTGTTGGACCTTTAAGTAAAATATTTTTATTTAAATCGAATAATGCCTTCGCATCATTGAAAACTGTTGAATCTGAATTCTTATAATGTTTTAGTGCCATTTTAAAACGTTCTCCTTTAAATAAATTAAAAAACTAAGACATGGAAAAAGTTCTCCAAATGCCTTAGTTTACTATTCTATTCTGATATAAAACGCAATGCTTAGTATGCGAATTGTTTATATTTTACCAAATTTACTAATTGAAAATCTCATATTAGGATTCATTTCAATAATTATGCGTTTAAACTTCTTTGAAATATGTTTTATAGTAACCGCCAACTAATCCAGAATTGTCGATAATTTGATAATATTCTTCTGTTTCATTGATAACGTCATATTGATTGCCAACCGTTAACATGTCAGAAACTGTAAATTTCTTCGCATCTGTATTAATCACTTCGACTTTCTTGATTGGCGTATGTTCTTTCCAAGTTTCATGTAACATATAATTCTTCCTCACTATCGTAAATAATTATTTTTGTAAAGTGAATATAAAAGATAATCCACTGTTTTCAGTAATTCTAATTGATTCAATATCGTCTTGTTCAAGTGTTTGATATGGTATTTCCACTTCATCTAAGCGCGATTTCGCTTGATTAAAGAAATCTACATCTTTCGTTTCAAACTCAACTTGATCGACTGCGCCATATTCCGGCATTGTCATTTCGGTTTCTACAGGCATTAAATGTATTTCGCCACCTAGACCACCCGTTCCAATTTTGAATACTTGGACATGATAGTCAGCATTGTCGAAGGGTTGGTATTCTGCAAATATTTCAAGTCCGAATATGTTTGTTAAAATTTGACCTGTAATATCTACATGATTCACTTTAAGAATCACTGGCCCTAAACCTTGAACTTGATGTAACGGATTGACCGCACTTTCGAAAGAAGGCATACCTAAACCAACACCATAATTATTCTCGTTTGAATATATTGAGAAAATATGACCATTGTTATCTTCGAGACTGAAATATTTATTGCCATTTAATTCTTTAACTGTTGTAAATGGAATATCCTTACTCGATAATATTTCCGCATACTCCTCTAAACCTGAGTCGGTTGGTGTACGTAATCCAATACCCACAAAGTGAGATTCTTCTAATTGCTCACTTGGAACTTGTATAAATTGAAGTCTTGTTCCTGGGCTTATATCTGCATCGCCGAAACGAATTGAGTTTTCAAGAAGTTCTTCACAATTTAATCCTAATATGTCAACCATGAAATGTTTTGTCTGTTCTATATTTGTTGTACCTAATGTTATACTTCTAAGTCCACACATTATAGCCACCTCTATCTTTATCTTTACTATTATATTATAACTTATTTTAATCATAAATTATAGAATATCGGCCAGTTGATTTTGATTATAGATTAATATGTGAAAAATGTATTTCTTTAAAAGAACTATTTCATTTAAATAGGTAACATAATATTGTTATGGTTGAATTTTGTGTTATATGCATTTGTCTATTAATATTTAAAACAATATGAATCTAAATTGTATAGTCAATCAACTAGGTTCTCATTTTCAGTTTATAATCGAACAAAACAATTTAAGTTAACTCAATAAACATAATTTCATGTTTATAAAGGTATTTAATTATATAATCATTTCTAGTTGTTTCAAAATACTGTATTAACATTTCAAATTCAAACCATACCTATGGTTAAAATTAAATTCATCATTTTCTTATTTTCTTTGAAGTTCATACTTTTATATTTCAGCAAACTTATCATCAAAATTTGTGACTATATAATTTTCTGCTATATAATACGCACGTCCAACACAAATATAAGGATTATTCACAAATAACGTTAAGTATTTTGTTTCTTTTAAAATTTCCTCACCTTTTTTAGTTGGTATATATACATATGACAAAGCTAAATTATTAAATATGAGATAATTATCATCTATGCGTTTAACAAGTTCTGGCTTAGTACCTGTTGTTGTCAACGCAATTTTCTTTGAAATCTGCTTTAACTCAGAGATTGTTTTTTATATGTTACCATTAAATTCATTAGTAGTTGTTAATAAGTTAGCATCAACCAAGATTTTCATCTAGTGCATAATTCTAACACCATTGTAATCAAGATAATTATTGGGTAATATTTCTTTAACTACAACCCTATATACATTTTTATGTAAAACTAATAAATCATATGAACTTACATTCATTAAACTTTTTCTCCTCATAATAATCTTAACTGTCAATAAATAATCAATCCATCTCATGATATTCGATATCCCCTAAATATAAACGTCTATGAATACCATTTTTGATTATAATATTTTTCAAATTCCGCCGAGTAATCTTCCCACAATTTTTTATCATTTAAAAATAAACTACTACATTTCAAGAACTCACTAACTATATAGTTTGTAAAAGAAGAAATTTCTATTTCACTCGTTAAAGGTTCTTCATTTAGTAGTTCTTCTATTTCTCCATTTCTAATAGCAATATTTTTACCAAAAAATCTTATAGTATCATTAATTATACTGTCAGTTGAATGCGCATCTTTACAAAAGTTTTTATAAATATGTTTATATTGATAATTCATATTCAAGTATTCTGATAATTCGTATAAATTTCCAGTTTTTGTACAATCATTAGATTTTTCCATATACCAAGCTTTTATGTCCTTGAATTTGTTTACTTTTATATTAGAATTTATAAAACTATCTACATATGACTTCTCAATATGCTTCTTTTCCATTTTTAACTTATTTAAAGTTTGTTCATCAAATGTACTGTCTTTTCCATTTGATATTAATAAATCGATTTTTTGATAATTTTTATATAAAAAATACCTTTTAGCCCTAATATTAGACTCTTCTTGATATTCCAAAATGTATTTTAATTGAAGTAATAATTCGTATGATTTTCTAACTAATGTCCGAGTACTGCTTATAGTTATACAATTATTTATATCTATATAGTTAAGATAAAATGAATGAACAATTTCGTAAACAGATAAAAAAAGATAATTTTCTTTAAACTCTTCTATGTCGTTGTCAGTAGTTAATTTTTTATTAATATGTCCCTCTATTAAATTAATTAATTTTATCAAATCGAAATTCTTAAAAAAAAGCTTTTCCAATATAAACAAGTCCTTTAATTTTATTTAATATTAACTAATACTCTCTTCTTAAAATCGTACACAAAATTCATTTAACATTGTTCAAATTAAAATATAATAGGCCAATTAAGACAGCTTCCTTGCTATACAAATAAATACAATACGAAGCATTGTGAAAATAAAGTACAGCAGTAAGTTATTTCGACTAGAAAATAATCTTACTGCTGTTTGTTATTGATTTGATCCCGTTTTTAGGAATCGTAAACTAATTTGTGTTGTGTATTAAGATTCTAATAATAAGTCTTCTGGGTTTTCAATTAATTCTTTAATTGTTTTTAAGAATCCAACTGCTTCTTTACCGTCAATAATTCTATGATCATAGCTTAATGCAATATACATCATTGGACGATTTTCGATTGTATCTTGATCAATCGCAATTGGTCTTGTAATAATTGAATGCATGCCTAAGATTGCAGCTTGATTACCATTGATAATTGGCGTACTCATCATTGATCCGAAAATACCGCCATTTGTAATCGTAAATGAACCATTAACCATATCATCTAAGCCAAGTTTTTTCTCTCGTGCTTTAACAGCTAAATTAGCAATTTCTGCTTCGATTTCTGCAAAATTCTTTTTATCACAATCTCTTACGAATGGTACTAATAGTCCATCATCTGTAGAAACAGCTACACCAATATCATAATATTGTTTCGTAATCATGTCGTCGCCGTCGATTTCTGCATTAACTTCTGGATACTTTTTCAAAGCTGCTACAGAAGCTTTAGTAAAGAATGACATAAATCCTAATTTAGTACCATCATGATCTTTCATAAATTGTTCTTTCTTACGTTTACGCAATTCCATAACATTTGTCATGTCAACTTCGTTAAATGTTGTTAGCATAGCTGTATTATTAGATACCTCTAATAATTTTTTAGCAGCTGTTTTCTTTCTGCGTGACATTTTTTCACGAATCACTGGTTTTGTAGGATATTGATTGTATTTTTTCTCTTCTTTTGCAGGTGCTTGTTGTGACGTTGGTGTTGATGCAGGCGCCTGTTGTTTCTTATCAATATCTTCTTTACGAACCACATCATTTGTTTTCGGACTTACTTCAGCAAGATTCACTCCGTTTTCACGAGCATAACGACGCGCAGAAGGTGTAGCATTAACACGCTGCTGATTGTCATCATTTGTTTGATTGACTTCAGCTTTATCTGCCGATTTATTTGTTGTTTCTTCTTTTTTATTATTTGTTGTTTCATCATTTTGTTGTGGAGTATTGTCGTTACTATTTTCTTTAGAAGCATTGCCACTACCTTCGCCGATGACAGCAATTGCTTGTCCAACTTCTACAGTGTCGCCTTCACTTGCAAGTTGTTCAGATAATACACCTGCTTCTTCAGATACAACTTCGACATTAACTTTATCAGTTTCTAATTCAAGAATAGCTTCACCTTTTTCTACGCTATCCCCTACGTTTTTCAACCATTCTGCAATGGTACCTTCTGTAATAGATTCTGCTAATTCTGGAACTTTAACCTCTGGCATGACTTATTTCCCCCTAGTTATTTTTTAATGCATTTTCTATAATTTTATTTTGAACAAGTTTATGAATTTCTCCATCGCCTTCAGCTGGAGCAGCCCTTTGAATTCTGCCATGATAACTTAAATCATATTTATCTGCAACTAGCACTTTAACATATGGATAAACATATAACCATGCACCTTGGTTTTTAGGTTCTTCTTGTACCCATGACACTTCTTCAAGGTTTGGCAATTGTGCTAGTAATGCTTCAATCTCTTCCTCTGGGAATGGATACAATCTTTCAATCGCAACGAGTAATACTGATTCGTCTGGATTTTTGGCTAATGCTTCTTTTAAATCAATGAACATTTTACCAGTTGCCAAAATAACTTTTGTAACTTTATCCGCTTGATATGACTCTGTCAAAATTGGCTCAAATCCACCAGAAGTAAATTCATCAATTGGTTTTGCAACTGTTTTATTTCTCAGTAAGCTTTTTGGTGACATAACAACCAATGGTCGCATTTGTTCAGAATCTAAACTAGCTGCTTGTGCACGCAATAAGTGGAAATAATTACTTGAACTAGATAAGTTGACAACTGTGCAATTATTTTCAGCAGCTAATTGTAAAAATCTCTCTAATCTTGCTGAAGAATGTTCAGGCCCTTGACCCTCATATGCATGAGGTAAGAATAATGTTAATCCTGAACGTTCTCCCCATTTTGAGCGAGAACTGAATAAGAAGTTGTCAAAAATCATTTGTGACATATTTGCAAAATCACCATATTGCGCTTCCCAAATATTGAAGCTTTTTTTGTTTTCCACATTATAGCCGTATTCAAAACCTACTACTGCTGCTTCTGAAAGCGGAGAATTGTGTATATCAAATGTCGCTTTTTGATCAGGAACATGATGTAAAGGTGTATATGTTTCACCTGTTTGTTCATCATGTAACACGGCATGCCTATGACTGAATGTACCACGTTCACTATCTTGACCAGTTAAGCGAATCGGTGTACCATCTTGTAAAATTGTCGCAAATGCAAGTTGTTCTGCTTGTGCCCAATCAACTAAACCATCTTCTTTATTAAATGGCTCATGACGCTTCTCAAGAACTTTGTTTAACTTTTTCAAAATGTTAAAGCCATCCGGATATGTTAACAATGCATCATTTATTTCTTTCAAATGATCAAACGTAAATGATTGTTCGTCTGCTTGTAACGGTAATGCAAGTTCTGCAGGTTTTTCCATATCTGGATTATCCATTTTATCAGCTTTATTAATTTTATCATGTGCTTGTCTTAGTTCCTTTTGGACTTGTTCTATAAATGAATGCATTTCATCTTCTGAAATGATACCTTCATTAACAAGCTTTTTACCAAACACATATTCAACAGAGTCATGTTTGCGAATATTCTGATAAGGAACTGGATTAGTAATTGATGGTTCATCCATTTCGTTATGTCCGAAACGACGATAACCTACTAAATCAATAACGACGTCTTTATGAAACTCTTTTCTAAATTCCATTGCAATATCAATTGCTTCAATAGTAGCTTCAACGTCATCTGCATTGACATGGAATATTGGCACATCATAACCTTTAGCCACATCTGTAGAATAAGTTGTTGAACGTGCATCAATTGGTTCTGTAGTAAATCCAATTCTATTGTTAGTAATAATATGCAATGAACCACCCGTAGAATAGCCTTTCAAGTTTCCTAAGTTCATTGTTTCGAAGTTAATTCCTTGACCAGGATAAGCAGCATCGCCATGTATAATAATTGGCATTGCTTTATGGTGATCAGTCGTCGGAGCGCCAGCACGTTGTGTATCATCTTGTGCTGCTCTCGTACGCCCTTCAACAACAGGTGCAACAATTTCCAAGTGACTTGGATTGTTAGCCAGTGCAATACGCTGCATTGTACCGTATGAATCAGTAGTTTTAATGCCACCAAGGTGATATTTCACATCACCAGTCCATCCAGCAGTTAATTGCAAGCTACCATCTTCAGGTAAGAATTTCATTGGATCTGTATGCATAAATTCTGAAATCATCATTTCGTACGGTTTTTCTAAGACATGCGTTAAAACGTTTAAACGTCCACGGTGAGCCATGCCTATTTGTATATTTTTAATACCTTCTTTCGCAGCAATCGTAATAGTACGTTGTAACATCGGTACAAGTGCGTCTACCCCTTCAATTGAAAAACGCTTAGCACCAACGAAGTTTTTATGAAGATATTTTTCAAACCCTTCAACATACGCTAATTGTTTGAATAGTGCCCTTTTTTCGTTATTATTTAACGTTACTTTATATGGCGTTTCAATTCTTCTTTTTAACCAACCACGTTCGGTATTGTTATTAATATGTGTATACTCAAATGCAATTGGTCCTTTGTAACGTTTTTCCATTCTTAAAATTGCTTCATAAGCATTATCATAAATGTCGGCAAAGTGATCTGAAACAATTCCTGCTGATATACCTTCCAAAGTCTGTTGATCTAAATCAAAGTCTTCAATCTCTAATTTAGGTACATGTTTCCTTTTCGGAGGATTTACAGGATAAATATCGGCTTTAAGATGCCCGTATTGGCGAATATTATCAATTAAACGCATGACACGCTTAATTGTGCCGTCACTATTTTGACTACTTGTACTTTTTAAAGCTGGTACAATTGAGTCATCATTCTTAATTGTGCTGAATAAGACTTGTAAATCTTCTGGTACAGACGATGGATCTTGTAAAAAGTCATCATATAGATCTAACATTAGACCTAAATTCGCACCGAAGTTTACAGGAGCCTCTGAAACTTCTTTTCTTTCGTTAGTCATTTTACACCCTCCACAAAAATGTTGAAACGCTTACAATGTAATAATATCACTATTTAGTTATTTGTTAAAGTAGATTTACCTATTTATCTGCTAAAAAGAAGAATCAACAAAAGCGTTGATTCTTCTAGGTTTATAGATGTATTTTATTGTAAATTTTGGGAGTACAACAGAAATGATAAAGAACCCCTGATTATTTGTTTTATAGTCGTTCATATACATTAGTCACAGCTAATGTGTGCTTAAAAAATTGATTCTATGACTTTGATTGACGTCTTAAACATGATTAAAATATGATTTTAAACGTTGTTCCTTTGTTAATTTCACTTTTAATTTTAATCGATCCACCGTTTAATTGAATGATTTTTTGCGCAATAGATAATCCGAGTCCATTACCGCCTTGACTTCTTGAACGAGATTTATCCACTCGATAAAAGCGATCAAAAATGAAATCTTGATCTTCCTCTGGAATACCAATTCCATGATCTGTAATTTCAATTATTTTTTGCTTATTTTTTAACCTTGTCTTAACTTTAATTTTCTTATTCTTCACATCATATTTGATTGCATTATCAATAAAGATTAAAAATAATTGTTCGAATTGATGAGGTTTCATTTTAATTTCTAGATTTTTAGATGTCAGATCCGTATCAAATTGATAATCTGGATGCAATTGTTTTAATGAGTGTATTCGCGAGCGAATTTCATCATTAATATGCACGGTCTGCGCTTCAGAAGAAATGTCATTTACATCTCCTTTAGTCAATTCAAGTAATTCTTCGACTAATTTTATGATACGATTCATTTCTTCAATAGAAATATTTAACGATTCTTCTAATACTGCTGGGTCTTTTTTTCCCCATCGCTGAATCAAATTTAAATGACCTTGAATAATTTGTAATGGTGTTCGTAATTCATGTGACGCATCTTCAACAAATTGTCTTTGTTGATTAAATGATTCTTCAATTTGACTCATCATCTCATTAAACGTATTTGCTAAATTATCTATTTCTTCATAATTTGTATTTAATTGCAATTTATTTTGAAAACCATCTCGTCGAATCTCAATCATTTTATTTGATAAACTGACAAGCGGTTTAGTAATTTGAGTTGAAAATACATAACTGATTGTAGCAGTTATAATTGTTGCAATCACTCCAAATGCAAGCGCAATGATATACAATGATTTTACGATGTTATCATAATTTTCTAGTGAATGAATTAACAAGCTATACCCTTTGAAATCTTGCGTTGTGATTGGTTCTTTAATAATTAAATAATCAATGCCTTTATAACGTTTTTTTATTACGCGGTCAAAATACCGGTGTTCATAACCTGGTTCAACTCTCACTGTGTTATCATTCGATGTCTCAAATAATTTATTATTATGCTCATCATAAATAATAATCTCTTGAAAATTACCTAAAGATGCATTCAAGTCTAATGCAGATATATCTTTAACAGGCTTAGAATGAAATAAATTATTAATATCGCTTGAGCTTCTTTCTGCATCATCAAGCTCACTATTATGCAGTGTATCTTTCAAGAAAAAGATAATAATTAAGCAAAACAAAAATATCGTGACAAACGTAATCATCGTGGTAACAATAATCCAGTTATTGCGCAATTTACGTTTTGTCATCGTATCACATACCCAACGCCACGAACTGTTTCAATCATTTTGTCACGATCGTATGGTTTTAATTTGTTTCGTAAATATCTTATATAAACATCTACGACATTTGTTTCTACTTCACTATTATAACCCCATACATGATTTAAAATTTGTTCACGTTGCATAACATGGTTTTTATTTTCAGCTAGAAGATATAGTAAATCATACTCTGTTTTTGTTAATTCAATTTCTGCGCCATTTACCGTCACTTTAAAAGCATTCTTATCAATTGTAATACCGTTGACATCGATAATATCTTTTTGTGGCTGACGACGTAAAATAGCACGAATTCTTGCTAAAAGTTCTTCAATATCAAATGGCTTAACTATATAATCGTCTGCACCGTAATCAAGCCCAGCAACTTTGTCATACGTATCACTTTTCGCTGTAATTATAATGATAGGTGTAGATTGCTGTTGTCTAATTTTGCGACAAATTTCTAAGCCATTAATTGACGGCAACATTAAATCTAATATGATTAAATCATAGTAATGGCTAAGCGCTTTATCTAAACCGTCTTGTCCATCATACTCTGTGTCCACATTGTAATTTTCATGTGTGAGTTCCAATTCAAGAAATCTTGCTAAGTTTTGTTCATCTTCTACTATTAAAATTTGCGTCATTTGTACACCTCATATTACGACTTTTTCTAATAAGGTAATATATTTTAAATTTTGTATTTTTCTATACAATAGTTGCTTTTTAAATTAGTTTGTTTACGTTTAAATTTTATCACAAATCAATAACCATGTTTTAAATTTTTCAAGCTACAATCATTAATTATTTATTAACTCAAATATTTAATAATCAGTTAATGGAATTCTGTTAATTCTGATTGCAGTACTTAAATATAGAATACTTTAACACAAGGCCTTACCGCAATATCAATTGTTGTCGTATACTGACTTTTATTAATGTAAAATGAATAGTTATTATCTTTATTTTCACAAAATGACCGTAGTTTAAACATTTATCACACATCATTTCAATGTGCTATTTTGAACTTGCAAGTAACATTTCATAATGTATGAATTCAAAAGAAGTATGTAACAATATAATTTTTAAGCCTCATCACTTTTAAATATTCTAATTCTAATGAGAAATACAAATTTTTTTATTTTCAAAAATAGCGTAATCATGCGTTTTATTTACTATTCTTAAAAATTATTCAAAAAAAGTTTTAGTTTCTAATTGACAATGATTCTCACTAATGTATAATAGTAGTTGAAAATGATTATCAATACCACATAGAACATCCCCCCCACAACGTTTCGTTCTTGTTGGATTGGTCATTTTCAAATATTCCCCTTTTATATGCCCGTAAAAGACAATATACGTTATAACAACGTTTTATAAAAGCAGTAAACCCTTACGACACTTTAGGTTTACTGCTTTTGTTTTTTTACTATTTAATTGATTAATTTATTTCTAAGTAATAACGTTGATAAAATAATGCAAAATACGCCACCAATAATGCCGGCAATAATATCTGTTGGATAATGTACACCTAGATATACACGTGATATGGAAATCAATAAAATCATAGCTGCACATAACCCTATAAGAATACCTTTTGAATTACCTTGATTTAATCGATTTAATAAATAGATACCACTTCCAAAATATGCAGTTGATCCCATAGCATGACCGCTAGGAAAACTAAATCCTGTTATATCAATTAAACGCAGCAATGTAGGTCTTTCTCTATCGAATATATTTTTTAATGCTGGATTCAAAATTCCAGATAATGCCATTGTTAATGCAAAAAATAATGCTTCAATTTTGTGGCGCTTTAACATGAGATATGCCACAAGAAGTAATGAAATACATAACATTGCCCAGACTTCACCTACTTTAGTAGCCCCAAGCATGATAGATGTCGTAATAAAGCTCTCTGATGAATATATAAATTCATAAACTTCATTATCAATCCATTTCCCTAGTCTTGATTCGTGGAAAAACGCGATAATTCCAAAAACCAATGTAAAAACGATGAGCAAAGAGATACGTTTCCATTGACTCATAAAGCATTACCCCCCATTAATTCAATGCGTCTTTAATCATCTTATCAAATAAAGCTTCTTTCGTATAACTTTGTTCATACGATTTCATATTATTGATAATTCGAGTTCTTTCCTGTTCCATTTTATTTAGCTCTTGTAATAAAATTTGTGCTGTTAATTGTTCTTCATCAATCGTTTTAGCATAACCTTTATCAGCAAAATGATTTGCATTGTCAATTTGGTCGCCTCGGGATTGATCTAAACCTAATGGTACTAATAACATTGGTATACGTAATGTTAAGAACTCATAAATCGCATTTGACCCTGCTCTACTTATTACTGTGTCCGTAATTGCTAATAAATCTGTTAAATCCTCTTTAACAAATTCATATTGTATATATCCTGATTTTTTAACTTGAGCATCTTTTAATCCTTTACCAGTTAAATGTATCACTTGATATTGTTGTAATAATGCATCTAAGTTTTCGCGAATAATGCTATTTAATTTTTTACTTCCTAAGCTTCCACCCATAACGAGTAACACTTTTTTATTTTCATTAAAGCCTGTTAATTGATAACCATTATGTGCATTACCATTTTTTAAATCTTCTCGAATTGTTGCTCCAATAAAATCAGCTTTCTCTTTAGGTAGGTAGTTTAGCGTTTCTTCAAATGTTGTATATATTTTCTTGGCAAATTTAAGTGCTATCTTATTCGCTAGTCCTGGTGTTAAGTCAGATTCATGAATAATAGTTGGTATATTTAATGATTTGGCTGCAATAACAACAGGCACAGATACAAATCCACCTTTTGAAAATAATAGATCAGGTTTTTCTTTTTTCAAAACTTTACGAGCATCAAGAATACCTTTCAATACTTTAAATACGTCTTTGGCATTTTCTAAAGAAATATATCTTCTTAATTTACCACTCGAAATAGGATAATACTTAATTTCTGGTAGTTGTGATTCAATCATTTCTCTTTCAATACCATTTTTAGAACCAATATAAAGCGCTTCATAACCTTGTGATAATGCAGTTGGAATTAAACTTAAATTTACTGATACGTGTCCAACTGTTCCCCCTCCGGTAAATGCGATTTTCGTCATTAATATTACCTCTATTCTTTTAAATTTTTATAATATGCATAAAATGGTTCACCTTTATCATATGGCGGATATTCCATTAATTGTTCACCGACCTTATGAAATCCAAATTTGGCAAATAAACCTTGTGCAGGTTTGTTTAACGCAAAGGTGTCCGTTAAAATAACTTCTGCACCACGTGCTTTAACTAAATCAATAACATAATTGAATAATTCTGTAGCAGCTCCTTTATATTCTTTCGAACCAGTTAATCGATGAATAACAAAAGCGCCTTCTCTATTTACTGGCCAGTCAATGTCATCATACCATTCTGCTTGGTCTTGGTCGACAACAATAAAGCCATAAATTTTGTTATTTTCCTCTAATACGTACAAATAATCTTTAGCAATATCTTCTTCAAAATGTTCTAAAAGAGGGTACTGATCGTCCCATTGCTCGTTGTCGTGTTCTTTCATTAATTCTTTTGCTTCTTCTACTAGATTTAAGATTTGATCTAAATCTGACATTTTACCTAGACGGATCATGTACGTCACTCCTTATATCGTTATGTTAAACATGTTTTTCAGTACATGTTAATCTTACACACTATTAGCATGCTTTAAACCTTTATTATGAATGAAAAATAGTAATTATCACACTATGGGATAAAAATAACCAATAAAAGTATCATATACTAATTAATTGATTGTTAAAACTAGTGAATAATACTATTTAAAAAGTATATGCTCATAGTATATTAAAGCATGAATTATTAACAGCGATGATAGAAATTGCGTTATTTACATCATTATGTAAATGTCTAATTTATATCTTTTAGAGTTAGACGTCAATAAAAATAAACACGCCTCTTAAATTGCTTTCTTTGCAAATTTAAGAAGCGTGTCATTAACATAATAATAATACAATTTTAGTAGTGTGTATCGCCTATTTTAAAATATTAATCAATTTATCGAGAACATCATCATGTTTATTAGCTTTTTCAACTAATAACTCAGTAAATTTATTATTCGTTTCTTTATTAAATTCACCAGTTACCTCGAGTTTATTCGCTTGTTGGAAAGCTTTAACTTGATTTTCTAATGCTTGATCAAATTGCGTTGATTCATTATCAACTTTATAACCTAAAGCTGATAAACCAATTTTAATAGTTTTAATATTTTTATCATCGTCTCCAACTTTAAATGTTTTCGTATTAGGAATGACATTTAAAGATTGATATTTAGGTGTGTCAATAGGAACGTCTGGTTTAATGCCTTTACCGTGAATATAATGACCATCTGGCGTTAACCATTTCATTTCAGTATATTTTAACAACGAACCATCTTTAAACTCTCTTGTAGTTTGAACGACACCTTTGCCGAATGTTTTTGACCCATAAACTTTAGCTTTATTATAGTCCTTTAGCGCACCCGTAAACACTTCAGAAGCGCTAGCTGAACCTTCATTCACTAAGATGGATATATCCATGTCTTTCGCTTCTTTTAACGCATCATTAGAAGTTTGAATTGCTTCAGTATCTTTACCTTTTTCTAGTTTAACAACAGTTTTTCCTTTATCGATAAAAATATTTGCCATTTTAACAGCTTCATCTAGTAGTCCACCTGGATTATTTCTTAAATCTAAAACAATCTTTTTCAAACCATCTTTGTGAGCTTTAAGAACTGCATCTTTCAATTCACCTGATGTATCATTCTGGAATTTATTAATAGTAATAACGCCAACCTTACCTTTTTTCTTATACTCAACGCTTTTAACATGAATTTTTTCACGTTTAATCTTAACGTCTTTTTCTTCACTGCCTCTTTGAACAGTTAAAGTTACTTCAGTGTTTTCTTTACCGCGAACGTCTTTGACAACTTCGTCTAATGCTTTTCCTTTAATTGATTTTCCATTTACTTTAGTAATGACATCTTTAGGACGAATGCCAGCACGTTCTGCTGGAGAACCCTTCATAGGGCTAGTAACCATAATTTGATCATTTTTCTTTTGCATTTCTGCACCAATACCTACAAAATCACCTGAAACACCTTCATTAAAGGATTTCGTTTGTTCTTTTGTTAAATATTCAGAATAAGGATCTTTTAATTCTTTGACCATGCCATCAATTGCAGCTTTACTCAACTTGTCAGAGTTCTGTTTTTTATAATAATCACTATTTAAGATTTTATACACATTTTCAATTTTATTTAAGTTTGCTTGATCAGTTTTGTTTAAACCACTTATTTTTTGATTTATAAAAATATATGCAACAACTGTGATGACAGCTGTTATTAGGATTGTACCAATTAAAATTGATATGAAATGCCAACGTTTTAAGTGAACGCGTTTCGATGAATTAGTTTGTTGGTCTTGATTGCTTGTTGCAATTTCAGTGCGTTCATCATCGGATGAAGATGTGTGTTGCTTATCATCCATTGTATCACTTCCTTATTATGTATTATGTACTTTTAAATTCTGTGTAGTTAATCATATCAATTTATGCAAGATAGCGCACCATATTTCACTATAATTGATTAATTTTTAGTCACAACTTAGTTTATTTTAAATTAAAACCAGGATAACAAATTGCATCACCCTGGTTCTAACTATTATTATTAAAAATTATATTAAAATTTTAGCCATTCCGTATATTCTTCATATAAATCATCAAATACAGACATTGGCAATGTGAAATCACCATGTGTCTCAATATAATCAGACAGTATGTTAAAATCATCATCGTGTTTTGGGAAAGCAAGATCGTCAAATATCTCTTCTGCTAGACGAACTTTATCGTCGTGTCGCCCACGAACTGTCATGACAAATTGATAAAACGAATAGTTTTTCATTAGTTCATTGTCACATCAATCACTTTTGTTTCACCTTTAATCACAGCATTTTCATCATAAATATTAATTGAAGCCGCTTGATCTGTGTTAGTAATAATAATTGGTGAAATAACAGACTTAGCGTTATTATTAATATATTCAAGGTTGAATCTTACTAATGGATCTCCGACGTTAACTTCGTCACCACTAGACACTAACACTTCAAATCCTTCACCATCTAGTTGAACTGTGTCTAAACCGATATGAACTAATAACTCTAATCCGTTATCTGCTTTTAAACCAATCGCATGCTTTGTTGGAAAGACATTGTCAACACGCCCTGCAATTGGAGACACAACTTCTCCTTCTGTTGGATTAATACCAAAACCTTCGCCCATCATTTTTTGTGCGAATACAGGATCTGGAATATCTTCAATTTTCACGTATTCTCCAGTTAATGGTGCATAAATTGCGATATCTTTCTGAACTTCTTTGCCTTTTCCGAATAATTTTTTAAACATACTTTCCACTCCTACTTATCAAAATGTGATATTAAATCGCCATAACCCAATTCTTCTAATTTTTCATATGGAATAAATTGAATTGCAGCGGAATTGATACAGTATCTTAAGCCGCCACTTTCTTTAGGTCCATCATTAAAGACGTGTCCTAAATGACTATTTGATTCTTCTGAACGCACTTCAGTTCTTACCATACCAAATGATTTGTCGACTAATTCTATAATTTCATCGTCATCAAGCGCTTTGGAAAAGCTAGGCCATCCGCACTCAGAATGAAACTTTTCTTCAGATGTAAATAAAGGTTTACCAGAAATCTTATCTACATAAATCCCTTTAGCAAAATGATTCCAATATTCATTCATAAATGGTGGTTCAGTGCCATTTTCTTGTGTAACAATATATTCTATATCTGTTAGTTCACTTTTATCTTTTTTAAGCATTTTGATTCCCCCAATGTGATTCTATAAACGCTTTTCTACCTGAACCACGTTGATATTGGTAATAATGTACCGGGTTCTTTTTGTAATAATCTTGATGGTAGTCTTCAGCTGGATAGAAATTTTTATATGGTTTAATAGGTGTAATCACTGGTTTCTTGAAAATACCTTGTTCATTTAATTGTTGCTTTTTAAACTCAGCAGCCTTTTTCTGATGCTCATCATGATAGAAAATGACTGGTTGATAGCTTTCGCCTCTATCGAAAAATTGCCCTTGATCATCAGTTGGGTCAAATGTTTTGAAATATATGTCTAATATATTTTCAAAGGAAGTAACCTCTGGATCAAACGTAATTTGTACTGCTTCGACATGGCCGGTTTGATTCGTACATACCTGTTCATAAGTTGGGTTGTCAACATGACCACCACTATAACCAGATACGACTGACTTGATGCCTGGATATGATGTAAATGGTTTAACCATGCACCAGAAACATCCTCCTGCTAATGTTGCATATTCTTTTGTCATATGAATTACCTCCTCTATCTATCTAATTATAAATTTAGTCTATAAAGGATTGAAATGGAAGTAATTAACACTGAAAAGATTAAATTTACTTCTTAAGGACTACGAGGCCAATCGCACCTTGACCAGTATGCGCAGAAATAACTGGTGTAGTTACATTTATATCGTAATTATTCACATGAAAAGCTTCATTAAAAACTTTCTTCAATTTATCAACATATTCAATGACGTTAGCATGTGCGACACCAACGGATTTGATTTCATGATCTCCTATAAATTCAGCAATTTCCTTTTTCAAGTATTGGATACTAGAATTTTGAGTTCTCGCATTGTGCACAAGCTCTAAGCGACCATCGTCTAGTGTACCAATTGGTTTAATTTTCATAAGATTACCAATTAAACCTTTTGTTTTACTAATTCTGCCACCTTTAATTAATTGATTCAATTGCCCTATAACTACAAATAATTTAATGTTTTCTCTTAAATGATTTAACTTTTTAACTATTTCAGAAGTTGAGACACCTTCTTTTACAAGCTCTACTAGGTGTTGTATTTGATACCCTAAACCAAAAGAAATAGATTTTGAATCAATAACAGTTACATTAGCATCTACCATTTGACTTGCTTGGTAAGCAGTGTTAAATGTACCACTTAATCCTGAAGAAAGATGAATACTTATGATTTCAGCGCCATCTTTTCCTAGTTCTTCATAAGCAGATATAAATTCACCTATGGCTGGTTGACTTGTCTTTACATCTTCATCATTTTCAATATGATTAATAAATTCTTCTGATGTAATATCTACTTGGTCAACGTATGAAGCTCCTTCAATAGTTAAACTTAAAGGGATTACATGTATGTTGTTTGCTTCTAAATATTCTTTAGATAAATCGGATGTTGAGTCTGTCACTATAATCTGTTTTGTCATGGTCATTTTCCCCCTTATTTTTTACGAATTAAATGTAGAAAGGTATGTGGAATTGTATTTTTTTCATCTAGTTTACCTTCAACTGAAGAGGCAACTTCCCAGTCTTCAAATGTATAAGGTGGAAAGAACGTATCACCACGGAATTTACCTTCAATAACAGTAATATACATGTCGTCCACTTTATCAATCATTTCTTCAAATAATGTTTGCCCTCCAAATATGAAAACATGGCCCGGTAGTTGGTAAATATCTTCAATAGAATGAATTGCATCAACGCCCTCTACGTTGAAACTTGTATCTGAAGTAAGTACAACATTTCGACGATTCGGTAGTGGTTTACCAATCGATTCAAATGTCTTACGACCCATTACTAAAGTATGACCTGTTGATAATTTTTTAACATGCTTCAAATCATTTGGTAGGTGCCAAGGTAATTGATTTTCAAAACCAATTACTCGTTGCAAGTCATGTGCAACTAGAATGGATAAAGTCATAATTATCCTCCTTCTTCTATCATTTCATTTTTTATTACTAAGTTATCTTTAATTTAACACAATTTTTATCATAAAGTGTGATAGAAATAATGATTTTGCATAATTTATGAAAACGTTTAACACAAAAAAGTACTTTTTTGCACTTGAAAATACTATGATGTCATTTTGATGTCTATATGGTTAGCTAACTATGCAACGACTACACTGCTATTGGAGCTTTTATTGCTGGATGTGATTCATAGTCAACAATTTCCAAATCTTCATAATTTATGTCGAAAATTGACTTGTCACTATTAATTTTTAATGTTGGAGGATTGAAACTTTCACGTGCTAATTGTGTTTGAATCGCATCAATATGATTTGAATAAATATGTGCATCTCCAAATGTATGCACAAATTCTCCTACTTCAAGTCCACATTCTTTGGCAATAAGGTGTGTCAATAAAGCGTAGCTTGCGATATTAAATGGCACACCTAAAAAGATATCTGCGCTACGTTGGTATAACTGGCAACTTAACTTACCATCTTGGACATAAAACTGGAACATTGTATGACAAGGCGGAAGTGCCATTGTGTCAATTTCTGTTGGATTCCATGCAGATACGATGTGTCGTCTTGAATCTGGATTATGCTTAATTTGCTCAATTACTGTTTTTAGTTGATCAAAATGATTACCATCTTTATCAACCCAATCTCGCCATTGTTTTCCATAAACATTACCTAAATCACCGAATTGCTTCGCAAATGTATCATCTTCAAGAATACGTTGCTTAAATTGTTTCATTTGTTCTTTATATTGTTCGTTAAATTCAGGATCACTCAATGCACGATGCCCGAAATCTGTCATATCTGGACCTTTATACTCGTCTGATTTGATATAATTTTCAAAAGCCCATTCGTTCCAAATATTATTATTATACTTTAATAAGTATTGGATATTTGTATCTCCTTTAATGAACCATAATAATTCGGTCGCTACTAATTTAAAAGAAACTTTCTTTGTCGTTAATAGTGGAAATCCTTTAGATAAGTCAAAGCGAAGTTGATGACCAAATTTCGAAATCGTACCTGTATTTGTGCGATCATTTCGTGTATTTCCTATTTCTAAAACTTCTTCACAAAGACTGTGATATGCTGCATCAAATGAATTCAACATATGCGATAACACCTCATTTTCATTATTTATAGTATGTATATTTAGTTCGATATAATTAAACTTTATGTAGCATTTTGTTATCACTCATTTTAGTAATATGATATTAAAATCATGAATTCCGTTACTTTATTTATAAAATGCTGATTAAGTACCTGCCACATCATAACGTGATCTATGTTTCCAATTGCTAATTGTTTACCCAAATCTATAACTTTAATGCTAAAAAATTTTAAAAAAGAGGTTAACACATGATTTGAATATTATGTTTGATGTCCTATTAAAACAGTTAAATTTCTAGAAAATATAGTTGGTAAGAACGTACTTTATATAACAAATGGAATACAACTATATTCTCTATTTTCAATGACAGACACCATTTTTAATATTATAAAATGTGTTAACCTTTATATTTATTTATGTGTACTATTTACAATTTTCGTCAAAGGCATCCTTTAAGTCCATTGCAATGTCATTAATATCTCTACCTTCGATAAATTCTCTAGGCATAAAATAAACTAAATCTCGACCTTTGAATAAAGCATACGAAGGACTAGATGGTGCTTGCTGAATGAATTCTCGCATTGTAGCAGTTGCTTCTTTATCTTGCCCAGCAAAAACTGTAACTGTATTTGTAGGCCTATGTTCATTTTGTGTTGCAACTGCTACTGCAGCTGGTCTTGCTAATCCAGCTGCACAGCCGCATGTAGAGTTAATAACTACAAAAGTAGTGTCATCAGCATTTACTTGGTTCATATACTCTAATACTGCTTCGCTCGTTTCTAAACTTGTAAAACCATTTTGAGTTAATTCGCCACGCATTTGTTGCGCAATTTCTTTCATATAAGCATCATATGCATTCATATTTAATTCCTCCAATTAAATTGTTCTGTTCGCCATTTGTTTCCATACTGAACCAAGTGCTTCATCTCCGTTTTCAATACGAGATATGGCCATTTCAATTTGTAATTTAACTTCAAACGCATTGTCATTAATATGGGCTTTAAGTGCGGGAAGCTGCTCTGCATTACCTTCATCAAAGATAAACATAGCAGCACGCCACCTAACGATTTTTTGTGGATCATCTAATAGTAGCACCATTTCTGGTAGTGCCTCTGGATACCCTAAATCGCTTATGCAATCCCCTGCAGTTCTTCTTACAGCAGGACTTTTATCACGAAGCCCCTTATATAAATACGGTAAAATTTCTTTACTTTCAATCATTCCTAATAATACAATCGCTTGACGTCTAACCGGTACTTTTTCATCAGATAAAGCTAAATCAAGCAACGGTATATCTTCAAAAGTCGGCTTTGGAAAATGGTTTAACATTCGTAATCGAGTCTTCCAATTATCAGTCGCATGATATTCATCCAAAGAGACATGGCGATAGAAATGATAATTATTAGTTGCGTGATTTTCTTCTAAAGCATGTTTTACCAATACAGGTAACTGTGATTCTGGATAGGTAGCTAGTACTTCTTCTAGGACACCATCCATTACTTCTTCAATATTTCCATAGCGATTTCCTAAATCTAGCCATTTACGCATAAAAACAATATTGTCATGTTCTGTTTGCGCTTGAGTCATATGATCAACATATGTTTGTGGTAATTGTTCTCTTAATTCTTGGTCAGCAGAAGTTAGCTTAATTTGATACGGTATACCCTTAAAAGTTAATAGTTCAGCTTTAATTTCACCAAAATGATTGTCAATTTGTGGGTCTTTTCCAGATTCCAACACCTGACTTTCACCAGAAAAAGCAGCTTTAATATCAGGTAATATGACTTCCCAATCAGCTTTTGGTGCCTTATCAACAGCTAAGAAGTTCATGACATGAAAAATGGAAGTGATACCATCTATAGATAACAACTGATTTATAAATCTTGGTTGATTTTCTTCTACTTTTTTATAAGTATTAGATAACTTGTCTTCTCTTGTATATGACAAAACAACTTTCATTGTATTTGGACTTGGCGTTGGCTCTATACGTAAAATTTCCATATACTTTATCCCCCCGAATACTAGTTGATGAAAAATTTATTCGAATACAGCCTCTACTTTTGGCAATACTGTTTCCCAATTTGCGTCATTTTCTTTATCTACTGAAATAAAGTCCATAACATGGAAAATTGATTTAACACCTTCAACCTTTAAGATGTCATTAATAAAAGCTGGCTGTGAATCATCAACTTTAGTATACGTATCTGATGTCATACCTTCTCTGCTTTCACTAAGTGTAATCTTCATTGTGTTGTGGTTCGGTGTTTCTGATATAGATATAATTTGCATTTGACTTCCTCCTATTGAAGTTCATTTCCTAATTGTTTTATTTCTTTCCCTATTGAACACTCATTGATACAAAAATGATGCGCCTTCGTTTTCCCCTCTAATTTACGCAGACGAGTTTTGATTGGACATTGATTGCAATAAGTATTCATTAAATCATCTATTTTCGCGAGTGCATTTTGCTCTGAAAAAGTTAAAATACGCGACACTTCCTTTATTACTTCAAAATATTGCAACCTTGGAAATAAGTGTTACTGTTTTAAATTTGACATAAAAATATTATAACATTTTTGACCCTAAGATTTGAATGAAACCTTTTACAATTCTATACGTAAAATGTATTTATATTCAAATGCTATTGCATCGCAAACGATTTTTCAGTAAAATGAGTAAGTTATTTATTGAGCGGTTTCTAAACACCCGCATGATCAAAATTTAGGAGGACATTTTAATATGTATAATGAAATTTTAGGACTAGTTACATTTATTGCAACGTTCCTGCTTATGGTACTTATGTATCGCTTTTTTGGTAAACAAGGTTTAATTGCATGGGTTGCAATTGGCACGATCATTGCCAACATACAAGTGATTAAAACTGTAGAAATCTTTGGTATTTCAGCAACTTTAGGTAATGTCATGTTTGCTTCTATTTATTTAGCAACAGATATATTAAACGATATTTATGGGCGTAGAGTTGCAAAAAGAGCAGTTTGGTTAGGCTTTTCATCAACATTAATTATGATTATTGTTATGCAATTGTCATTACATTTTATTCCTGCACCAGAAGATATGGCACAAAAAGCATTACACGCAATCTTTGATGTTGTGCCACGCATTGCTTTAGGCTCAATCGTCGCATATATTATTGGTCAACATATTGATGTATTTATCTTTTCACTAATTAAAAAAGTATTTAGTTCTGATAAAACGTTTTTCATCCGTGCATATGGTAGTACATTTTTAAGCTCAATAATTGATACAGCTTTATTTGTAGCTATCGCATTTATCGGAAGTTTACCTGGTACAGTTGTATTTGAAATATTTATTACAACATACGTACTAAAATTAGCTTCGACAGTTTTCAATGTACCATTTGGATATATTGCTAAATCATTTTATCGTAAAGGTAAGATTGATAAATTGGATCAAGGCTATTAAAGCACTTACTACATAATAGAATAAGTTTTAAAGCTGATATTTGAGAAAATTTTATCATGATGATTTTTTGGGAAGTATATTACAGTACTACGTATTAGAAAATCATCTTTGAATCAGTGAATATTTTAAACACGTGTTACTTATTTAAGTGATGCGTGTTTTTTAATGGATTACCCAACATATTTTGTATTACAGTAATAGTAACTTTAACTAAGTATTGAATAGAAAGTAGGCTTATTATGGCGAAAATAAATTTTGATGCTGCGACGAAAGGAAATCCAGGTATAAGTACATGTGCCATTGTAATCAAAGAAGATGAGCAGCATTATATATATACACATGAGTTAGGCGAAATGGATAACCACACTGCAGAATGGGCTGCTTGTATCTATGCATTGAAGCACGCCCGTGAATTAAACGTTAGCAATGCGTTGTTGTACACGGACTCTAAGTTAATTGCAGATAGTGTTAACGCTGGTTATGTAAAAAATGCAAAATTTAAACCTTATTTTGATCAATTGGAAATATTTGAACAAGATTTTGATTTATTATTTGTTAAATGGATTCCGAGAGAACAAAACAAAGAAGCGAATCAACACGCACAGCAAGCATTGTACAAATTAATTAAAAAGAACAAATAAAAGGAGCACCGACTGACATAATTTCAATCGGTGCTCCTCTTTTTATCGAAGAAACAAATTATTTTTTATTTTTTTTAGATTTCTTTTTCTTCTTTTTAGCTGCTACCTTTTTAGAAGGTTTTTTTGATGCGGACTTTTTCCCTTTGGATTGGTTATCTTTTTGATTTTTCTTTTTAGCCAATAATAAAGGTGCATCATCTTCATTAGATTCAATACTAGTTGTTGTTTCAACATCTACCTCTTTATCTTTGCGTCGTTTTGCGATTAAGAGTGGTGAATGTTCGTTATCTTGCAACACTTTTTCATCTGTGTGTTCATTTGTAACTTCCACATTTTCTTCATCTTCTTTTCTGCGACGTTTCGCAAATAAAAGTGGTAAATGTTTAGTACCTTCTATTGAACCTTTCTTCTTGTCTTTGCTATTATCTCTAATTTCCAATTCTTCCTCTTCATCCTCTTTACGACGACGTTTCGCAATGAAGAACCAGAAGCTAGCAAGTAATCCAGAAATACCAACAACGCCAAGTGCGTTTTTGATAACATTACCAATTCGGTCACCGAAATGACGCATATGAAGTGGATCGATTTCATCATCTTGATCCAATTTCTTTTTATGTCCACTAGTCGTACTGTTATATGGATGATTTACAGTGCCATAACCGATGCTTATATGACTATTAGATTGACCATCTGAATTTGATGAATGTTTGCTATGATCAGATGTTACAATTTGTACTGCTAAAATTCGTGCGATACCATTATTCAATGCAGCCTCAACTTGTTGTGGCGTATGCGCATTATTAATATCTCTGATTGTTTCAAGCACAATTTCGTTAATTCGATTCATTGCTGCTTGTCTTTCTTCAGCAGTTCCTATTGTACTATTTCTAATGCGATCAATTTTATCTGTAGAAATATCTTTAATTTTTGAAATCGCTACTTTTTTACGTTTTTCCAATTCTTTAGCAAATGGATTTGCCACTTTCAGTTGCGCTTTAAATTGATCTAATTGTTGCGTAATTTCATCGATGCTTTGCGCACGTTGAATCGCCTGAATTGATTGTTCTTTTAATTGATTTAATTTAGATATAGCTTCCTGCTTCTCTTTATCAGTTAAATCCTTGCTTGCATTAATTTCATCAATCATATGTTGGATAGCATCAGTAATTGATTTAATAGTATTTGATTTGGCTTGGTCAATTGTAAATTGATCTGGATTAAATTGTTCAATATGCGCTTGTTCTTGGTGTTGAACTTCTTCAACCGTATGAACATCTGCTGCATTGTTAATTTGCTCAATAGCTTGTTGTTTTAGCTTATTAACTTCTGCAATCGCAGCTTCTTTTTGTTCAGGTGTTAATGTTGCGTGATTATTGATATCATTAATCTTTTGTTGTGCCGCATTTTCAATTGATTCAATCGCCTGTTGTTTGACTACTGTCAATTCTTTTTCTACTACTTTCACAGGAACATTAACAATCACTTTTGATCCATCAAGTAATGTTACTTCAACCTTTGCTGTTAAGCTATCAGAAATTGATTCAGTTGACGGTGTATCAATAACTTCTGCTGTAAGCTGATCAATTAAGTTGATATGTGCTAGAATATCTTGTTCTGTAATGATGTCATCACGATGCACAATGAGTTCACCATTAACTAGGATTTGCTCAGGTGTTGCGTCAAAAATTTCATTTACAGCAGGTTGTGCATCAACTTCCCATACATGTGTATTTCTAATATCATCTAATCCTAAATTTAATCCTTGATTTAATTGATCTTTAGTTTGAGCATTTTCAATGTTTTCTAGTGCTCGTTTTTCAGCTTCGTCAATTTCTTTGAGTGCTTTTGCTTTTTGCTCAGGTGTTAAATCAGGGTTTGAATTGATTTGATCACGCTTCGCATTTGCTAATGCTTTAATAGCATTTTTCGCATCTTCTTTAGCTTTCACTAAATCTTTAATGTCTTGTAATGCTTGTGCAAGTTGCGCTTTGGCTTGTTCAATTTCTTCTTTAGTCATCG